>JAIKWU010000037.1 GCA_024684455.1 Bacteroidaceae bacterium | reverse complement strand
GTTGCGTCCTATCGTGCTGCTGACGAGGATGTTATCGACGGCACCCACACAGAGCAAGTCGTCCGTATTCATGATGAGCGCATCCTGTGCGATGCCTTTCCACACGCTCAGGTCGCCCGTCTCCTTCCAGTACATGTAAGCGAGACTCGATTTTGTGCCGGCGCCGTCGGCGTGCATGATGTTGCACCACTCGGGGTCGCCGCCCAGAATGTCGGGAATGATTTTACAGAAGGCCTGTGGGAAAAGCCCCTTGTCAATGTTCTTGATGGCGTTGTGGACGTCCTCCTTCGCGGCACTTACGCCGCGCATCATGTAGCGTTGTTGTTGATTCATGTCTGTGTCCGTACGTAAAGTTTTTGCAAAGTTACGGTTAAGTGAGTGGAAAACAAAACAAAAGACGAAGTTTTTTGATTTATTCTCCAGAGCGTGAGTAACTTCGGCGCTGCCAGAGTTACGGTTAAGTGAGGGAAATGCCAAATTTTGGAGCAGCGAGTGCAAAAAAACTCTTTTTTTTCGATTAAGTGTTAAATCATTTGGCTATTTCTGGATATTTTACTTAAATTTGGGCTTTGAAATGATAAAAAACACACATAAACACAAAAAAATGAAAAAGTTATTTCTTCTCACGGCCGTACTCAGTATAATGCTGACGGCTGCAGCACAGGGACGACGTCAGTGGCAGCCACGCGACAACGTCCCCCTCGATTCCATTACGATGAGCGACCCCTTTGTGCTGGCTGATGAGGCTACCCAAATGTATTACATGACAGGCACAGGCGGTATGCTTTGGAAAAGCAAGGACTTAGCACGCTGGAGCGGCCCGTATCGTGTGGCTGAGGTCGATTCAGCCTCATGGATGGGGCCACGTCCGATGATTTGGGCTGCCGAACTGCACAAGTATCAAGGCAAGTACTACTATTTTGCTACGTTTACCAATCATGCCGTCAAGATTGATACGGTGATGGGCAATGTGATTGAGCGTCGTGCCTGCCATGTGCTGGTGAGCGACAAGGCGGAAGGTCCGTATCGTCCCATTCGGGGTGGTGATGCGACATATCTGCCTGCCGACCGTCCCACGCTGGATGCCTCATTGTGGATAGAACCGGACGGCACACCCTATTTAATCTATTGCCATGAATGGCTGCAGAATCGCAACGGTACTGTGGAATGCATTCCCTTGAAGCCCGATTTTAGCGGTACGACGGGCAAGGCAACGATTCTCTTCTGCGCCAGTGATTCACCTTGGAGTCGTGAGGAAACGAAGGATGGATCGGTGCGCCCGAACATGGTGACCGACGGACCGTGGCTCTTCCGCACCAAGAAAGGCCGATTGGGTATGCTCTGGACGAGTTGGATTGGTAAGGTATATACGCAAGGTGTGGCCTACAGCGAGAGTGGCAGCATTTTCGGGCCGTGGATTCAGGAGAAGAATCCCATCACGCCGCCTAACTTTGGTCACGGCATGATGTTCCGAACGTTTGACGGCCGTCTGCTTCTCTCTATCCACAGCCATAATGTCAATCATCGTGGACAGTACGTCCGTCGTCCTTGCTTCTTCACGCTCGATGACAAGGGCGACAAACTGAAAGTCGGTCATCAGTATCACCCCAAGTCACGCTGATAGGCGTACACTTCGGGATTACACACAAAAAAATTACACGGATTACACGAACGACATGATGTCATTATTTCGTGTAATCCGTGTAATCCGTGATTATACAAACAATCGTGTTATGCGTGGCTCAGTTCGCAGCCTCAAACTCTCTCAGGAAGCGGACATCGTTCTCTGAGAAGAGGCGGAGGTCCTTGACCTGATACTTGAGGTTGGCGATGCGCTCGATGCCCATGCCGAAGGCATAGCCCTTGTACTGCGTGGAGTCAATTCCGTTGGCTTCGAGCACGTTGGGATGGACCATGCCGCAGCCGAGGATTTCGAGCCAGCCTGAGCCTTTGCACATGGAGCAGCCTTTTCCGCCGCAGATGGTGCAACTTACGTCCATCTCAGCCGAAGGTTCTGTGAATGGGAAGTAAGAGGGACGCAGGCGTATCTTGGTGTCGTTGCCGAACATCTCCTTGGCAAAGAGCAGCAGGACTTGTTTGAGGTCGGTGAAGGAGACATCCTTATCGACATACAGTCCCTCAACCTGGTGGAAGAAGCAGTGGGCACGTGCGCTAATGGCTTCGTTTCGATAGACGCGGCCTGGGCAGATTACGCGGATGGGGGGCTGTGTGCGTTCCATCACACGGGCCTGCACGCTGGAGGTGTGGGTGCGCAGGATGATGTCGGGATGGCTTTCGACGAAGAAGGTGTCCTGCATGTCGCGGGCAGGATGGTCGTCGGGGAAGTTCATCGATGAGAACACGTGCCAGTCGTCCTCCACTTCGGGACCTTCGGCAAGCGAGAATCCGAGACGTGAGAAGATGTCGATGATTTCGTTCTTCACCAGCGTGAGCGGATGACGTGTGCCGAGGGGGATGGGGTAGGCCGTGCGGGTGAGGTCGAGGTCGTCCTGCTCGGTGTCCTGTGTGGCACAGGCGGCCTTCAGGCCGTTGATGCGTTCCAATGCCTTGTTCTTCAGTTCGTTGATGGCGATGCCGACCTGTTTCTTCTGGTCGGCAGGCACAAGGCGGAAGTCGTTCATCAACGCTGTGATTTCACCCTTCTTGCTCAGGTATTTGATGCGCAGAGCCTCCACTTCCTCGGCGGTCTTGGCCTGGAGCGAATCGACTTCGGCGAGCATCTGTTTGATACGTTCTAACATTGTATTTTGTATTAAGTTTGGTTTCCGTTCTGAGTACTTGGAATTTTTCCTCTAAGTGCTTAGCGTTTTCACGCCAAGTACTTAGCGTGATTACGCCAAGTGCTTAGCGTTATATCTGGATTGCGTTAAACTTGACTGCAAAGTTAAGCATTTTTGTGAAAAATTAGTGCATAAGTGAAAAAGAAAGCGTAACTTTGTAGCAAATTAAGCAGAATCATGGTGTTTTTGAGACACGAAAAGTATATATCCCTGTCTGTAATCGGGTGGCTTGTGCTGTTGCTGACGGCGTGTCACGGCAGACCTGCCGACATTGAAGAGATGCAAACGGACACGCTGGCGGTGGTGGCTGACGAGCCTTCGGACAGCCTGATGCTCTATGACGACGAGCCTGAGCCCGAGTCGGCGGACATGCTGTTTGCCGACTTCTTCTACGCCTTCACGACCGACAGCCGCTATCAGCAGCAGCGTGTGGCTTTTCCGCTCAAGAGCCTGGACGAAGGCGGCGAGGCTATGACGAAGGCCGACTTCCAGGAACGTGAGCCTTTTGCCTCGCAGGAGTTCTACGCCTCTATCTACGACCGTGAGACAGACCTGGCTGTGCAGAACGATACGTCGCTGAACAGCGTGGCCGTCGAGCGGATTTACCTGAAGGCACAGACGACCGACCGCTATCATTTTCAGCGAGTCCAGGGTAAGTGGATGCTGACGGGCTACGACACGAAGGCGGTGGGAGCCACGCCTCAGGCATCGTTTCTTACGTTCTTCGGAAAGTTTGTGAACGATACGCTCTATCAGCGCGAGTCCATCGTGTTCCCCCTGCGGCTGGTGAGCGAGGCGGAGGACGACGATATGGGGGGTGAGACGGAACTCACTGAGGGTGAGTGGCCCGAGTTTCGTGACCAGATGCCATTGCCGACGGAGGTGATGACTGCTATTGATTATGGCCAGACGTCGCTGAGCGAAAATCGTAAGATTCTGCTGATGGAAGGTGCCAGTAACGGACTCTTTGTAAAGTATAAATTCGACCATACTGATGGTCGGTGGAGACTCTATGAAATCGACTTTTAACACACAGATTCCCAATACGTTCTCTATTTCTGTGAAAGCGGAAGAATATGTGGAGTACGACAGCGTGGCTGACTTGCAGAACCTCGTTCCGAGGCTTGACGGCAGGCGTGTGTTGCATATCGGCGGAGGCAGCAATCTGCTGTTTACGCGCGACTTCGACGGCATCGTCTTGCACAGCCGGATTCTTGGCATTGAGGTGATGGAAGCAGATGTACGTAGCGTGCTCGTTCGTGTGGGAGCAGGTATGGTGTGGGATGATTTTGTGGCTGAGGCTTTGCGCCGAGGTTGGTACGGTGCTGAGAACCTGTCGCTGATTCCTGGCGAAGTCGGTGCCAGTGCCGTGCAGAACATTGGTGCCTACGGTGTGGAAGTGAAGGACCTGATAGAGCGCGTGGAGTGTGTGGATTTGCAGAGCGGCGAGGTGTGTGTGTTTGACAATGCAACGTGTCGCTATGCCTATCGCAGCAGCATCTTCAAGCAGGAGTGGCGGGGCCGCTATGCTGTGACCCACGTCCAGTACCGCCTCTCGACGACATTTGTACCGCATCTCGACTACGGCAACATTCGTGCTCATCTTGAGGGTGACACGACGGCAGAGGCTGTGCGCGAGGTCATCATCCGTGTACGTCGTGAAAAACTGCCAGATCCTGTTGTTATGGGCAATGCAGGCAGTTTCTTCGTCAATCCCGTCGTGCCGCGTGAGCAGTTTGAGGCATTGCGGCAGACTTATCCCGCAATGCCATTCTACGAAGTTGATAATGGTGTGAAGATACCTGCAGGATGGCTCATCGAGCAGAGCGGATGGAAAGGCCGTGCGCTGGGGCCTGCTGCCGTCCACGACCGCCAGGCACTCGTGTTGGTGAATCGTGGCGGTGCGACCGGCGAGGACGTCCTGCGGCTGAGTGAGGCGGTCTGTGCGGCTGTCCAGCAAAAATTCGGCATCAGCATTCATCCAGAAGTTAATGTCATAGGCTAATTGATGAAAGTCACTTTATTAGGCACAGGAACCTCGACAGGCGTACCCCAAATCGGTTGCCGCTGCATGGTCTGCACGAGTACCGACCCGCGCGACCGACGACTGCGTTGCAGTGCACTCATCGAGGCAGAAGACGTGACGGCTGCCGACGGTGTGCGTCGCATCTTGATTGACTGTGGGCCAGACTTCCGTGAACAGATGCTCCGTGTCGATTTCAAACGGCTCGATGCCATTCTCATCACGCATGAGCATTATGACCATGTCGGAGGCTTGGACGACCTGCGTCCCTTCAGCATCTTCGGCGATGTGGTGGTCTATGCCGAGCCTTACACAGCCGACCATCTGCGTCAGCGCATTCCCTACTGCTTCACGCCGAAGGAAAAGCGTTATCCAGGAGTGCCGTCGATTGATTTGGAAGAGATGAAGGCGCATGTGCCAGTGCACATCGGAGGTGTGGAAGTCCTGCCTCTGCGTGTGATGCACGGCAAGTTGCCCATCCTCGGTTTTCGCATCGGCGACTTCGCCTATATTACCGATATGCTGATGATGCCCGATGAGGATGTGGCACTGCTGAAGGGTGTGAAGAAGATGGTGGTGAACGGCCTGCGCCATGAGCCCCACATGTCGCACCAGACGTTGGAGGATGCTGTTCGTTTCACTGAGCGTTTGGGCTGTCCTGAAGCCTGGCTCATCCACATGTCACACCACATTCGTCCCCATGCCGTCGAGGAGCAGTGGCTGCCGCAGCATGTTCATCTCGCCTACGATAATGAGCAAATTATAATTAACAATGAATAAAGGCTTATGAGACAGTTTTTTCTATGCTTTATCTTTACATTTAACTGTTCGCTGTTAACTTCCTTCGCACAGAAGGCATCGTTCGCCCAGACCACCATCAATGTTGGCTCGACGCTGTGGCACAAGCCTGTCAGTGCGACGTTCAAGTTCAAGAACAAGGACCGTGTGCCGTTGCGTATTGAGGCCGTGGATGCAGGTTGCGGATGTTTGCAGCCAACATGGACACAGCGGACACTGGAGAAGGGCGAGGAAGGTAGCATCACCGTGACTTACGATGCCAACCTACTCGGCCATTTCGACCGCATCATCCTCGTAAAGACCAATGCCAATGAGGAACCTATGCGCCTGCGTATGAAGGGTGTGGTAAGCACGGGCGAGCGCCGTACGGCTGCTGAACTCTATCCCGCACGTATCGGTGACATCGGGCTCAGTACCAACTATGTGGAGTTTTCTGACGTGCATCGTGGCGACTCTGCTACGGCACGCATCGAAATCTGGAACGACTCGAAAGAGGTGTTCACTCCGCAACTTATGCACCTGCCTTCCTACGTCACGGCGGTTTATAAGCCTGAGATGCTGGCCCGTGGACGCCGTGGATTCATAGACCTTACGCTCCACAGCGACGGTTTGCACAACGACGGCCTGAACCAGACGAGTGTCTATCTGGCGCGCTATAGTGGGGACAAAGTGGGCAGCGAGAACGAAATCGTCCTCTCCTCCGTACTGCTTCCCGATGCCAGTGCTTTCGCCTCGGAACTGAACCGTCCGTCTCTCCATCTTTCTACGCAAGAACTGAACCTGGGACGGCTCGGCAAGAAGTCGAAACTGAAGGGCCGTGTCGCCATATCCAACACAGGCAGCGGCATCCTCCGCATCAGTGCTGTTCACGTCTTCAACAACGCCATACAGGTGTCCATGCCAAAGCGTGACATCGTGCCTGGCGAAACCATCACCATGGACATCGTGCTGCTGGCCAAGTATCTGAAAACAGCCAAGTCGCTGCCTCGTGTCCTCCTCATCACCAACGACAGTGAGCACGTGAAGGAGACCATCGACGTGGTCTATGAGTAGGGAATCCCTCCTCAGCCCCCTAGTCGGGTGGAGTGGATGGGACTACAAATAACAACGCCCTGCAATGTGAAGCATTGCAGGGCGTTTCTTTTGGGTAGAATATGTATTTATGTTTCCCATTTTCCTTCGGGGAGGAAAGTGGGCTTTGCTCGTTAGAAGAACTTGTAACGGA
Source organism: Bacteroidaceae bacterium (assembly GCA_024684455.1). Classification (GTDB taxonomy): domain Bacteria; phylum Bacteroidota; class Bacteroidia; order Bacteroidales; family Bacteroidaceae; genus UBA3839. Next base: position 25,874 of record JAIKWU010000037.1, on the reverse strand, counting down.
GGTCCTTCACATTAGCCTTCATATAGAGGTCGTTGAGGAGGCTCTGCGATACGTAGCGGAAGTTGCTGTTGGCAGCCTGTGCCACTTCGCCTTTCTCGTCGTATTTCTCCTCGGTCTGCTTCTTGTCGAGCACCTGGAACATATATACGCCGTTGGTGCCCTTCACAGGACCTGCAAACTGGCCTTTCGCAGTCTTGCTGACGGTCGAACTGATAGCAGGCTCGCTGCTCATCGTTGCACTGACAAAGGTGGGGGCTGCGAAGGTGATGTGGCGGACAGTATCAGCCACGGCGCCTTCAATCTGCTTGGCGTCGTCGATGCTCTTCACGCTCTTGTTGTCGGCGATGAGTTTCTCAATCTTCTTCTCATTGATGAGTTCCTGCTTGATACTCTCGGCCACTTTCGTTTCAGACGTGTAGCCTTCGGGGTTGATGCCAGTGAGAGCCACGACGAGCAGGTGGTCGTTGTCGCCACATTCGTAGAGTTGTGAAATGCCGTTCACCTTGGCATCATCAAAAAGCCACTTTACGGCATCACGAGTGTTGTGAATACCAGAAATGTTGTGCTGGGCGCTGTTCAGGTCGCTGATGGGACGGACGGCATAGCCGTTCTTTTCGGCGTTGGCCTCCATCTGCTCCAGGGTCGGGTTGGCGGCTATGAACGAACTGAACTTATTGTACTCGCTGCTGTAGGTGTCGTCGGAGAAACGCAGTTCCTTGATGATGGCAGCCACGTTGTACTTCGTGACGGGATGACGCTGGTCTTCCACCTTCAGGATGACAGTATTGCCGTTAGAGAACTTCAGTTTGCGTACCTCACCGCGGTTCATGCTGTACAGGGCATTGACGAAGGCTGCGTTGTCGGCGTCGAGGGCAGCGTTCTGATACTGAGCCGAAGTGATCCAAGTCGAGTCACCCTGCTGGTTATACTTCTTGGCCATAGCCTTGAAGTCGGCACCCGTGCTGAGGGCGCTGAAAATGCTGTCGGCCTTCGAATCCGCCTCCTTCTCGTCATTAGCCACGACGGCCAGTTGACGGAACAGAACAGAGTCGGGCTCCGTGACCTTCGCCAGCACCTTGAACGTGCAGTACGTGTTGGTCATGGCGTCGTAGGTAGGCTTTGCCGTCTGTCCCACAGCCACCGCCGTCGAGTCGCCGTCCAGATGGCTGGCAATCATCTGTGGGAAGGCATCCTTCTCCTTCTGGGTGTCGGAGTAAGGATAGAGCGAAGCATTCTGGCGAACCACATTGCCCGCTTCGGTGGCATCAGTGGCAGCAGCCAGAGCCTTGTAGATTTCCTGCATGTCCTCCTCCAAAGCCTTGCGGTCGGCCTCGCTGGCGGTGACAGCAACGTCAATCATCTTGGCGTCGCGAGTCTCGACATACTGGCGGTATTTTTCCTTGTCGGCATTGTACTTGGCCTTGACCTCGTCGTCGCTCACGCTGACTTTATCGTCAGCCACGGCACTCAGCGGCAGGCTCACCAGCAGGATGTCGCTCTCTTCCGAACGAGCGTCGAAAGCCATCTTCGCCTCCACGGGGTTCGACAGGATGCAACCCGAGAGCAGAGCCTGATACTTGCCCGCCAGAGCCTGGCTGCGCATCTGCTTCTGGGCGAACATATAGTACTTGTAAATCTTTTCGTAAGTCTCCGGCACCTGCTGTCCGCCGTCCTTCAGTTTCTGATATTCCGTGAGGAACATGTTCAGTTGGGCATAGTCGAAACGCCCCGTCTGCTGGTTGGCAAATACGGGCACCTGTAGCAATGGACTGGCACCCAGACGAATCATGTCGGCTACCTCGGCGTCGGTCACCGTCAGACCCAGTTTCTCGCATTCAGCCTCGATGAGTTTGTTCTGTACGTAGGTCTGCCAGGCCATGTCTTTCAGTTGGTTGTTGTCGTCCTCTGACGAGGATGTCTTCTGCTGAGCGATTTCCTGCCAAATCTGGAACTCCTCAAACAGTGACTGATAATCTTGGATGCTGACCGACGTGCCGCCGACCTCACCCACGGTTTGTTTTGCCTGATTCATCAGGCCTTCACCGCCTCTGAGCAAGTCTCCTATCACGAAGAGGAACAGGGCGATGGCGATTGCAGAAACGAGCAAGACGCCACGATTTCTGATTTTTTGTAATACTGCCATTGTTTTTGATTGATTTTATTGTTGTTTTTTTTGATTGCTTTCATGCTTACTATGAGCGGTAGGCCCATAAAAGCGCACAAAGTTACGAAAAAAATGTGATATACACGCTATCCGTTGCAGGTTTTTTGTAGAAAATGAGGGTGTGACGGTCGGAATGTGACAAAAATGACATTCTCTACGTGGAATAAATACACGTCCGCTTAGGTGTTTTTTTGACACAGAAGTGTCTCACTTTAATCGCTGTGGGGGACGAGGACGTTGCAGGGGAGTGTTGTTTCGGACAGGCGGGATGCCGATGGCAGGTTGACTGTTGACGCTGGTGGTGTCGTTAGGCGCTTCCATGGGGCGCGATTCGGGATGAGGTTTGTCTTCCTCGTCGGTGGGGAAGGCTCCGCTGGCTGCATGGATGCGATATTCGGTCATCTGTTCGTTAGAGGAGAAGTCGTATCCGTCGAGTTCTTGCTCGATGCCTTGTATCTTCATGTAGGCAGGCGAGTAGATACGGTGTTCTGTAGTGCTCCAGTAGAGGAGCGAGGTTTTGAAGGTTTCGTCCTTCAGGTTCTTGACAACAACACGTCCGCGGAGTTCCCACAGCCCGAGTTGGTCGAAGTAGTAGGCGGTGTCGCAGTTGATGAAGGCTTCGACGTGGTAGTTTTCATCGAATTTCTCGACGAAGAGCCCTTTTTCAAACGACCAGTAGGTGGGCTGCTTTCGGTCGTAGATGTACCAGTCTTCGCTGATGATGCGGTAGCGTATGATGCCTGAGTCGGAGATGAGGGTAGAGACACCGATGCTCCTGAGCACGGGCAGTGAGTCACGCTCTACGATGGCTGGGGCGTAGTGGTGATCGTTGGAGGTGCAGGACAGCAAACCTCCTCCTACCCCTCCCAAAGAGGGGAGTATCCATAGAAGATAGAGGAGATGCTTTCTGTTCATGGGCTTGTTTCCCTTATGTGGATGAGAGGTTTACTGCACTCTCCACTTGGTGAACCAGCGTTCGCTGAAGGTGAGGCCGACGGAGAGTCGGAGATAGTTTTCGGTGAGGGTGTTTTTTTGGTTTGTCTGCGAACTGAGGAAGGGTATTTCGCTGTGTACCCACTGGAGGGCGATGTTGAGCCGTGGGGAGTTGTACCAGACATGACGGTTCTTGATGGGGAAGGAGAATCCAGCAGTGAGGCCGAATTCGTAGGGCTTGTCCGTGGCATTGGTACGGGCGTAGGTTTGTGAGTACCAGCCGCCGAAGCGGTAGGAGGTGTATTGGAGCAGTTTTCGTCCGTAGGCATCGGGGGTGTATTCGCCGCCGAGCGAGATTTTCATGCGGTCGTTGAGGTGTCCCTTGCTACTGGTGTACGTTCCGCTGATGTCGGAGGGGAATCGCACGTTGGCCCATTTTTCGAGAGTGAAGTCGGCTCCAATGCGCCATTTCTGAGCATGTCGCCAGGTAATGCCGACATCGATGGAGTGGGGTAGTTGAAAGGCGTTGCTAAGGGTGTCGCCCGATGCGTTAACGGCCGAACTATTGCGGGTCTGAGTGGTGCGGATAGCCTGGCTCTTGATGTCGTGTCCCAGTCCGTAGGTGGCTCCGAGGGTGATGTCGTCCTGCTTTGAGAGCGGGAGAGTGAGTTGCATACCGAAGTCGAGTTTATAGGTCGCTATGTCGGCTGTGTAAGAGCGCTGCATGGAGAAGGCACTGCTTTCGCTGAATGTGTTGGCCGAAGTGTGGTTGTAGTCGCCGTAAAGGTAGGAGACGTTGGCTCCGACGGAGAGGCCGGGCAATGGCTGCCAACCGGCTCCGAGGAACACTTGATGGAGTCCGCCGCTGCCTGTGAAGGTGTTGGTCGAAGTGATGGTCTCACTGCCGCTGATAGTGCTACTGGCCGAGTTGAACTTATAACTGATGTTGGTGTAGGGTAGGATACCGAGGGTGACGCCTAACCCACGCCGCAGACGGAACTGGAAGGCGAAGTAGTCGAAACTGGCGTTTTTGGCATTTTGCTGCATATTGCCCATTTTGTAGTTGCCGTTGAAGACGGAGAGTCCGAGGTCGAATAGGGCTGTGAGTGAATCGACGGCTGAGTAGGAGGCGGGGTTGCTGACGTTGATTTGCTGTCCGTCGCGGAATCCTTGTGCCACGCCGCCCATGGCTTTGTTGAAGCCCATCGCACGGTCGGCCATCATGCCGAAGCCATAGCGTGAATAGGGTGAGTTGACACCGTTCTGGGCAAAAAGGAGACTTCCTCCAATCCCTCCCAACGAGGGGAGTATGGATAGAACCACGATTAGTATTCTTTGTTTCATTTTTGTAAATTGTACTTCAATATGAGGTCGAGTCCTTTGGACACGAGGAATTCGTCTGCAAAAATACGACTTTTTACGCTTTCTGAAAAATTTTCCATGTCTCCTCCTGTGAAAAATACCAAAAGTTTAGGGTATTTTAGTGAAAATTCACAGATGAAGCCTTCGATTTCGTGTCGTACTCCGTCGAGCACTCCATGAAGGATGGCGGAATGGGTAGTGGTGCCAGGCCCCCTTCCATCTCTCCCGAGGGGAAGGGGTTCAACCAGTGGCAGGTGTGCAGTGTGCTCGTGGAGGGCGAGGAAGCGGAGGTGGATGCCTGGCGAGATGTAGCCGCCGAGGTAGTGGCCGTCGGTAGTGACAAGGTCATAGGTGATGGCTGTGCCTGCATCGACAACGAGGACGGGACGGTGTTCGCCCACACGGTTGAGACTTTCATAGTAGGCACCGATGGCAGCGGCAAGGCGGTCGGGGCCAAGGGTCTCGGGTGTCTCGTAGCCGTTGTGAATGGGAATAGGCGTCGCGGCGTCGAGTCGGATGACATGTGGAATGCCGAGACTGTCAATCTGCCGCTGCATCGTAGGTTTCACATCAATGGTGGACGAGACGATGCAGGCACGGACCTCGTCGTCTTTGACAAAGTCACGGAGCCAGTGCAGGTCATGTCCTTCAACCCTTTGGTGACGGAGTGGAGCCGTTGCCATGAGGCTTCCTGCCTCCTTGACGGCGTGAATCGTTGCCTTTGTGGCTGTGTTTCCGATGTCGATGGTCAGATGAGCCATGAAATTTACGATGGGTGGATTTACGATTTGTGGATTTGCTGACGTCAGGTTTCTCGCCACACCCTTCGGGCAGGTCAGGCTTGTCGATTTCACGTTCGATGAGTTTCTCAATCTTCACGAGGCTGGGGTAGTCGTGAGGGGTGACGAGTGTGACTGCCATGCCGTCGCGGTTGGCACGTGCCGTGCGTCCGATGCGGTGGACGTAGTCCTCGGGGTCGCGGGGCGTGTCGTAGTTGATGACCATCTGGATGTCATCGATGTCGATGCCTCGGCTCACGATGTCGGTGGCGATGAGGATATTGATGTGGCCGTTGCGGAAGTCACGCATGATGGTGTCGCGTTCCTGTTGGCTGAGGTCGCTGTGCATGGCCCCGACGCTCAGTCCCTTCATGCGAAATGTGCGTCCTAACTCTCTCACCTTTGTTTTCTTGGCACAGAAGATGATGACGCGGTCAACACTGTTTCCTTCGTCGAAGGGGCAGTGCTCCACGACACTGCGAACGATGTTGTCCTTCATGCCGTCGTAGCAGATGTAGGCAATCTGCCGAATCTTCTCGGCTGGCTTCGACACGGCAATCTTTACTTCGACAGGGTTGTTGAGGATATTGTGCGCCAATTTCTGAATGTCGTCGGGCATAGTGGCTGAGAACATAATGGTCTGCCGCTCTTTGGGCAGGTAACTGGCTATCTTCATGATGTCGTCGTAGAAGCCCATGTCGAGCATACGGTCGGCTTCGTCGAGGATGAAGAACGAGACTTGTGAGAAGTCTATCTTGCCAGTGGTCAGATGGCTGATGAGGCGTCCTGGCGTGGCGATGATGATGTCGGCACCGAGTGTGAGTCCGCGGCGTTCCTGTTCATAGCGTGTTCCGTCATTTCCTCCATAGACAGCCACGCTCGAGAAGGGCATGAAGTATGCGAAACCCTCGACTTGGCGGTCAATCTGCTGAGCCAGTTCGCGGGTCGGAGCCATGATGAGACAGTTGCAGGCATCCTGTGGATAGGCTCCTGTGTTCAGTTCGTTGAGCACGGGCAGCAGGTAGGCCGCCGTTTTGCCTGTGCCAGTTTGAGCCACGCCGATGAGATCGCGGCCCTTGAGCAGAGGCGGGATGGCTTGTTCCTGTATGGGAGTGCATTCCTCGAAGTGCATGGCATCGAGGGCATCCAGCACGGTGTCGTCTAAAGGTAATTCGTCAAAGTACACTTTGGTATGGATTTTTTTTGATTTCGTTATCTCGTTATTTCGTTATCTCGGTGCCTTCTTGTAGAAAATGTAGGCAATGAAGGCATAAACAATGTTCGGCATCCATGCGGCCAGGGCGGGATGCATGTTGGCATTGATGGCAAAGGTCGAGGATACGGTCTGGAACATAATGTATGCGAGGATGAGGCCGAGGCCCGTTCCTAGGGCGATGCCCATGCCGTTCTTGCGTTTTCGTGCCGAAATCGATACGCCGATGATGGTAAGGATGAAGGTGGCAAAGGCTGATGCACCACGCTTCCAGTATTCGACCTCAAACTCCTTGATGTTGGCAAATCCACGCTGCTTCTGCCGCTCGATGTATGTGGAGAGTTCGGGCGTGGTGAGCGTCTCCTGCTGACCTTTTGTAATGAGGAAGTCCTGCGGCTCCATCTTAATGATGGAGTCGATGCGTGTGCCTTTGGTCAGCACTTCGCGACGGCCTTGCAGGTCACGTATTTGGTAGTTGTTGATAATCCAGTGGTAGGGCTCTTCGGAGAGGGAGTCATACTGTACCGACATGGCTTGCAGATGGCTGACAAGTTTCTTATCGACAAACTTGTCGAGAGTGAAGTCGTAGCCTGTCTTGAAGGGGTTTTCATAACGGCTGATGTAAGCAATGACACCCGTATCGACTTCCAGTTGGACGTTGGCAGCGTAGTTGGGGACGTTTCGCCGTTTGTAGGTGTTCTCAAACTTCACACGCTTGACGTTGCCTCGCGGAATGACGTAGGCACTGAGCATGTAGGTCATCACCGTCAGCAGTGCTGCCGAAATCAGGTAGGGACGTAACAGGCGGTTGAAACTGACGCCCGTTGACATCATGGCGATGATTTCGGAGTTCTCAGCCAGTTTCGTTGTGAAGAAGATGACGCTGATGAAGACAAACAACTGGCTGAAGAGGTTGGAGTAGTAGGGGATGAAGTTGAGATAGTAGTCGAAGAATATCTCCTTCAGTGTGGCGTTTCGAGTGAGGAACTTGTCAATGTTCTCGTTGATGTCGAACACCACGGCGATGGAGATGATGAGGATGATGGAAAAGAAGTATGTGCCGAGGAACTTCCCGATGAGGTAGCGGTCGAGGCGCGACACGGGCGAATGCGCCTTAAGCCACTCTATCGCGTCGTCCCACTTACGGAGTTTTGCATGGATGGCTTGTGCACGCTGTCCGAAGACTTTACGCATTACTCTGTCAATCAATCTCATAGTCTTCTTCCCAGTTCGTCAATGATACTGGCTTTCCACGTTGTAAAGTCACCTGCAATGATGTGCTGGCGAGCCTTTCTCACAAGTTCGAGATAGAAGGCGAGGTTGTGGATGGAGGCAATCTGGAGGGCCAGCAGTTCTTGTGCCTTAAATAAATGATGTACGTATGCGCGTGTGTAGGCCGTATCGACATACGATATGCCTTCGGGGTCGAGTGGGGTGAAGTCGGCCTCCCACTTCTTGTTGCGCAGGTTGATGGTGCCGTGCCAAGTGAAGAGCATGGCATTGCGGCCGTTTCGGGTAGGCATCACACAGTCGAACATATCGACGCCGCGTTCGATGCCTTCGAGAATGTTCTGAGGTGTGCCCACTCCCATCAGGTAGCGTGGCTTGTCTTTCGGAAGAATGGCATTGACGACTTCAATCATCTCGTACATCACTTCAGTGGGCTCGCCTACAGCCAGGCCTCCGATGGCATTGCCGTCCATGCCTTTCGATGCCACGTTCTCGGCAGCACGCACTCGCAAATCCTTGTAGGTGCATCCCTGAACGATGGGGAAGAGGCTCTGTTCGTAACCATATTTCGGCTCTGTCTCATTGAAACGGGTGATGCAGCGGTCGAGCCACTTCTCAGTCAGGTCGAGCGACTTCTTGGCGTAGTCATACTCGGCCGTACCAGGAGGGCACTCATCAAACGCCATCATGATGTCGGCACCGATGCTGCGCTCGATGTCCATGACACGTTCTGGAGTGAACATGTGACGCGAGCCGTCTATGTGGCTGCGAAACTCTGCGCCTTCCTCTTTCAACTTGCGAATGCCTGCCAGCGAAAACACTTGAAAGCCGCCGCTGTCGGTAAGCACGGGACGGTCGAAACCGTTGAACTTGTGCAGGCCGCCTGCTGCCTCGATGACTTCGATGCCAGGGCGCAGGTAGAGGTGGTAGGTGTTGCCGAGGATGATCTGCGCTTTGATGTCGTCCTTGAGTTCATGCAGATGCACTGCCTTCACGCTGCCGAGTGTTCCCACAGGCATGAAGATAGGCGTTTCGATGGGGCCGTGTCCCGTCTGAATCAGACCGGCACGTGCATTCGACTTAGGGTCGTTATGTTGTACTTCGAATGTCATTTTTTTTCACTACGAATTAAACGAATTAAACGAATTGTTATTTTTTACACGTCAATCTGCAGAAATCTTGACGTCAATCTTCAAAAATATTTTTTATGAGATTGACGAGGATTGACGTGTGAACATGTCATGGCCCATTCATTCGTGTAATATGTGAAATTCGTAGTCTTAAATGGATTTCGTTATAGTAGTGCAAACTTCAGGACTTCCTCCACACGTTCGACGTAGTGGAAGGTCAATCCTTTGACATACTTCTCAGGGATGTCCTTGATGTTCTTCTCGTTCTCGCGGCAGAGGATGATGTCGGTGATGCCGGCACGTTTGGCGGCCAGAATCTTCTCCTTGATGCCACCCACGGGCATGACCTTGCCGCGCAGTGTGATTTCACCTGTCATGGCCAGTTTGCTGCGCACCTTCCGATGGGTGAATGCCGAGGCGATGGAGGTGGCAATCGTGATGCCTGCCGACGGTCCGTCTTTTGGCACGGCTCCTTCGGGCACATGGATGTGGACGTTCCACTCTTCGAACGTCTCAGTGGGGATGTTCAAGGCGTCGGCATGTGCCTTGACGTATTCCATCGCCAGCATTGCCGATTCCTTCATTACGTCGCCCAGGTTTCCCGTCAGCGTGAGTTTGCTGCCCTTGCCTTTGCTCAGTGAGGTCTCGACAAAGAGGATTTCGCCGCCCACGGCTGTCCAGGCAAGTCCAGTCACCACACCAATGCTGTCGTTGTCCTCGTATTTCTCACGAGAGAACTGTTCGGTTCCCAACAGTTCCTTGATGTCTTGGGGCTGGAGCGATTTCGGCGCTTCCTGCTTTTCTTCTCTCGTTTCGCGCAGTGCTATCTTGCGCAGCACCTTGTTGATTTTCTTGTCCAGTTCGCGCACGCCGCTCTCACGGGTATAGTCCTCGATGATTTTTTCAAGGGCGGCCTTTGAGAACTTCACATCCGTGCGCTTCATGCCGACGTTTTCCAGTTGTTTCGGCACGAGGTGGCGCTTGGCAATCTCCAGTTTCTCCTCGGTCAGATAGCCGCTTACCTCGATGAGTTCCATGCGGTCGAGCAGTGGGGCTGGGATGGTGCTGATATTGTTGGCCGTAGCGATGAACATGACGTTTGAGACGTCGTAGTCCATATCGACGTAGTTGTCGTGGAACGCCTTGTTCTGCTCGGGGTCGAGCACTTCGAGCAGAGCCGATGCAGGGTCGCCGTGTACAGGGTTCGTACCCACTTTGTCTATCTCGTCGAGGATGAAGACGGGGTTGGACGAACCTGCGGTCAGCAGTCCCTTGATGATGCGTCCAGGCATGGCACCAATGTAGGTGCGGCGATGGCCTCGAATCTCAGCCTCGTCCTGTACGCCGCCGAGGCTCACACGGACATACTTCCGCTTCATGGCCGAGGCGATGCTGCGTCCGAGCGACGTCTTACCCACTCCTGGAGGACCGTACAGACAGATGATGGGGCTCTTCAGGTCGCCGCGCATCTTCAACACGGCCAGATACTCGAGGATGCGTTCTTTCACTTCCTCCATGCCATAGTGGTCGCGGTTGAGGATGCGTTCTGCCGCAGCAATGTCGATGCGGTCTTTTGTCATCTCACCCCATGGCAGGTCGAGCAGCGTGTTCAAGTAATCCAACTGGGTGCTGTACTCAGGGCTCTGACTGCTCTGATGCTCCAGTTTCGCCACTTCCTTGTCAAAACGTTCCTGCGTCTCCTTGCTCCACTTCTTCTTAGCGGCACGGTCGCGCAGTCGCTTCGTATCCTCCTCGTCGTTCTCGCCCAGTTCTACCTTGATGTTCTCCATCTCCTTTCGAAGAAAAAACTCGCGCTGGCCACGGCTCAGATCCTCATGCGTTTGCATCTGGATGTTGGCCTTCAACTGTGCAAACTGGTATTCACGGTTGAGGATAGTGAGCAGTTTCTTCGCACGTTCGGCCAACATCGACTCCTCCAGCAGCATGACATGCTCCTTGTTTGAAATCGGCAGGCTGCCGCAGAGGAAATTGACGAAGAACACGCGGCTCTGAAGGTCGTTCAGCGAGAACGACGACTCGATGCGCATTCCGTCGCCGCGCTGCATGAACTTGTCTGCCAAGTCTTTGCAGGCCTCGATGGTTGCACGGAATTCGCGGTCGCCCCGCTGCGGTTCCACTTCGGGGTATTTCTCCACATGTCCCATCAAGTAGCGGTCGCCCTCGTGTGCCTCCACGAGTTTCACGCGGCTCAGTCCTTGGAGGAATGCCGTCTGGCTGCCATCGGGCAGTTTCAGCATCTTCACCACACGCCCCAGCACCCCTGTGCGGTAGAGGTCGCGTTCCGAAGGATGTTCCACGTCCTCGCGCTTCTGGCCAAATACGGCAATGGTCAACTTCCGTTTCGACGCATCGGCCAGCAGGGCCTGAGCCGATTCGCGGCTCACGTTGACCGGCAGCAGGGTCTGTGGGAACAGCATCATGTTGCGCAGGGGCAGGACGGGTATTTCCTTCTCCTCGATGTCCGTGTCAGCCATTTCCATTTCGGCACGGTCGAACTTTGCCACCACCTGCACGCTTTCGCTCAGCGCGTTGCTCAACAAATCTTCCAACAGTTGTTCGCTTCTCATTCTCGTAACCCTTGTTTCTTTTCACGTATGTACATAATTCGTGCAAAGGTACGAATTAGCGAGAGCAATACAAAATAAATTAACATTATTTATTTTTAATGCCAAGCGGGAGTGCCTTGGAAGAGAGCACAGGGCAAGAAACGGAGGCGGTCCATAAGTGTGTCCAAGTGCTTGGAGATTTAACGCTAAGTGCTTGGCGTGATATCTCCAAGTGCTTGGCGTATTTCTTCCAAGCACTTAGCGTAACAACGCCAAGCACTTGTCGCCGTGCCGTCGGCGTAGAGTGTCGGTGGCAGAAAAAGGGCGGTTTTATGTTTTTTTTAGACTTCGTGTCGCGTGTATGTGCAAAAAATGTCGTAACTTCGCAGCGTTTTAAGAATAGCATATCCGTTGAAGCAACGTGTGTTGATATGTTTTTTGGTGGCTCTCGCCGTCTTGAGCATGGCGCAGGGCAGATTTACTTCGGCCTTTGCAAAGGGAGCGGAGCGGATTGCCTGTGCCGTAAATGATTCGTTGCCTCCTGACTCTTTGGGCGACGACAGGGCTTATCTGGAGAACCTCGACAGCATCAGGCAGGCGTTTGACAAGGAGAGAGGCGTGGGTGAGCGTGCCAAGCGCGGAACGGTGCAGTGGAACGACTCGGTGGCTGCCGTGGAGGATTCGCTGGCGAAGCATAAGAAGAAGAGTGCGCTGGACGACCCTGTGGCCTATGAGGCGAAGGACTCTATCGTGTTCATGATGGGGCGTAACCGTGCCTATCTGTTCGGCGACGCGCAGGTAAACTACCAGAATATCGAACTGACGGCGGAACGTATCGAGATGAGCCTCGACAGCAGTCTGGTCTATGCGAACGGTGTGCCCGACTCGCTGGGTGTATTGAAAGGCAAGCCTGTGTTCAAGCAAGGCGACGATGAGTATGAGTCGGAGACGATGGCTTATAACTTCGATACACAGAAGGGTTTTATCACCAATGTCTCATCGGAGCAGGACGAAGGCTTCGTATTCAGTGAGGAGGCGAAGAAGGGCCAGAACAAGGAACTGTTCATGCGTCACGGCCGCTATACGACCTGCGACGAGGAACATCCCCACTTCTACATCGCACTGAGCCGTGCGAAGGTGTATTCGGGCAAGAGTGTGTTCTCGGGGCCTGCCTGGCTGGTGATTGAGGATGTGCCCACGCCGGTGATGATACCTTTTGCCTATTTCCCGTTCTCGAAGAAGTACAGCAGCGGCTTTATCATGCCGAGTTATGGCGACGAGAACACGCGTGGCTTCTACTTGAGAGACGGCGGCTACTATTTTGCAGCAAGCGACAAATGGGACTTGAAGTTGACGGGTGAGATTTTCACGAAGGGCTCGTGGGGCGTGGGTGTGCAGACGACGTATAAGAACCGTTACAGGTATCATGGCAATTTCTATTTCAACTACCAGGTGACGAAGACGGGAGAGGAGAATCTGCCAGACTATTCGGTGGTGAAGAACTTCAAGTTGCAGTGGCAGCACACACAGGACCCAAAGGCTAATCCGAACAGCACTTTCTCGGCGAGTGTGAACTTCACCACGCAGTCGTATGAAAAGAACAACCTGACGAGTCTGTACAACCCGACGTCGTACAGCCAATCCACCCGTACGTCGTCGGTCAGTTATTCGAGAACCTTCCCCAAACTGGGCATGAGCATCTCGTCGAGCATGAACATTGCCCAGAACATGAAGGACTCGACCCTAGCGCTGACTCTGCCCAACCTCACCATCTCAGTGCAGCAGTTCTACCCGTTCAGAAGAAAAAAGATGGTGGGCAAGGAGCGTTGGTATGAAAAGATATCGATGCGTTACATGGGTGCTCTCTCGAACAGCATATCGACAAAGGAAGACCAACTGCTGAAGTCCAACCTTATCAAGGACTGGAAGAACGGAATGAAGCACAACATCCCCATCAGGGCGTCGTTTCAGTTGCTGAAGTATATCAATGTAATCCCGCAGTTCGACTATACTGAACGCTGGTACACCAATCGGGTGGAGCAGTCGTGGGACACGAAACGGCAGCAGGTGCAGCGCGACACGATTTATGGATTCAACCGTGTCTATAACTACAGCATGGGTGTCGAACTGAACACAAAACTGTACGGCTTCTTCAAACCTAATCCGAAGGTTTTCGGCAAGAAGATAGAGATGGTGCGCCATGTGCTCACACCGAGTGTTTCGTTCTCCTACGCTCCTGACTTCAGTGCGAGCCGCTACGGCTACTACAAGACCTATACGAAGACCGATGCCGACGGCAATGTGTCGCTGGTGGAATACTCTCCCTACTCAGGTAGCCTTTACGGATTGCCAGGAAAGGGCAAGACTGGCTCTGTGACACTTGACATCGGCAACAATATCGAGATGAAAATTCACGACCGCAACGACTCCATCCGCAAGGTCAGCATCATCGACGAACTGGGTGCCACCCTCTCGTACAACCTGGCAGCGAAACGGCAACCGTGGAGCAACCTCTCCACACGCTTGCGTCTGAAATGGGGAAAGGTTACCTTCAATATGAATACGGTGTGGCACACGTATGCCTACGAGTTTGATGAGAACGGAAACGTCGTCGTCGGCAACAGGACAGAGTGGTCGTATGGTCGTTGGGGACGTTTTCAGGGAATGTCGAAAAACCTCTCCTATACGCTCAACAACCAGACGTGGAGGAAGTGGCGGTCAGGCATCAGAAAACTATTCGGAAAGGGCGATCTCGACGAGGATGAGGAAAGTGATGGCGGTGAAAGCGATACAGGCGATACTTCCGGTGAAGATGAACTAGAAACAAACAAGCCGAAGGATGCAGGCCTCGATAGCGACGGCTACATGAAGTTTGAGATGCCGTGGTCACTGTCGCTTTCCTACGGTATCACGATGAGCGAAGACCGTTCAAGGCCCATCAATGTGAAGAACATGCGTTATCCCTACAAGTTTGTTCATAACTTCAACCTTTCCGGCAATCTGAAATTGTCAAGTGGGTGGAACGTCAGCGTGTCGTCGGGTTACGACTTCACCAACCATGCCATCTCAATGACCACCGTTAACATCAGCCGCGACATGCACTGCTTCAACATCTCCGGTGGTATGGTCTTCGGCATCTATACCTCTTATTATGTAACCCTACGGGCCAATGCCAGCACACTTACTGATGCTCTTAAATACGACAAGAAGAGTTCCTATTCCAGCAGTGTGCAATGGTATTAGAATTAAACTTCAATAATCCTTAAAATCAAGGTTTTATCACTGACGAAAATTCAGATACAAACTTCTTACCTTCCTAATCATCAACAAATCTTTTCGACAGAGCCATAAACTCGTCGATACGGCGGTCGCGTAGGAATGGCCACCAACGGCGGACCTGCTCCGAACGCTTCAGGTCGATGTCGATGACAGCCACCACCTCCTCATCCTGTGGCGCACGGAACAACATTTCGCCCTGAGGCCCTGCAACGAAACTGCAGCCCCAGAACTGGATGCCGCGTGTCTGTCCGCTCGGGTCTGGCTCATGCCCTGTACGGTTCACTGTGATGACAGGCAGACCGTTTGCCACGGCATGACCGCGTTGCACCGTTGTCCATGCCTCACGCTGCCGCTCCTGTTCCTCTTTCGTGTCGCTGCTCTCGTAGCCAATCGCCGTCGGATAGATGAGCACGTCGGCTCCTTGCAACGCCATCAGACGCGCTCCTTCTGGATACCACTGGTCCCAGCACACCTGTACGCCCAGCCTTCCCACACTCGTTTGAATGGGGCGGAATCCCAGGTCGCCTGGAGTGAAGTAGAACTTTTCGTAGTAGGCAGGGTCGTCGGGAATGTGCATCTTTCGGTAGATGCCTGCCACCGAGCCGTCTTTCTCCAGCACCACCGCTGTATTGTGGTACAGACCCGCAGCCCGTCGTTCAAACAGCGAGACGACCAGCACGATGCAGTGCCTCTTTGCCAACGCACCGTAAAACTCTGTTGATGGGCCTGGCACCGTCTCAGCCAAG
Organism: Bacteroidaceae bacterium; assembly: GCA_024684455.1. Taxonomy (GTDB): domain Bacteria; phylum Bacteroidota; class Bacteroidia; order Bacteroidales; family Bacteroidaceae; genus UBA3839. Next base: position 10,471 of record JAIKWU010000037.1, on the reverse strand, counting down.
TCGAAGTTGTCGGTCGATTCCACCTGACAGAAATATAGCGAATTGTGCAGTTCCTGCAACACTATCAGTTCGGCACCCTTTTCTGCCGCCTCGCCTATCCGTTCGGCCAGCCTTCGTTTGTTCTCCTCCACGCTGTCTGTGCAGCGCATCTGAATGATACCCGTTTTCATTGTTCAGAAGATTTACGTCGCGAAGTTAGGAAAAAAAAATAGAATCTCCATCTTTTGTTATAAAAAACGTCTAAATTTACGCTTATCAAGCCAATTTATAACTTTTAATTTTTAACTTTTAAGTTTTTGTCGTACCTTTGGGCTGTATCCGTAGGTACTCACGCATTCTCGAACTTCGTTCGCCTACCCGTAGCCTTTCGGAAAAACTCAAATAAATTTTTCTAAAGACAATTTTGTCACGTCTCTTCCAATAAAAAAAGAGTTTTTTTTGCACTCGCTGCTCCAAAATTTGGTATTTCTCTCACTTATCCGTACCTTTGCAGAATGTTAGTTAATTGTAATTTGTTAAATTGTAAATCCTAAGAGATGCCACAAATATCTGTTCGGGGCACGGAGATGCCCAGTTCGCCTATTCGCAAACTGGCTCCGCTGGCTGAGGATGCCAAGCGGAGGGGGGTGAAGGTGTATCATCTGAACATCGGTCAGCCAGATTTGCCAACGCCTCAGGTGGCGATTGATGCCATCAAAAATTTTGACCGCAAGATTCTGGAGTACAGCCCGAGTCAGGGTTTTCGCTCGTATCGTGAGAAACTGGTGGGTTACTATGCCAAGTACGACATCCGTCTGACTGCGGACGACATCATTATCACGAGCGGGGGCTCGGAGGCTGTGCTGTTTGCGTTTCTTTCATGTCTGAATCCTGGTGACGAAATCATTGTGCCAGAGCCTGCCTACGCCAACTACATGGCGTTTGCGATTTCGGCGGGTGCGGTGATTCGCACCATCGCCACGACGATTGAGGAGGGTTTCTCTTTGCCGAAGGTTGAGAAATTTGAGGAACTGATTAACGAGCGCACTCGTGCCATCCTGATTTGCAATCCGAACAATCCTACGGGCTATCTTTACACGCGCCGTGAGATGAATCAGATTCGCGACTTGGTGAAGAAGTATGACCTTTATCTCTTTTCTGACGAGGTATATCGTGAGTTCATCTACACGGGGTCGCCTTACATTTCGGCTTGTCATTTAGAGGGCATCGAGCAGAATGTGGTACTGATTGACTCAGTGTCGAAACGCTATTCAGAGTGCGGTATTCGTATCGGTGCGCTGATTACGAAGAACGAGGAGGTCAGGAAAGCCGTGATGAAGTTCTGTCAGGCTCGTCTGTCGCCGCCGCTCATTGGTCAGATTGCGGCTGAGGCTTCGCTGGGTGTGCCAGAGGAGTATAGCCGTGACGTTTATGATGAGTATGTGGAGCGACGCAAGTGTTTGATCGACGGTCTGAACCGAATTCCAGGCGTGTATAGCCCGATTCCGATGGGTGCGTTCTACACGGTGGCGAAGTTGCCGGTTGACGACAGCGAACGCTTCTGTGCATGGTGTCTGTCGGACTTCAACTATGAAGGCGAGACGGTGATGATGGCACCTGCCAGCGGCTTCTATACGACGCCAGGTGCAGGGCGCAACGAGGTTCGTATTGCCTACGTGTTGAAGAAGCGTGACCTGAGCCGTGCGTTGGTCGTTCTTCGCAAGGCGCTAGAGGCTTATCCTGGCAGGACAGAATAACTGTGGGCCTTGAACTGTTTATAGCACGACGGATTTATGGTGAGAAAAGCGAGGAGCAGCGTTTCTCGCAACCTGCCATACAAATTGCGCTGACGGGTATCGCCATCGGACTGGCTGTGATGGTCGTCAGCGTGTTTGTTGTGCTGGGCTTCCAGCGTGAAGTGACAGACAAGGTGGTCGGCTTCGGGTCACATGCTCAAGTGCTCAGTCTTTCGTTGGATGAATATGGTATGCTCTGTCCTGTCGTTACGAACGACAGCCTGATGCAGGCCGTTACAGAGACGGAGGGAGTGGAACATGCACAGGTGTTTGCCGTCACCCAGGGTATGCTGAAGACCAACGACAACTTTGTCGGTGTGCAGATGAAGGGAGTGGGAGAGGACTATGACCTTTCATTCTTTCGCCGTTTTCTTGTCGAAGGTGAAATGCCATCCTTCTCGGCCGACAGTTCCTCCAATCAGTTAGTGCTATCCCGCCGTATTGCCGATGCCATGCAACTGAAATGCGGCGACCGTGTTTTTGCTTATTTCGTTAGCACCGACAATATCCGCGCACGGCGTTTTACCATAGCCGGCATCTACGAGACCCATTTGGCGGAGTTTGACAAAGTAATGTGCTTGACCGACTTGCGTACTATCCGTAAACTGAACAACTGGAAAGCCGACGAGTCGAGTGGGGTGGAAATCAGGGTTGCTGGCTTTAACGAAGGTGATGAAGTGGCAGACTGTCTGGCCAGAAACATTAATCACACCGTTGACCGTATCGGTGCCCTGCGAGGTGTGTTCAGCATCCGCCAGATTGTACCCCATATCTTTTCATGGCTCGATGTGCTGGACATGAATGTTGTGATGATTATAGTACTGATGATGTTGATAGGTGGTTTTACCATTGTCAGCGGTCTGCTGATTGTAATGCTCGAACGCATCCAGATGATAGGCATTCTCAAGGCATTGGGCGCTACCAACGGGACTGTGCGGCGGATTTTCCGTCACTTCTCTGTTATGCTCGTGGGAAAAGGTATGCTTATCGGCAATGTCGTGGCGCTTCTGCTTTGCTTCGTCCAACAGCATTTTGGCATTGTCAAACTTAATCCTGATACCTATTATATAGATGCAGTGCCGATAGAGTTCAACTGGCTTTACTTCCTGTTGATTAACATTGGTGTATTGCTTATTTCATCACTAATCATCTTCGGCTCGTCCTATTTGATGAGCATCAAAGGGCCGGCGACCACCATCCGCTGGGAATAGATTATGAACACTGCCATTTATACACTCACGTCACCCCTGCATGATGTGCAGGCTGTTGATAATGCTACCAAGGCTTTCTTGCAGAGTCTTGGCATCGAGTATGTTTTTCGTGGAGAGGAGTATGCTGACTATGGCACCCATGCCCTCGACCTCATCTACGTTCGTACAGGCGGCACAGAAGGTGTATTCCGCCGTCTGCTCGCCGATTTGCGCCAGAAATCGTCGCGCCCGTTCTATTTGCTTACGTCTGGTGAAAGCAATTCACTCGCTGCCTCGATGGAGATACTTTCCTATCTGCGTCAGCATGATATTCCAGGTGAAATTCTGCACGGCCGCATCGATTATATCGCCCACCGTATAGAGGTGCTCCATACAGTGGGAGAAGCCCTGCGACGCTTAAGCCACACACGTCTGGGAGTAGTTGGGCAGCCCTCTGATTGGCTCATCTCCAGCACAGCGGACCGAGTGGCAGTACGCCAGCGTCTGGGCATCGAACTAGTTGACATCGACCTGCAGGAAGTGCTCGACCGTATGCCCGAGTCATCCGATGCTATACCAACGGAGTGGAACGATAAAGCCACGTCATCTTCCGTTCGCCATAGTCTCAACGGAGCCGTCTGCATTTACGAATCCCTCAAGCAAATCGTTTCTGTCCATGCTCTCGGAGGCTTCACCCTCCGTTGTTTCGACCTCCTTACCGCCCTGCACAACACAGGCTGCCTGGCACTGGCTCGGCTCAACAGCGAAGGCATCGTGGCTGGTTGCGAAGGCGACATCCCTGCCATGCTCTCCATGACCATCGCACAGGCCCTCTTTGGCGTCAGCGGATTTCAGTGCAATCCTGCTCACATCGACACACAAAGTGGCGAACTCTTGCTGGCTCATTGCACCATACCCTTCGATATGCTTCAACGCTTCGAACTGGATACACATTTCGAGTCGGGCATCGGTGTCGGCATACGCGGTTATATGCCCGAAGGGCCTGTCACCCTGTTTAAGGCTGCTGGCGACCTCGGCCACTATTATGTCAGCGAAGGCATACTCCTCCGTTGCGAAGACCGTCCCAACCTCTGCCGCACACAAGCCGTCGTCCAATTGGACAACCCTTCCGACGCAGCCTACTTCCTGACTCGTCCCATCGGCAATCACCACATACTATTGCCAGGTCGCTGCCGTGAAACTCTCGACACCTTCTTTAACTTCTGAATGACTTAATTTCTACCTCTGTCTTGCCATCAGAGAAACCCTTGCTGTTTCAGAGCCTCAAGCATACCTGTGGAAAGGAATTCGTTGTCACGACGAGTGTAACGGCAGTCGGTGAAGACTTGCGCGAGGTTTTCTTTCTGGTTGATGGCAACGAAGTGTTGATTCTCTGGTAGCGATTCCTTGAGAGCGTAGATGCGGTCGATGTCGTCAGCCACATAGTCATGGTACTTCTCCTTGTGCAGCAAACCTGCGAGCGGCAGACGGTCCGTCTGTTCTGGCATCTCATCAGGCCAGCCAACCGTAATCGTTGTTATGGGAAAGACAAGACGAGGTAATCCCAGCACATCAATGATACCCTGTGGCTGATAAACTGTTGTGCCGAGGTAGCAAGTACCGAGTCCCTCCGTCTCTGCAAGTGTCGTGAATGCCTGTGTGAATAGCAACGTGTCGCTGGCAGCATTGATGAACGACAAAAAGTTATCATAACCGGCATCTGCATTTCTTTGGTGGCACCAGTAGGTGAAGCGGTGAAAGTCAGCACAGAATGTGAGCACGACAGGGGCATTCATCACCATTGGTTGGTTGAAATGGAGAGGCGAGAGCCGATGTTTCATCTCCTTGTCACGTGTAACGACGACACTGTACAGTTGCATGTTGCCCATTGTGGCAGCACGTGCCGCTTCGTCTAACAGTCTGCTCAGCAGTTCTTCACTCACATCGTCGGTTTTATACTTTCGGATGGTTCTTCTGTTCTTGATGTCCATAAACTTCTCTGTTGTTGTATTCTATTCATTTGCAAAGATACAGAACTTTGTCTTTTTTCGCAAATTATCTTGCTGATAAATTAGATGTTTATTTTCTTTTTGGTAAACTTTTTCTTTGTATAGAATTTGTAAGTATATGGTTGTGTGTATATTAAGTTTTTGAAATGGTAAACTTGTAAAAATGTTGAAAAGTTTTCTGTGATTTATTTTGTTTCTTAGAAAAAGTGTGCTAATTTTGCAAAGTGTTTGTGCCCTAAATGTCTTTGGGGTGACTTTTTTGCAGATATTGCCAGTAGAAAGAAATAAACATTTATAATAATATCTAATCTCACAATGGAAAAGAAAAGAACATACACCTACGACGAAGCGTACGCTGCATCGCTGCAGTATTTTGCAGGCGACGAATTGGCGGCGCGCGTATGGGTGACTAAGTATGCCATGAAGGACTCATTTGGCAACATTTACGAGAAATCGCCAGAGGATATGCACTGGCGTATTGCCAATGAGATAGCCCGTATTGAGCAGAAGTATCCTAATCCGATGTCGGCACAGCAGGTGTTCGACTTGCTTGACCATTTTCAGTACATCGTGCCTGCGGGTAGTCCGATGACAGGAATCGGCAACAACTTCCAGGTGGCATCGCTTTCCAACTGTTTCGTGGTGGGGCTTGACGGCAGTGCCGACTCCTATGGCGCCATCATCCGCATTGACGAGGAGCAGGTACAACTGATGAAACGTCGTGGTGGTGTGGGGCATGATTTGAGCCACATCCGCCCGAAGGGATCTCCTGTGAAGAATTCAGCCTTGACTTCTACGGGCTTGGTGCCGTTTATGGAACGCTATAGCAACTCTACCCGTGAGGTGGCTCAGGACGGGCGTCGTGGTGCCCTGATGCTCTCTGTCAGCATCAAGCATCCCGATTCAGAGTCGTTCATCGATGCCAAGATGACGGAAGGTAAGGTTACGGGTGCCAATGTCTCTGTCAAGATTGACGATGAGTTCATGAAGGCTGCCAGCGAAGGGCGTAAGTATTTGCAGAAATATCCGATTGACAGCAATGAACCTTTGGTACAAAAGGAAATCGATGCCTCGGAATTATGGAAAAAAATTGTCCACAATGCGTGGAAGAGTGCAGAACCAGGTGTGTTGTTTTGGGATACCATCTTGCGCGAATCGGTGCCAGACTGCTATGCCGACCTTGGCTATAAGACTGTCTCTACAAACCCCTGCGGTGAGATCCCCTTGTGTCCTTACGACTCTTGCCGTCTGTTGGCCATCAACTTGTACAGTTATGTGGAGAAGCCGTTTACGAAGCAGGCTACATTTAACTATAAGAAGTTTCGTGAACATGTCGGATTGGCGCAGCGCATCATGGACGACATCATCGACCTCGAACTGGAAAAGATTGAACTGATTATGAAGAAGGTGGAATCTGACCCCGAGAGTGATGAGGTGAAAGGTGCGGAACGTCATCTCTGGCAGAAGATTTATGACAAAAGCGGACGTGGTCGTCGTACAGGTGTGGGCATCACGGCTGAGGGTGACATGATTGCTGCGATGGGTCTTACATACGGCACTCCCGAGGCTACTTATTTTGCTACAGAGGTTCAGAAAAACGTGGCAGTTGAGGCATACCGCTCATCGGTTCAGATGGCGAAAGAGCGTGGTGCATTTGCCATCTATGATGCTGAACGTGAGAAGAACAATCCCTTTGTCAACCGCATCAAGAGTGTTGACCCTGCGCTGTATGAGGAGATGACCAAGGTGGGACGTCGCAACATTGCATGCCTCACCATTGCACCGACGGGTACGACGAGTCTGATGACTCAGACGACAAGCGGCATCGAGCCAGTTTTTATGCCTGTCTATAAACGTCGACGTAAGGTGAATCCCAACGAACCGAATGTGCATGTGGATTTTGTTGATGAAACAGGTGACTCGTTTGAAGAGTACATCGTCTATCATCCGAAGTTTCTGTCATGGATGCAGGTGAACGGCATTGATACTGAGAAACGCTACTCTCAAGAGGAAATTGACGAACTGGTACGCAAGTCGCCCTACTACAAGGCTACGGCCAACGATGTTGATTGGCACGAGAAAGTGAAGATGCAGGGCGACATTCAGAAGTGGGTGGACCACAGCATCAGTGTGACCATCAATCTGCCTAACAATGTGACTGAAGAACTTGTTGGCGAACTCTACATGGAGGCATGGAAGTGCGGCTGTAAAGGCTGTACGGTCTATCGCGACGGTTCGCGTGCCGGTGTGCTGATTTCTACCAAGAAGGACGACAAGAAGGAAAAAGAGTGCCACTGCGATCCACCCGAAGTGACAGAGGTGCGTCCGAAGAGCCTCGAATGCGATGTCGTCCGTTTTCAGAACAACAAGGAGAAGTGGGTGGCTTTTGTCGGACTGCTCGACGGCTATCCTTACGAAATCTTTACGGGCGTGCTTGACGACGAGGACGGTCTGGCACTGCCGAAGACCGTGTCGAAAGGCTATATCATCAAGAACATCGACGATAATGGTCAGAAGCGCTATGACTTCCAGTTTGTCAACCGTCGTGGTTACAAGACCACCATCGAGGGTCTCAGCGAGAAGTTCAACAAGGAGTACTGGAACTATGCCAAACTCATCTCCGGCGTGTTGCGTTATCGTATGCCGCTGACCAATGTGCTGAAACTTGTGTCATCGCTCCAACTTGAGAGCGAGAGCATTAACACGTGGAAGAACGGTGTTGAGCGTGCACTGAAGAAATACGTGCAAGACGGCACCGAGGCCAAAGGCCAGAAGTGCCCCCAGTGCGGACAGGAAACGCTTGTCTATCAGGAAGGCTGTCTCATCTGTAAACATTGCGGTGCAAGCCGTTGCGGATAAAAAATATGAAGACATCCATCATCTTGAAAGATGTTCATCTGTATGCCTACCATGGTGCTCTACCCCAAGAGCGCGTGGTAGGTTCTTCTTATCTGCTCAACCTCGAGGTGGGCGTCAACTTTAGTGCGGCCATGCTTACCGACCGTCTGGCCGGCACCGTCAACTATGCACTCATCTACGACGTAGTGAAGCAGACCATGCAGACGCCTTCGCAACTCGTTGAACACGCTGCTGCACGCATCTGCAAGACCCTCTTCACCCACTTCCCGTCCATCGAGTACCTGCATCTACAGTTATTAAAAGAGAATCCTCCTGTCGTTGGTTGCGACTGTGCAGGGATGGGAGTCTCCATATATGTGACTCGCGAGGAGATGCAATAATCTTTTAACTTCAGATGTTACGGATGTCTTGGATTGTATCTTTTTAATTTTTCACTTTTCACTTATACACAATGAGTTCATTACAGACAAACAAAATGACAAATTACCGCTGGGTGATTTGTGCGATGTTGTTCTTTGCAACAACCATCAACTACCTTGACCGTCAGGTCTTGTCGCTTACCTATCCAGGCACAGGCGGCATTCAGGAAGAGTTCGGGTGGAGCGACGAGAACTACGGTAACATTACAGCCGTCTTCTCCATCTTCTACGCTATCTGTATGCTTTTTGCCGGTAAGTTCATTGACTGGATGGGCACGAAGAAAGGCTACCTGTGGTCCATTTTCATTTGGAGTACCGGAGCCGTGCTCCATGCCTTCTGCGGCATCTTGACGGCAGGACTTGAAATTGGTACGTGGACAGGATCGTTTGCAGGAGCACTTGATGCTATCCGTGACTTCAAGGCCTCTGGAGGAATGGACGCTGCCCTGATCATCTCGACTACCAGCGTGTGGCTCTTTCTCGGAGCACGTTGCATCCTTGCACTCGGCGAGGCAGGCAACTTTCCCGCAGCCATCAAGGTAACAGCCGAATACTTCCCCAAGAAAGACCGCGCCTTTGCTACCGCCATCTTCAACAGCGGAGCCAGTGTCGGTGCCCTCATCGCTCCTTTCACGATTCCTGTTCTCGCCAAACTCTGGGGCTGGGAGATGGCCTTCATCGTCATCGGTGCCCTCGGCTATGTCTGGATGGCCTTTTGGATATTCCTCTACAACAAACCCGAGGAAAGCAAGCGCGTCAATGGCGTCGAACTCACTTACATCAAGCAGGATGCTGATACCGACGGCGACCCGAAGGATGCTAACGATGACGGCCCGCAAATCAGTTTCCTCCGCTGCTTCACCTTTAGGCAGACATGGTCGTTCATTGTCGGTAAATTCATGACCGATGGCGTGTGGTGGTTCTTCCTCTTCTGGACACCAGCCTACCTCAAGTCACAATTCGACATCAACCCTACCGACACCGAAGGTATGGTACTCATCTTCATTCTCTACCTCATCACCATGCTCAGCATACTCGGCGGAAAACTGCCCACCGTTTTCATCAACCACGGCATGAACCCCTACGCAGGTCGCATGAAAGCCATGCTTATCTTCGCCTTCTTCCCCCTGCTCGTGCTCGTCGCCCAACCCCTTGGCAGTATCTCTCCCTGGTTCCCCATCATTATCATCGGTATCGCTGGAGCAGCCCACCAGTCGTGGTCGGCCAACATCTTCTCCACCATTGGCGACATGTTCCCCAAGTCTGCTATAGCCACTATCACTGGCATCGGTGGCATGGCTGGCGGCATCGGCTCCTACATCCTGCAGAAACGAGCAGGCGCCCTCTTCACCTATGCTGAGCAGATGGGCAGCGACTTCACCTTTGCCGGTTTTGAAGGCAAACCTGCTGGCTATTTCATCATCTTCTGCATCTGTGCTGTCGCCTACCTCGTCGGTTGGATGATTATGAAGATGCTTGTGCCCAAGTACAAGCCCGTTATTGTGGAATAAGCGCGAGTGCATCTCACCGTCCGTTCGTAAGGAATGCAGCCGGAATCTTCCGGTTGCATTCCTTTTTTTTTACGCATGGCAGACATGTTGCTCGCATTACCGCATCTACCGTTCAGTGCCGCTCCCACCGCCACGCTGCAGAACTCTGACACCCATGTCAAAGTATTGAAAAATCCGTGGCGTAGTATGGATTTTTTCACACTGCGCCACAGATTCTTCCCCTCTATTGCCATTCAAATTAACAACTTCGGCTAAGTGCTACAAACCGCATGACAGAAAAATTTTCTTCAAACATTTTGCGCTTTAATAAATAATTTCATAACTTTGCATCGTTCATCATGCCGAAGCCCGCTTTTGGGTGGGTGAGGGATGAGAACCTTATATATAGGAAAGGCGTTACTTGACGCTTTGTGCTTGACGTTCAAGAATCTGGCAGTTTAAGAACAATAGTCAAACATCAAAGCAACGAAGAACGCCCATTAGATATGTATTTTCTTTTTATGCATATCGGCGTGGGCTTCGGCGTTGTCTCGTTTTGACTATTGGGCGATGCCAGAGCCTTTGAACGTGGGACGAGCAACAGTAGAACTCCCACGCTTTTTTTGTGTATATACATCATCCTCTTATTTATTCACTTCTGGTTTGGGGAGGAACTGGAACAAATAGATTATATGTATGGCGAAGTTTGAATGTATCTTGAACGATGGT
>JAIKWU010000005.1 GCA_024684455.1 Bacteroidaceae bacterium | reverse complement strand
GCTTCTCCCTTGTTCCAGCATGTCAAAGTCCCCAGCGCAGTCAGAAAAAAAGTGCCGCAACCTGACGTCGCGGAACACGTGCCCTTTTCCGAATGCGGGTGCAAAGGTACGCACTTTTCACGAACCTGCCAAATCTTTCACGCACTTTTTTCAAAAAAAAACGAAAAAGAGACGGGAAGGGACGGAACGGGCACGGGGAAGAGGGCAAACGGCAACTTATAAATATATACCTGCGCGCGCGGGCGCACGCGAGAGGGGGACGGCGGACTGGACCGGCGCGCCGGCACAAACGTACCAACGCGGTGGAACGGACGTACCAACGCGGTGGCACAAACGTACCAACGCGGTGACACAAACGTACCAACGCGGTGACACAGGTGTATCGGCTTAGGAACGCATGGAAAGCTGTGTTGGTGGGAGTACAAAAAAAGCCTCACAGAGAACTGTCTGTGAGGCTTTCATCGGATGTATGGGGTTAACGCGTCGGAAGTTTGACGTACCATCCGGCTTCGCTGGCAAGTTTGCTTGCGAGCGTGCCGTCTGGCGATGTCGTTCCAGGACGCTTTGACACGGCTTGTCCAAGGAGTGCGGGATTACCTTCCTGCCATGAGTAACGCATGAGGTCGCCGAAGCGGTGGCCTTCAAACATGCCTTCGAGGGCTTCCTCGTTGAGGATTTTCATGGCCACGTCAACCTGACGGTCGGGGGCAGCAGCAGCCTTGACGGCGAGGTTGTGGTTGAGCGTTGTCTGAAAAGCATTGCAGTCGCTCACGTAGGTGTTGTAGATGTCATGAAGTTCCTCGTCAGTCAGGGTTGTGATGTCTATGTCAGGAGACGGGACGTACGTTGTATTCTCGGCAAGGAAGTTAAGGAAATCGTCGTAAGACATGGTCGACTGCCAATAGTCAGGCAACGAAGACAGATTGAAGCCGTCCCACACAGTACTGCCTCCAGAAGTTTGCGTTGTAGTCCACACCCCATAGTTATAGACCTTTGTACCGTCGGCCGTAAGGTCGGGATTTCCTTCTTCATCACGGATGATGACTCCTTCGTCATCGAGAACATACTGGAGAGTCTCGTCACCCTGAGCGTACTTGGGATCGGAGAGGCTGGCACCGATGGTGTAGTTGTCGTCGAAATAGACATCACCGCAACCATAGGCATGAATGGGCCACTGGTTGAACTCGTGAGACACAAGACTGGTGAAGGTGACCATGTCGGGCGTGACGAAGTAGTTGACATCCCACTCGGTGAAGTTGACGTCCTTACTGCTGATGGCTGTAATGGCCTTGAGGGCTTCAAACTCGCTGGGTGCGTAATTCTGAAGTGCAGAAGTGGAGAGTCCGTACTTGAGGATGACGAAAGCCGACTCGGGGAAGCCTGCACGGTTGAGAGCCTCGGCCAGGTGGAGATAGACGATGGCGAGACGGTAGATAGGCATGAATTCCGGACGCTGGTCGGTGGTGGTAATGGAGGAGCCTGTGCCATTAAATTCCCACTTGTTGATAAAGGACCATTCGCTGCTATAGTCTGCGTGTTCGGAGTTGTTGTAGTCCATGAGTGTGCAGTTGCCATTGAAGCGGAGGTCGCCTACATACATCCACCAACGCTTGTCGAAACGTGTGCGCAGGGTGGCTTCGTCCTTCGGAGCGTATTCTGTCTCGATGTCGGAGAGGCTGACGGCGCCTGTGTAATCAACATAAAGATAGTTCTGTGCCTGGGATATTTCCTTCAGACGCTCTGAAGGTACGGCAGCAGGATAGTAGTTGTTGCTGTACTTGGAACTGAAGACTTCACGAATGTTGGAAGTGTTTCCATAATAAGTGGTCGTGTCCATCGGGAGAACCGTGACCATACTTCGCGATGCCAAACGGAACTGGTTGAAGTAACTGTTAGACGTACCGGAGAAGCGTTCGCTTCCATGTCTCCATTCCACGCGGTTGGAACCCAACAGATAATTACGGGTATCGGTACCGTGGGTCAGGAATTCGTGATAGTAGCGTACGGCTTCGCGGAAGTCGGCTACGCTCTGTGTGAAGGAGCCGCGCCAAAGATAGAGTTCGGCAAGCATCAGACGTACAGGAATGAAGAACTTGCTGTAACTAATTTTTGTATTCGTCTCCTGACCTGACTCAAATGTAACGGAGTAGTCGGGCACCAGCAGTTCGTTGTCTTCTATCTTGTCGGCATACTGCTTGATGTCGTTGATGAAGAAGGTGCAAAGGGCGTCCATCGTCGTGCGGTTGGCGGTGTTGGCAACCATCTGCTCAGCTGCATCGGCTGTAACGACGGGCTCGGTGATAAACGGAATGTTCTGCGCACCGTAAATCTGTGCGAGCTGGAGATAGGTCCAAGCACGGAAACACTTGGTGGCAATGATTTCCTTCTCGAAGTAGAGTTCGCCATAAGAGTTCTCACCGGTGTGGATGGAACGACGCTGTGCATCAACGTTCGCCAGATAGATGTTGCAGGAGTTGATAACGTTGTAGAAGTCACGCGGTTCGTTGTATGCGTTCTTATCGCTGACATTGAACCCTGCGACATCTCGAAGGTCGGAGGGGGTATTGACACCTACATCAACGAGGTCGGAACGCAACTCACCAAAGATGACTGTGCGGTCCATGATGCGTTGCATATTCTTGACAATACCCATCATCGTATAGACTGTGTCCTTGGGGGCAAGGTCGTCGGTGACGAGTCCGTTGTCGGTGGTGAACATATCTTCACAGGAGGTGAAGAGGATGCCTCCGCCCATCGCTGTGAGGGCGGAAAGAATGGCAACCTTCATTGTATGTTTAATCTTCATAATCTTATAGGATTTATTAGATGTTACGTAATGGCTTAGAGGTTAATCTTCACACCGAGGGCAAAACTACGTCCAAAGTTGAGGTAACCGGCATCGATGCCCTGAACGAGGACGGAGGGGCCGGCAGAGACTTCAGGGTCGTTGCCGAGATAGCGCGTGAGGGTGAAGAGGTTGTATCCTGCTGCCCAGATGGTAAGTCCCTGAATGTACTCGTTCTGAATGGGAGTGTAGTAACTAAGGGTCACGTTCTTCAGTTTCAGGTAACTTCCGTCTTCAATCCAACGGTCGGAGAATCGGCTGTTGCCCATGGGGTCGCCGTAAGTGATGCGTGGCACGTCGGTAACTTGTCCTTCGGCCATCCAGCGGCGGTTGAGAGCCTTGGTCTGGTTAACGAATGATGAACCAGACTCGAGAATGGCGCGCTGATAGTTGTAGATGTCATTACCCAACGAGTAGTTGAAGTTGACACCCAGCGTCCAGTGCTTGCCAATGAAGAACTTGGCGAAGATATTACCGTAGATGTCGGGGTTCGGATCGCCAATGAAGTCACGGTCGTAATCGGAAATGATACCATCGCCATCCAGGTCAACAAACTTCATGTCGCCTGCCTTAAAGAAGGTCTTTGCGCCCGTACGATCGGTAATGGCGAGGTTGGCTGTTGCCGCCTCTGCTGAGTTGGCAAAGACGCCGTTCGTTTTCCACCCGTAGAACAAGCCTGCCGGCTTTCCTAATTCTGAACGGACATAACCGCCATAGAGCGATGTGTTAAATCCACCTTTAGCATCCAGTTTTTCTACTGGCAACTTGGTCAATTTATTCTTATAATGGCCCATGCTGGCACCAAGTTCGAACTTGAAGTTGCGTTCGTTGATGACTTTCGCAGTGAGTTCTACATCGAAACCTTCATTAGTCATTTCGCCATCGTTGGTCCAATAGTCCTTCAGACCGGCTACGTAGGCAAGCGAACCAAGCGTGATGAGATTGCTGGTACGTGAGCGGAAGTAGGTAAACTTGGCATTGATGCGATTGTTGAAGAAGTTTCCTTCAAAACCTGCATTGAAACGGTTGGTGGTTTCCCAACGCAACTTGGTGTTACCGATGTTTGCAATGGAGAGGGTTGAAGTGGTCTGGTTGAGCATGTTACCCGCCAGCATGTAAGTAAGCGTGGCATTGTTGTCAACAGCGTCGTTACCAACTGACTCATAGCCTACGTTGAGTTTGAGCATATTCGCCCCACTGGAAGAGTTGAACCAACGTTCGTTGCTGATGACCCATGCACCCTGGATGGAGTAGAAGAGTCCCCATGTTACACCAAACATCTTGACGCCGGCATCGACTTCACGACCAAAACGAGAAGAGGTCTCAAGCGATGCAGAGCCTTGCAGATAGTACTTTTCCTTGTAGTTGTAATCAAGGTTGGCATAGTAGGAAAGCGAACGCCATTCGTCATCTTCACCAAGATTCTCACGATACTTCAGACTGGTGCCGATGTTCGGCATCTTATCGTTGGTCGAAGTATAACCGTGGATGTCTGATGCATGGTATGTGTCGTTCATGAATCGTACGCCGCCATAGGCATCGAGGCGATGGGCTCCGAGCGGAATCGCCCAATCGAAGCGTGTGTCACTGAATACTGCATTATGCTTGTCGAAGAGTGAGAAATTGGAGTTCTCAATCCATCCTTTTCCGACAAGTTCGAAGCGAGGCATACCCACGAGTGGTGTGTAGTAGCGTTCGTCGAAACTCTGCATGGTATAACTGAAGCGTTCCTGCAAAGAGAAGTTCTTGCTGGGTTGCCACTTCGGCGTAATTGCCAGGTTAATCTGCGTAAGGTCGGAACGGTTCTTATTCTTGGCTTCACCATTCTCCAAAATGGCGAGAGGATTGGCCAGTGAAGCACGTTCTCCAAGCACCTCCTGCAAATAGTCGTCAGCGTCGGCAATGAACGATGACTTCTGATCGGCAATCGAGTAGTCGTATGGACTGAGGAATGGCGACTTGAGCAAAGCCAGCGTATTAATCGAAGCAAGCGGTGTTGTCTCGTAGTCAGTTGTAATACCTGCATCGCGGAGGTTGCGGGTAATATTGGTATAAGATGCGTCGAAACGTGTCGTGAAGTTCCTACCTAACACGATGTCGGTATTGAATCGGATGTTGAAACGCGTCATGTCGTTCTTGTCGAGGGTCGAGCGTGCATCCATGTAACCCACAGAGAGATTGTAGTTAGCCACATCGTCACCTCCCTGGATGTGTAGGCTGTAGTTCTGGGTGATGGCCTTGCGATAGACTTCGTCTTTCCAGTCGGTATTGTTGTGGAACTTATTGTAATAGGGCTGCCCTGGAACACTGAGGAACTTAAACGAGTTCAATTTCGTGTCAGTTGAGCCGAGCAACTCGGATGCGTAACCACGGTAACTGTCTGCATCCATCACATCCATTGTCTTAGGCAAGAATTCGAGCCCGACCGAAGCATTAAAGTCGATGCGTGTTGCCATGCTCGTATTACGTTTGGTCTCGATGACGATGACACCATTGGCTGCCTTAGAGCCGTAGATGGCTGTACCGTTTTTCAAAACGCGGACACTGGCAATATCATCGAGATTGATGGTCGAGAGGATA
The DNA here is from genome assembly GCA_024684455.1 of Bacteroidaceae bacterium. Lineage (GTDB taxonomy): Bacteria > Bacteroidota > Bacteroidia > Bacteroidales > Bacteroidaceae > UBA3839. Next base: position 29,340 of record JAIKWU010000005.1, on the reverse strand, counting down.
TTGTTGTAGTAACCTGCATGGAGCATCTCAGAATGATCGACGAGTTGGTCGAAAACTACACCATCGAGGATGATGAGAGGCTGAGCATTGGAATTAAGGGAGTTCAGACCATTGATAAACATGGTCGCACCTTGTCCGTTGAGAGCAGAGCGAGAAATGCTGCGTACATCGGCACCGAGGCGGTCACGAATTTCCTCATCAACGGAAATTGCCATCGTCTTGTCAAAGTCGGTGATGCGATTGTCGCGACTTGCCGACATGGGTGTCTTATAGTCGGTGTCAAAGCGGTCGGTATAGAGAACAACATCAATCACACTACGGCCATTGATGGGCACCTGCACACTGTTGTAACCTTCGTAAGTAACCCAAAGTGAAGTAACGAACGTCGGCACCTTAATCGTGTAGTAGCCTTTTTCGTCTGTCATGGCTGTATAGTAGGAGTTGTTGAACGCCTTAATTTGTACACCAGGCAATTCGGGACTTGACACAAAATCGCCTGTAATCGTATCCCTTTCCGTTTTCAACGGGTCAGTCACCCGACCCGAGATTTCCATCATAGGATAGGATTTTTGCTTTTTCTCCTTCTTTACAGGTGCCGCTGGTGCTTCTTCGACCGTTTCAGCGTCGTAGTCCTGCGCCGCCAGAGGCAGCACCCCTAAGAAGAACGTCACGGCTGTGAGTCCGTACTTACAAACTCTCAACATATTCTTTGTCATAAATTGTATATGTCTCATTGTATCGGGGGTGTTTTAATGGTGAATGAAAGGATCGGGGGTGCGCTCAGGGGCGTTAAAAGGTTCATCTGGTTCAACGGGTTCTTGCGGTTCTTCTCTGTGAGGTTTCAGCAGGATGAAATCAAGCAAAAACCTGTTGTCGAACAAAGGATATGGCTTGTGGTTACGTTCGGTTGTAGAACGCTCCAAAGACAATTTCAAATAAGAACTCGATGCTCCTGTGTATTGGTAACAGTATTTGAAAGTATGTGTTCCAATGAATACGGTGTCAACCAACGCCGTATTTTTATCCTTCCAGCATTGAATGTAATCCGCTGAACCAGGCGTGAAGTTATGGACATTCACGTCGTTTGGCTTATATGGAATGTCGTTGTGCTCATCGGCTTCATAAAGTTTAACCTTGAACTTGACAGGAATCATCAGTTCGGGGTCAACATCTGGATTATAGACATTCCATGGGAGCACACAGATATAGATGTCATAAGTGCCTGAGAGCGTGTTACTCAGTTTGAATGACAAGTCAGGTTTACGGATGGCACTAGGTGCTTCAATTCGGCAGTAGCCATTAGACACGGTGTCATTACTTGTCGAATGGTAAACAGCGTTAAACGATTTCACATCGGTCCATTCTTCTGTAACCGGTCCACTTGAATTTCTGGGACCAGGAACTATCAATGTGGGATTTGCCTCTATTTTGATGTCGTGGAAGAATGCATCGTAAACGCTGATGGGCTGCGTGTTGTCGTCCGTCTTCGGCAACGTAAACACATAACCATTACTGCACTCCTGCTGCTGGTTGATATTACCAAGAATGCCATTGTCAGTAAACACATCCTTGTAGTTGTGGTACTTCCAGTTCCAACGACTGAAGTTGGTGGATACCAAAGAGTCGCCCTTAGAAGAGAGTGCCCCGTCAGTCACTTTGGCCTCATTGATGTTGGCATTGTAGAAGTAGTCACCAATCATGTTGAACTGAGCCAGGTATTTCTGCATAGAATCACGACGGGCTTCGTCTTGTGCATAAGCATCATTGAACTTGAAGTAGCCAACCGCCTCGTTGTAGAATTTCTGGTATGCTTCCACACCTGGATCAATGGCCCAGTAGGAGGAGTCTTCTCGATAGATATAGGCACCAAGCGAAGCCAGCACACGATTGTAACGAACCATGAATGAGTCGGTATAAACGATATTACCATCCTCGTCCTGACCAAATTCTACACTACGTTTGGGGTCAAGCGAGTCGGAATCATACATTCGCAGGAACGTGTAAAGAGAGATAATGTCGTCGCTATCCTCAAGTCCATTGTCAGCAAGGTACTGTGCGTAATTGTCACCCAACTGCTCCAAGACACTGGGCTTATAGACTATTTCGTCCGACAAGAGATGTACAATACCATTATTGCAGACGATGTTGGCTTGTTCGACAGGCACGCCTTCAATGGTATTGTCAGCCAATGTGCCAAAATGCACTTTTTTCTCGTTCAGCAAAAATACGGTATCCTTATCGTTGTTCAATGACACATTGTAAAGCATGATGTGGTTCTTGATAAAACGGTCCAAAACGCCTTTCTTGTCGCCTTCGGCAATCATCTTCAGAAGAGCGTTCTTGTCGAACGAGCCGTTTTTCGGAGCAAGTATCGTGAACACCTGACTGGAATTCAGGTTCACATCATAGCCAGCAGCCTTGAGGATGTCAGCAAAGTCGGAAGCATTGGCTTCCAGAAAGTGCATCGTCGTGCCGCCGGCACCCGTCTGTGTTGCTGCATCACCATAGTGGTCGTCCCATGTGTCAGTACATGATGCAATAAACATTGCACCACATACCGCCAAGGCAGCCATTCTGACCAAATTCTTCATATTATATTTCATAATGATAGAGTATTTAAGGGTGAAATCATTTACCAAACATCTTCGGCCAAATCTGGGTTGTTGTAAATCGTGCTCGGACAAAGTTCAATCATGTCGAAGTCGCACGTGTTATTTACATTACCTTTCATCTTCTGTTGCATACGAAGTGTATGGTGTTCCTTGCCATGAGAGTGGAAGGTACCTATGACACGACGAAGCGTACGGTCGAGTTCACGAGAACTGGTCGAACCTGCGTCGAAAGAGTAAGCCTTCGGGCCCTTCATCCAGCCACGATAGTGGAACTGCTTATCAAAGGCCGCATTCTGTTCAGGGTCATTACCCTCGGCCTGCCAACCAATCTTGGTACTTGAACCGCTGGAACGCATGTCAAACGGAATGCCTTGCGGAACTTCATCAATGTAAAATTGCACAATTCCTCGCGTATCGAATTGTACACATGTAAACATACGTAACTCATAGTCGCCTTCTGGGACGGGTGGAAGCAAGATGGTGATGTCATACGGTCCTTGAACACAAAGTTCATCGCCCTGATACGACCAGAATGTCAATGTACGAGGACGAACACGGAGGTGAGTGGTGTTATCATCGAACCCGAAGTTCTTAGCACTACCAGACTTGAAGCCAAGACAGAGTTGCTTGTTTGTGATATCAGAATGATCATCCCAAACACCGTATTTACCACCTTCAACATCGCTGAGCGTGTAGTGGCCACGAGCGTAGGAACCACCGTAACCAGTCTGGTTCATGAAGTCGGGCGAGAGGGTTGAGCAGTCGATACGCAAACGCTCTCCACGGAACAATTCATCCTGTGTAAAGAGGTCGTAAGAAATGATATCATCAATATAGTGATAAACGCCATTCAAACATTCGTTGGAAACCTTCACCTGTTCAGGAGGCGTCAGTTTCGCACCACGAACAAAGTGACCGACCTTATCAGGATGGTTCATAATACCACGACGATTTAGGTACAAACCGGCTTGAGATCCTGATGGGAATGAGCACTTCAAGATAGAGCCGCCCATATCAACAAAAGAAGGACTTCTTACATCAAGGTATTCAGGATGCCCTGGCGAGTTTAATTTCGTTTGCTTTTCAGGAGTCCACTTTGTCGGCATCATGGTTTCATACCAGTCTGCAATATCCCAGTTACGACGGTTAAAGTTTTTCGCCAACGTATTCTGGCCGCCGTCCATACAGGTCAGCATCCAGTATTTACCCATGCGGTCAAGCATGTGGTAGGAAACGAAACGGTTGAGGGCATTGCGTCGGTCTGTCGGATCGGCAATAGCAGCGTCTTCAGGGAATGCAGGGTCATACAGTTGGTGTGCCAATGCTGTCAGACCTGGAATATCTGTTACACCATACTTTTCTTTCAACACTTCATCGGTCGGACAGAAGACAGTGAACTTGTAGCGACGCTCCTTGGGATAGGCTACATTGTCATACTCAGTGGCAGTCAGTTTCACCAAGGTCTTATTATTCCAGTTGATGGAGTCCTTACCAATGGAATAGGAGAAGTCCTTAAACTTCTGCAACGAGTCTATCATGTGAGTTGTCTCCATTGCCTCGTAGAACAATGTCACGAGTGAGTCGCGAGCAATTAAGGCTGGCAATAGGTCGTTGTCCGTACCGATAACTTGTGCCATCGTATGGATAACACCATTCTCTACAGAGTCGTCCATCTGAATCATCTTGGCAGAGTGGTTTACACGGACATCAAGTATAATCTCGCCAGGAATGCTGACGGTATCACTATCAATCGACACTGTCAAGGGATGGTAGAGCATGTTCTCATAACTGTCGCTACCTACGATGTCTGTCGTGTAGTAAGCTGCACCATCGATAACATGGTTATACGCGACATCCTTGCAAAGCGAATCACTCATCTCGGCCACAGACGTAAAGCCGTTCTTTGCCAAGTAAAGGTTAACGGCATCGTTGGTCGGAGCAAATACGGTATAACTGCCATAAGTTCCCAGTAAGCCCAGCAACTGCGCGCGGTCGAGAATCTGTACAAACAGACTGTACTGCTCGTTCTGCTGCAAGAAACTGGTTGCATAGTGAGACGTGGTCGTGTAATAGTTTTCACGATCGGGTTCGTCAGAGCAACTGACAAACATCGTCTGGATGGCAGCCAATGCTATCAGCAATACTGCCAGCAATTTCATCTTTATCATTGATTTCATAGTCGGTTAGTTTTTATTGTTTTTTTCTTCCTCTGCATAGACAGGATTCTGATGCAGATTGGGGTTGGCTTTCAACTCCGATTCTGCATAAGGCATGTACATGTAATCCAGTTGAGCCATCTTGATAATGAAAGCACGCGGAGCCTCATCAAACTTCGACTGAATAGCCTTGTTGATATGCTCGGTGTTGCCTTCTCGGCGAGCACGCCGTACCAAGTCGTAGTAACGCTTGCCCTCAAACAGAAGTTCGCGGTGGCGTTCATTTTCGACCAACATCTCCATGGCAGCAAGATTTGAGATTTTATTGGAACTGGTAAATGACGGACCAGCCGTATCAGAAGTTCTCATTGCCGGATTAGAACGTTGGAATACAGCACAAACCAGATTGAAGGCTTCGCGAGCATACTGGTCTGCCTCAGCCCACTGTGCATAGTCGGCATCGGCAGTAGTCTTTGTAGCAGCCTGAGAAACGTCCCACTCTGGATAAACCAACTTGGCCATCTGAACCTTGGCTTCAGCCGACATGAGCATGACATCACTCAGGCGGTAGATAATCCACGGCTCATAAGTGGTGTTGTAGGAGCGGATATTCATTGAAGACGAACTTCCTGGATCCCAACTTCCAGAACCGACGGAAAAGCCTGAAATACTTGATTCGGCATATTTGCGAATTTCAAAGAATGATGTTGCCTTCTGGTCATACAAGAAACTCGTTATCGCACGATAGTCGTTGTATGTGGGGAAGAGCGACGATTCACTGTTTATAAATATCCCTGTTGTGGGTTTCGAAGGCAGGAGATTGGTAGTTGCTCCAAGATAAACAACTCGGTTCTGACTTGCGTCGCGCCCATTGTACATGTAACTGACATCCGTATTCTTAATGTCAGTATCGAGCTTACCATAAGTCAACTCAAAGATACTTTCGAACGAACTACCTGCTCCAAAGATCTGGGAATAAGCCCGTGCCGATGCCATTCCGCCACCTGTAGCACCTCCATCTTCACGCAGCAGCGGATAGCCATAAGTGCGATAGATGTTGGGATCAACAGATGTTTGTAAGCCTAAGCCTTCAGAGTCTGCCTGATATTCGTCAATCTTATACTGAATAATAAGATTGCAATAGTCCACACAATTCTGATAGGCCTGTTTCTGAGAAGCGGCATCCAATTTGTAATCCGATGCCTTCCACAGATACATATCGGCAAGCAGTGCATAGATTGCGTTTCGGGTGATTCGTCCCGTATTCATGTTATAAGAAGCATACCTGCGTCGAGCATCATTCTTGCAGGCTTCGAGATCTGCAATCAAAGCATCGAGAACCTCTTCACCTTTCGTGACAGGAAGCATATAGTTCTGCGTGTCGTCGATGGAAGGCTCTGTCGTATAAGGGATATCCTTAAAAGTGCGGAGAAGATAGAAGTAGTTCAACGCACGGATAGCCTTTGCCTGTGCCAAAATCTCGGCTAAGATACTCGGAGTAATGTTCGGGTCCTTCTCAGCCACTTGTGGCGCATAATAAAGGACTGTGTTACAGTAGTTGATAACTCTGTAATAAGCACCCCAGTTACAAGCCGAGTTGTTCTGCTTCAAATTACCCTTAATGATATTCTGCAAATAAACGGGAGTTACGAAGGATGAGCCCGAGCCTTCACGGACAGCGATGTTGTCCGAACGAACCTCGCCCCATATAATAGCCTGAGTCACCCAGCCGTTCTGTTGCATTCCCACATAACAAGAAGTGAGGACTTTTTCCACATCATCCTTGTTTGTCCAGTAGTTTTCGAGCACTACCTCGTTAAGAGGAAGCAAGTCGAGATCACAGGATGTCATCGTCACTCCTGCAAAAACCGCCAGACCTAAAAACCGGAATATACTTTTTATTTTCTTCATAATCATATCGTGTTTATAGTTAGAACGCAATGGTTGCACCTACAGTGAACGACTTAGCCCTCGGTGTTCGTGAGTTGTCCGTAGCAGCAGCAAAACCTGCCTGAGCAATTTCCGGATCTGCTCCCGAATACTTGGTAATAACGAAAAGGTTGTTCATCGTGAGGTAAACGCTCAATTGGCTCAAGCCCCATTGTTTGAGGAACTTCGGGTCGAGTGCATAAGAAAGTTGGAGATAATTCAGACGGAGGAAAGATGCATCCTCAACAAAACGGTCACTACCCAAATAGTTATAGTGTGTCTGACCTATCTTCGATGTGACGGCACGTGGCAACATATTGGGGAAGTTATCACCTTCATTACGCCAACGCCAGTTAACTGCCTGGCTTTGGTTATTACTGGTGGCCATATTCTCCAGTCCCATACGTGCTGCATTGATGACCTTGTTTCCATAACGATAGTTGAACTGAACATTCAGCGAGAGGCGGCTGTATTTCAGTTTGAAACCAAAACCACCCGTCAACTTCGGCAGTGAAGAACCCAGATAGACAATGTCAAGTTGGTCGATGCTTCCGTCGTGGTTGATATCTTCATAAATGGCGTCACCACCTTGGAACAGACGACGAACACCATTGGCTTCAAAGTACATTGGCTTCGGATTGCCATCACCATCAAGGATAACATTACCATTGACATCGCGGGCAAGCGGAGCATTCGGGCCACTTACGCCAGGAACTTCCAAGTCACGATAGGTTCCTGCGACTTCAAGACCTGCCAGAACCTCTGGGTCGTTAGATTGCCACTTTGTGTAGTCTGAGTACTGATAGACACCCAGGTAGCGGAAGCCGTAGATAGAACCGAGCGGGTTGTGCAACTGTACGCGTGAGAGGTAAGAACCGTTATTCGAATTGAAATCGTGGTTCATGCCTGCCAACACCGTCTCATCCATCGTGAGGATTTCGTTTCGGTTGTTGGCAAACGTAACGTTGAAATCCATCGAGAACTTTCCAAGTTTAATAATGTCGCGACCGAAAATGTTGAATTCCCAACCATTGTTACGCATCGAACCGACATTCTGCCAACTCAGCGCTCCGTAACCTGAAGATGACGGAATCGTGCGGTTTGTCATCAGAAGGTCTCTCGTGGTCTGCGTATAGATAGAAAGGTCACCCGACAACTTGTTATTGAATAGAGCAAAGTCGAAACCAAGGTTCCAAGTTTCTTTCTCTTCCCAGCGCAAGTCGGCCAAACGGATGTTTGAGGGAACAACAGAGCCCTGGTTCATGTACTGGGCACCCGTGTTATAGTAACTATAGTAGTTCTGACCTCCTGGCGCGCGACCTACAATACCCCAACCTGGACGGATAGAGAGCATGTTGATCCACTTCACCTTCTGCATAAACGGTTCGTCGCTGATGTTCCAACGAGCCGAGATACCAGGGAAGTTACCCCAACGACGTTCGGGACCGAAGTTGACTGAACCGTCTCGGCGAATGGTTGCATCGAAGATGTACTTACCTTTGTATGCATAGTGCAACTGGAATAACATGAACATACTCTTCCAATAACCGGCACCCGACGAGAAGGAGGTCGGCACGCCACCGGCGAGAGCCGAAGTGATATCATTGGTTGTCGGCAACCACTTGATACCATAGTTCTGATCCGAAGAGTTACCTGTGTTGTACTGGACACGCGCCATCATCGACAGTTTATGTGCTTCATTCTTGAAGTAAGGAATGAAAGTCAGTGTGTGACGAGTTGACAGCGAGTTACTCTTATAGGATCGTGTCGAAGCAATGTTGTAACTATCGGCTTTCCAGTTGTTGGAAAGAAGTGTACCTGGATAGAACACGTCGTCGTCCAGACTATAGATACTAAAGATGATTTGTCCTTCGTATGTCAGTTTTGTCTGGTCATCTTCCGTTCCAAGCATGTCGTAGCGGAGGATGAATTCAGGCGAGAGTGCAACAGTACGCTCGTCGTTCTTTGCGTTGTGTGCCACAGCGACAGGGTTCGACATGTTATACTGCTCTTCCAGAAGTTTGGCTGCAGCCTTGTAGTCGGAAGGAGTGTCAATATAACGGTTCATGGTGTAGAAACGACCGGTGTCGTTTCCATTCTCATCCTCTTCATAGATGGAGAGGTTCGGCATCTTATTGTAGGCGATGGCGATGAGGTCACCGTTAACATTGTAGTTCTTCTGGTTCTTAGTGTAGGTCAAGTCGAAGTTTGTGCTGACCTTGATTCGGTTGCTGACGAAGTAGTCGAGGGCCACACGAGTGGTGAAGCGGTCGAGGTGCTGCTTGATGACAGAACCAGTCTGATTGTCATAACCACCCGAAATACGGAAGTTGGCCTTTTCACCACCACCCGTCAGAGAGATGAAGTGCTGATGGAACTGACCGAACTGCTTGACGGCATCGAGCCAATCGGTATCGTCGTCAAACATGTTGTGTTCAGTAAAGTTCGGGTTGTAGTTGATTTCAGGGATGAAGTTTGGGTTACCAGGCGTTGAGAAGGAGTTGTTCAGTGTCTGGTTGAAAAATGCCTCTTTAAGGTACATCGTGTAGTCGGGGCCGTTAAGCAGTTTATAACTCTCTGGCTGCCATGTACCTGTAAAGCGGTAGGTGTATTGCACCTTAGTCTTACCACGCTGACCGCGTTTGGTCTTAATTTCGATTACACCGTTGGCACCCTGAGCACCCCAGATGGCGGTAGCGGCAGCATCCTTAAGGACTGAGATGGTCTCAATATCCTCTGGGTTGACGTTCAGCAGTTCGGCAAATCGTTCTGCGTTGGCATCTGTATAGTCGAAGTCTTTGTTGGCGTCGTTTTCCCAGACGTTGCCATTGACGACGATAAGCGGGTTGGCATCACCGTTAATGGTGCTGACACCGCGCAGACGCATGGTCGTACCAGCACCGAGGTTACCAGAGTTCGCTACGATGTCAAGACCAGAGATACGTCCCTGAAGGGCTTCATCGACCGATGTCATGGCGATACCTTCAAATTCCTTCATGTCGATACTCTGAGTTGCACCAGAGATTTCTCGTACAGGAATCTGAAGACCAGACGACTGAGTCTTCTTCTCGGCCTTGATTTCGACGGTCTGCAACTGTGTGTTGCTCTTCATCACAATGTTGTAATGCTTCTTGTTCAGAGGGAGTGTCACAGGAGCATAACCGATGTAAGAAACCATCAGTTTGTCCTTCGGGTTCTTAATACGGAAAGAGAAGTTACCGTTGATGTCGGTAACACCCTGGGCAACGATACGCTTGTTGTTGTCCACTTCGACCACATTTGCCATCATCAACGGCTCAAAGTCGTCCTGGACAGTACCCGAGATTACGTCGCCCGCTTTGGGTGCCTGCGCCATTGCCATGGTACAAAAGCACGCGAAAAGCACAAGTAATGATACTATTTTTTTCATGGATGAATATAATTGTCGGGGTTATTCTTCGTTGTTCACAATCTCACGTTTCACATAGTGGAACTGGTCAACCTTAAATTTCTCTGGATCTGTCGTTTCCCACGACGGGTCATAGTTGTAGAACAACGGATGCTCAACCGCATGGATAACAACACTCGATGAGTTGGCAATGTTAATTGCCTTATCAACCTCTGAAACACCTGCGTTACCATTTCCGAGCCAGTATTCGCGGGCCTGGAGGTTGTAGAGACCATCTGAGCGCAAACCGATGTTCTGAGGATTACCCATTTCATCAGTGATGGAAATACCTGTTGAGGAGACAGAGTTTACATGGATACGGTAGGGACTACCAGTCAGACAGTCAAAATAGCCGTCGCCATCCTTATCTTTATAGGTATGCTGTCCGTCAATGATTGTATCCTGCAACTCAATCAGGGTGCGGGTTGATTCATAAATACCAGCGTCGAAACCTTCATCCAGGTAAATGGAATTGGTCTGGATGTGGTAACGAACAAAGTCACGCATCACATTAGAAATCGAGTCAACCAAATATGGTTCTTTTCCTTCTTCAATCAAAATTTTGTCCTGTGCATCAGCATCCACCATTTGATCCATGGTAGGCAGGCCTGCTGCAAAGGCCTCTGCCATGGCGGCGTTGGTCGGAGCATAGACTGTATAGTGGTAGTTGTTGAGAAGTTGATAAACCATGTCATTATGGTTCTTGTCAAGTGAGTGAGCCACCAGATTACCCTGACCGACAAACGGGGTCGATGCTTGCGATGCAGAATAGAAGTTACCTGCACTGGGAGCGCTGATGGAGTATTGTACTGAGGCCGATGCAATGACAATATCATAGAAGTCGGAGAACTCAGGATGCTCCTTCAGAACGTCTGTAACCGACTTCCATGTGGACATGGGAATCTCATCCACTACGTAAGAGTAGCCGTTGCCATGCCCACCATTCGTTTCCTTCGACATGTCGTAGAACTCCTGAACGGTTGTCAATGCGCCAGACTGTGTATGGTAACTACCTCCTGCCTGCATGGATGACGCTGTCTTGGTTTCAATTCCTTCAAGGCGAACAAAGTTATTACCCTTTGTTGGATAGTATTTCTTGCCAGGAATCATCTCACCAATAGCAATCATGTTATCCATGATATCCTCTACGCGGTACAGGATGTCTGGTACATTCAGACCGCCTTGGCTCGGGTTGTTATTATTGGCGAAACCAATACGGTCCACGGATTTATCACCGATTTTTGTCCAGGTTCCGTCCTCAGGATTGATAGATATATTATATACATCGGCATAGAGTTTGGATTTCGCCGTGTTCTGTCTGTCGTTCAGTTTGAATTCAAACAGACGCTGGTTCTTCTGACCGAAACTTACGGGGTCGACGTATTGTGCCATAGCACCATTGGAAGGTAAAAGCAACTGATAATCGGACACCATAGAGTTGAGGTATGCCTCGTAGTCATCATTCTTAATGGCATTATAGATGACGTTCATAATATCCGTACGAATCAGGGCTGGGAAGAGCACCGAGGCGTAAGTGGCAGGCGTATAGACGACGTCTGTATAGTAAATGAGGCCGTTGCTAGCCATATCGACCTTTGAAACATGACTCTGTTCGAGACCGAGCGGTTCGTTGGCATCGTTGAGGACTGCAGAAAAACGGCTGGGGACAGAGCCTGTAACAGACGTAAGCATATTAACGTTAATCAGGTCGTCAAGGACGTCGCTCGGAGTGGCGGACATGTCGTTAATCAAGTCAGCGGCATCGGTACAGTCGGATGTCGGATGCAAGCCGTACTGCTCCTTGATAACCTTACCGCCACCCTTATCCCACCAATTCATGAGGGCTGCATTCGTCGGCACGAGCATAACTGCAGTATTCTCTTTCAGAGCATCGTCTGCATAATGGGCACCAGGTGTGACATAGCGTGTCCATCCTGGGTCATACGACAGGGATGCGTCGTTTTCCATACCCGTCTGATAGGCGTCTTCCATGAATGGGGTTTCCTGATTGTCGGTCGAGCCAGCAGAACGACTTGAGAAATAGCGCTTTACGAAAACCGAATCGTACTCGGTACCATAGGCCATGTTATAGTCGTCTGTAACGGTCTTGCTGTAATAAGGAGCCGCAAAACGTTCGATGAGCGAACTGTAGGCTGATACGTTGCTGTTCTTGCGAATGGTCTCTGCCATGTTATCGAGCGGAGTGAGCACTCGGTCCACTTCGTGAATATAACCATTCTTACAGAACTGCGACTCGATGATGGTTGCACCGTTGACGTAGGCTCCAGGCTCGTTGCGGTTGAGTGCTGCCTGCAGCGTACCTTCGGGCTGTCCCATAAGGAAGTCCAGGTCTGAATAGCGCAAACGATAGGTGTCGAAGTATTGCGGTGTGAAGATGAGCAGGGTCGGTGTACCAGATGCATCCTTGTAAAGAGGAATTTGGTCACGGTTGGCACGGATGATATTCCAGTGCGGGTTGTTTGGCAGGTCGTCATCGTATGTGTAAGTCACGCCACCTTCGCCTGTTGGAGTTTCTGTCTTGTTAATCTTCACCAACTGCACGGAGTCAGCAAGACCCAACGTAGTATATTGGCGAACGGCACGTCCCTTCAGCGAGGTATTACCCGACGAAGCCGTCGAAAGCATACTGATGGGATAGACGTTACCAATCATCGCTGTGTTGAGCAGCAACTTCTTCTGAGACAGAGAAAGTTGGTCGTAACTCGTAACGCCCCAGTCGTTCGACTGGAAGAAACGTCCGAAAGCCTCATCATTGGCGATGAAGAGAGTGATACTACCCGTCTTCGACAGATAATCGGCTTGGCCGAGGTCGTCGATCAGACGCAGGTAGGTCGAGAAGTTACCCCTGTCCTGTAAGTAACCGTAGATGGTATTGTAGCCCGAAGGCTGCTCTTCATCCAAGTCATACTTGTCAGTACAAGAGAACATCATCATGCCCATAAGGCACGCCGCACCTCCTGCCAGAAGGTGACGGCAAAGTTTTTTTCTCTTTGAGTTGTACAACATAATATTAGAAAGTTTGATAATTGTGTTATATCGGTGTTATGTCTTTCTACTATGCTTCTGTTGGCGCGCACACAATGAATGCCGCCACACAAGTAGCCATATTGTTTGCAAAGAAACGAAAATTTTGTTAATCAAACAAATTTTCCGTTAAAAGTTTGCTCGTGAAACGTGTTTTTAACAGTTGGATGTAACGAAAAACGTTAAAAACATATAATTTCGAGCGTTACTTTTTTTACTGAACAACTCTCGACGTTCCTTATACCTTATATAGTACGCGCGCGTAAGATTAAAAGGAAGAAAAAAAGAAGGAACTGCACTGAAACAGCCCCTTCTTCATGCCTGGTTCTTGGAGTGGATTACCAGCCCCAGCCGCCCCAACCACCTGTAACCGTGAAGGTGACCTGGACGTTGACGAGCAGACCTTCGCTTTTGTCTGCAGCAGTGGCATAACGATACTGCATCGTTACGGTATATTCATCACCGCTCCAACAGTTGCTCTGCTCCAGACCGCACTTCCAAGTCCACAAGTCGTCCGACTCGATATAGACGCATTGTTCACCCGACTGATAGGTAATGGTGTTGCCGTTTTCGTCAAACCATGCACCATATTTCTTGGCGGCTGTATTACTGCCTTCCGTTCCATCAGCATTGAGAGGAACGAGGTCGAGTGTAGTAGCGGAGAGCGCCGAGGCATCGACACCGAGGAGTCTGGCCACCTCGTCTTTTGTTACCTCTACACTTACACTCTGCTTATAGCCCCCACTATAAGTTAATTCGTATGATTTTTGAAGCGTGCCAGCGAGAGTCCACCCATCGAGCACGGGATCAATGATGGGATCCTCGTCGCCCTGTGGATAGTTTTGAATCAGGTCATCGATGTAAGTGAGGCGATTGCGCAGCCACCGCTTCATCTTTGTGACTTCGCTGGCGGGCGTGAATCCCTTGATGGGCCAGCGCTCGGTTTCGCGCTGCTGGGGCGAGGTGTAAGTGGGTTGACCGTCGGGCGTGACCGTCGAGGTCAGTTCGTTGAGGCCGTCCAGGTATTTCTGCGTTTCCTCCCAGTTGCGGGTGTAGATTGAGTCACGGATAGTGTTCCACTGCTCCTTGTACTGACGAACAAAAGAGGCGTTACCAAACATATTGGTAAAGAATTCGGAGCAGCGGTAGTTTCCGTTGCGCCTGTAGGGGTCGCTGCCGAAGATGGTTTCCTTGTAGTTGGTGAAGAAGGTGTGCCCCGTGGTCATGTCGCTCCAGTCGAAGTCGTAGCCGGCATCCCAGTCCCAGGCAGGCCCGAAGGTAAACTTCCCGTTGAAGTCGCGGAAGAGATAGATGCTGCGGGGAGCAGATAGTTCTACGTTGTAGAGGTACTCCTGCAGTTGCAGCATGGCAATGTAGGAAGGGATGTCCATGAGGGAATCGACAAGAGTGTAGTTCTTTGCCTTAATAGCACGTTCGAGCACGGCAAATTCCGACTTCACCTCGCTGAGTTGTTCGCTGGTAAGGTTTTTGGGCGACTTCACAGCCATGGGTAGATGATAGACCTCCGTCGAGAAGTTGTCACCGGCATAGGGGCTCAATTCGGGTCCGTCATCCAAGTCGAGCGTGAGCAGCAGACCGTTTTGTTCGTCGATGTCCACTCGGTGGCCGCCTACTTCAATCTGCTCGGCAATTTGATAGATGCCTTTATATTCACCATTGAGGAAGAGTTCGGCGAAACGCACGGGAGTGGTGTAGGGAATGCCCATCCACTTGGCAGTGATGGAGGCATAGACGTTCATCATGTCTGTCACGTCGCGATAGTTGGCAAGCAACACCCAGTCCTTATTCTTTTCGATGCCGAGCACCTTCGACGACATGTCGAACTTGATGCGGTAGGGCTTTTTGGGATACCATTCCCACGTGGAGTTACCACGGCCACGGATACGTCCCGTTCCGGACATATCAGGGTATTCACCCATGCCGTCAATGGAAATGTAGCAATCGGTGTAATCCTCCTTCGAGGTGATACTGCTGCCGTCGTTCGTCGTCACATAGATGGCGAAGCAACGGTACTTGTCCTTTCCCCAGGTCGTCAGGGTCGAAGAAAAAGAGATGCTGTCGAGCACAGCGTCATATTTAGCCTTCGACGTACTGCCATCGAGGGCAAAAGGCACGATGACTTCGTCTTCGTCTTCACCGAAGTGTACCTGGAGGGCTTCATCATCGACAAAGTCGAAGTACGAGATATGGTCCATCTGATAGGGGAATGCCCAGTGGTTGTTGCCGTAGTTCACATGGAGTTGGAACCATTCCTGTGCCCGTACGCTGACATTAGAGCATACAGCAATGGCCATGACAACAGATAGCATTAAAGTTCGTTTCATGATGAATAAAATAGTAAGACATCGTGGGGCAAAGCCCATATTCGCTGCAAAACTACGAAAAAAGGGCGAAACACGTGCAGGAAAATGCCGAAAATTCATTTTGGGCGGTATTTTTTAACGCTTGATGCTCGTTTTGTGCGGCAGCGGGAACTCACTTTGGCACTTCCTGGTCCTTACCTACAAATTGCGTGGGAAGCACACCAAATTTATCCTTGAAGCACTTGGCAAAATAACTGGACGAGGAGAAGCCGACGTTCTCAGCCAGTTGGTTCACCGGCATGTTGGGATGTTTGCGGAGCGTCTTTGCAGCCTTCTTCAGGCGGATGTCGCGAATGAACTCCTTGGGGGTCTGTCCTGTCGGAGGATAGAGTTTGCGGTAGAGGCTCGTGCGGCTCAAGCACATGTCGGAGCAGAACTGGTCCACACCATAGTCAGGGTCGCTGAGATGCCGCTCGACACTCTGAATGGCACGTCGCAGAAAGTCATCGTCGATGTCGGCAGCATTCTCATCGGCATCAGGACGGATTTGCACCTCGTTGAGCACAAAATCCTTATGCAGCCGTTGAAGCGAGAGCAGGAAGCGGATACGGCGGTTCAGCCGCCAGATACCGTAGAGCAGGGCGAGGGTGAGCAGGACGAAAATCACTCGTGCCCACCACGTTTCCCACCACAGGGGGCGGCGGTCAATCGTATAGTCCGAGATGGTGTTCATCCAGGCACCGTTGCCGTCGGTTGCACGCAGCAACAAGTGATGGCGTCCCTTCGGAAGGTTGTTCAGGTAAATCGTGTTCACGCCCTGCGGCAGGTAGATCCACTCGCCGCCGAGGTCGTCGATGCGATAGGCAAAGGTCACATTTTGTGTGTTCAGGTGGTCGAAGGTCGAACATTGAAGAATGAGGCTGTTCACGTCGCCTGCCACTTCTATCTCAGTCTGTCCGCTCATCATCAGCAAAGAGTCGCGTACGACGTAGCCCGTGACTACAGGTCCCGTATCGCCCTCTGACTGGCGGTCGATGTCGGCCGACGCCTCAAACACACAGAAGGCATCATAGGCATCAAGCCCCATACGCATGTCGTCCTGCGGGTCGAGACGGCGGAACATGCTCACCTGCACCTGCGGGTCACTGTTTCGGATAGTACGGAACGAGTGGGTCGTCGGGTTGAACTCACGCACCAGATGTTCGGTCATCACCCACACGTGACCTGCACGGTCGGCAGCAATGTCGATGATATTGTTGTCGTCAGGGTCGCTCATTAGGTCGTCGCGTTCCAGCCGCTTCTGGCCCGCCTTCAGCACATAGACGCTGCCCTGAGCGGTCGATGCCCAGAGCGTGCCGTCGGGCGACAGAGCCAGTCCCGTGAAGGTTTCCCCCACCCCGTCGCTCACTTTGCGAGGCGGAGCGTCGTGTTCCAGCGCATAGATGTCATCGCCGAGCACCTTGAAATACACCACGTCGCGGTCAGCAGCAATGCAATCGACCGCCGCCTTCGTCTCGCACAGCACCTTGTGTGTCTTCTGCCTGGGGACATACTCCATCAGCCCCTTTGCCGTACCCACGTACAGACGACCGCGCACACCGTTGCATAGACTGTAGATGGCGGAGCCGAAGTCGTGCTCTACCTCATCGGTCACCACATCGCCGTGCGCCGTGAAGCGGTGTAGCGTGGCCCAGTCGGCAAACCAGATGCCGTCGCTGTCGGCCACCTTCTCCATCTGCGTGTTGTAAACAGAACTTGCCACTTTCAGCACATCGTTCTTCGTGTTGTAGAGCATCAGCCCTTTGCGCGCCTGCATCAGCCATAGGTTGTCGCCGTCCATCAGCCCACGGTCGGCAAGGACACGGTAACCGGTAAGCGTCGTCATCTGCGGAATGCCATAGCGCACCATATCGAAGTCCTCCATCGTGATGATGAAGGTGTGCGGCGAGAATCCCGACACCCAGATGTTTCCGTCGCGGTCCTCAGCCAGCCCGTCGAGTATCTGAAATTCAGTGCCCAGCAAATGCGAGAGGTCCAGCGGGCGCAGTTCTGTACCCACGCAGTTATAGACCGACAGGCGGTTCATCGACGTCACCCACAGCACACCCCTCCGACTGTCCATCAGCATGTCGAGCACACAACCGTGGTCGAAGTCGGTGGTGGTGTCAGGCTGAGGCGTGACCATGCCGCTCGCCGCGTCGTAATCCACCACGCCACGTTCCCATGTGCCGACCCAGTAGTGGCCCTCGACAGCACTCTCCACCATACGCTTCGGCAGATACTGGTTGTCCCATGGCTGCTGCACGAGTTTCTTCTTGTTGGTGTTCCACTTCCACAGTTTCGCATCCAGATACACCACCCAGATGCCACCCTCTCGGTCCTCATAGATGAACTGCGCACTCTCCTTCACCTGATGATCCTCGGCGACGACAGTCGTGCCGTCCTTCGCATAGCACACCACTCCGTCGGGCGCACCGACCCACATCTGTCCCTTCCTGTCGCGCATCAGAGCCATGTAACGACCAGGCACGCGGCCTTTCTCAGTAACTTGATTGGAACGTTTGTCGAGCACATACAGACCGTCAGACGTACCGAACCAGATGTCGCCTCGGGTGTCCTCGACGATGCACTGAACGTTGTTGTGGCGGATGGCGGGATAGCGTGCATCAGCACGGAAAACGTCTATCTGGTAGCCGTTGTCGCGGCACAAACCTCCGCCATACGTGCCATACCACATGTAGCCTTCCGAGTCTTGAAGGATGCAATGCACGTTGGCGACAGGCATCAGTTTCTGCGTCGCCTGCGTCCGCACGACCTGTGCCGATAGCGGTACGACACACATGCACAGCAGCGTCATGGCCACGACTCTATATATTCTGAGAATCCGTCTCGTCATCATCATATTTCTATTTTGCCACAAATTTACATCTTTATTTTGAAAATCAAAAATGAATCGGTTAATTTCACGAATGATACGAATTAAAAAACTAGGCCAATGATATAGAAGTTGACCCACCAACATTAAAATAAAGGATGGTGGAAAAACTCCTCCCCGGAAAGGGGAGGTGCCCCAACGGGGCGGAGGGGTCACTAACTTTTTAAGATGTACTTGAAGAATGTGACCCCTCCGTCGCTTCGCGCCACCTCCCCTTTCCGGGGAGGAGTTCATATCAACGCATCTCCATCAAGGGTTATGCGTTGGAGGGCCAACTTCTATATCATTGCCTAAAAAACTGAGCATCCACCAGTCTTCACGACCGACAGATGCCCTTCACAATTAACCTAACATTAACAACAAGTTATCCGATTACCTTGGTAACCTTTGGAGCCCCCTTTGACAGCGGCCCCTAAAAGATAAGACAAAATTAGTAGTTTCTGAACCAGTGCCAAATGCACAAATCATTCATTTATGTCGCAAAGGTAAGTCAAAAACCTCATACTTGGCAAACCAAGACGTGCCAATCTGACGAAAGCCACGTTTCAAACTACTTTTGGTATATTTTTCTTATCCAAAATCAATGGCCCATCATGTAAAAATATACATATAATAACTTATTAACCAACATTTTAGATGGTGGGTTCTAAAAATAAACATACTAAAATCGTACCACTCTCAAAAAACACAAATTTTGCATCCGTAACACAACTTTCACACCTTCGAAAGCCCTACAGAAAGAATCCATACTGCAGTCTGACTGAAACCGTCCACAGTCTGAGTGGTAGTTGTGGCGCAGTCTAAATTCATTCATACTGCGCTACGGATTCACATACATCAAACGTTCTTTACCATTGAACAACGGTGTGCCGACGCCTTTATTACTGCACATTCTTTAGACAGCAAAAGACTCTGCCTCACAGTGAACTTTTTCAAAAAAATCAGGATTTATTTTCACATCCTCACTTTTTTACTTAACTTTGCACATGAAAGGACTGCGTGAAGCGTCACCACCTTTCATCTTATTGGTTAATATATAGCGTTTGCTATTCGGAATGTCCTAAGAATCTACCACATTCAACAGAAGACAAAACCGAGAAAATGCAAATGCTCGCGTATTGCGCGGGCGTGGATTTCCGGTTTTGTGGGCTTGTGGTAGAGCCTTTAGGGCATGGACATGAAACGTCTGTGCTTTTTTATGCTCTACTACCCACAACTCCGAATCAGCCAAACGCCTAAATGCAATGCGTATGGCTAACAAAAACATGAGTGACGCAATGCGAAACAAGAAGGATGAGTTCTACACGCAACTCACCGACATCGAGAACGAACTGCGTCACTACAAGGAGCATTTTCGCGGCAAGGTCGTATTGTGCAACTGCGACGATCCTTATGAATCGAACTTCTTCAAGTATTTCGCCCTCAACTTCAACAGCCTCGGGCTGAAGAAACTCATCGCCACCTGCTACGACGGGTCACCAATCACAGGACAGGAACTGCAACTCTTCACCTTCGACGATGAGGGTGAAGATAAACGTATTGCCTATAAGGTGGAAATCACCGAAGTAAAAGACGTCAATGGTGACGGCGTGGTCAACCTTGCCGATGTGCAATATCTCTTGCAGAACGACAAGAACGTACTCACTCTGCTCAAAGGGCATGGCGACTTCCGTTCTGCCGAATGCATCGAACTGCTCAAACAGGCGGACATCGTCTGCACCAACCCACCCTTCTCACTCTTCCGCGAATATGTGGCACAACTAATGAAATATGAGAAGAAGTTTCTCATAATTGGGAACATGAATGCCGTCACCTACAAGGAAGTTTTCCCTCTCATTATGAAAAACAAATTATGGATGGGACCAAGTATCACGAGCGGAGATAGGAAATTTTGGGTGCCAGATGACTACGAACTTCGTGCCGCAGGCTGTGGTATAGACGAGACAGGAAGAAAGTTTATTCGTGTAAAAGGTGTACGATGGTTTACCAATCTTGACCACAAAAAGCGTCACGAAGAACTGATATTATATAAAGTATATACACCTGAGGAATATCCACATTACGATAACTACGATGCAATCAATGTGGATAAAACGCAAGATATACCTTGTGACTATGATGGCGTAATGGGCGTTCCTATCACATTCCTTGATAAATACAATCCCAATCAGTTTGAAATTGTCAAATTTAGGAAAGGAAATGATGACAAAGATTTATCTATTAACGGTAAATGTCCGTATTTCCGTATTCTCATCCGTCGCAAATAAAATCCTTTTTATCCTTCAAATCCTTGACACATGAAGATTCAAGAAATAAAAATCACGGTCCGCGACCTGACAGAGGGCTATGTGGACAACGACGAAGGCGGTGTGCGTGGCTATGGAGGGCGACTCGACATCCGTCCGCCCTATCAGCGCGAGTTCATCTACGACGACAAGAAACGTGCTGCCGTCATCACGACCGTCAAGCAGAATTTCCCGCTCAACACGATGTACTGGGCAAAGCGTGACAACGACGCCGACGTGCCTTTCGAGGTGATGGACGGCCAGCAGCGCACGATTTCGCTCTGCCAGTACGTCAACGGCGACTTTGCCTACGACTTTCAGTATTTCCACAATCTCACGAAGGAGGAACAAGAGCAAATCCTCAACTACGAACTGATGGTGTATGTTTGCGAGGGTACGGACAAGGAGAAACTGAAATGGTTTGAAACCATCAATATCGCTGGGGAACGACTCACGCAACAAGAACTGCGCAATGCAGTGTATGCAGGGCCTTTCGTGAGCGACGCAAAACGGTATTTCTCGAAGACGGGCTGCGCAGCCTACAACATGGGCAAACTGCTGATGAACGGTTCGCCCATCCGTCAGGATTTCCTCGAGACGGCACTGAAATGGATTGCCCAAAGCCAATCAACTCCTAACAAGAAGTTGCAAATCGAGGACTACATGGCAACGCACCAGCACGACCCGAATGCATCGCAACTGTGGCAGTATTTCACAAGCGTCATCACTTGGGTTGCGGCGACTTTCGACATCGGGCAGCGCAAGAAAATCATGAAGGGTGTGAACTGGGGTGCACTGTACGACGAGTTCCACACGCAGATTCTGGACAAGGCTGCGCTCGACAAGGAAATCTCACGGCTCATCATCGACTCGGAGGTGCAGTCGAAGAGCGGCATTTGCCCCTACGTGCTCACACGCGACGAACACTGGCTGGGACTGCGCGCCTTCCCCGACGACATCAAACTGGCCGTCTATGAACGTCAGAAGGGCATCTGTCCGCTCTGCGGCGAACACTTCGAACTGGAGCAGATGGAGGGAGACCACATCACACCGTGGTGCGAAGGTGGACGTACTGTCGAGGAGAACTGCCAAATGCTCTGTCGCGACTGCAACCGAAGGAAGTCGAGCAAGTGATTATACTTTTGTACCAAAGTGTCCTCACCGTATTGGTACTTTTGTTTCACTGCGGTGGTACTGAAATTTCACTGCGCCGATACAAAAGTTTCACCGCAGTGAAACAAAAGTTCCTCTGCGGTGGTACAAACACTCGGGTGTGCCTAAAAAGTTGTCTGATGTTGTCTATGTTGTCTTTCTATCATTAATTCGTATTATTCGCCGATAAAAAGAGAAAAAATGAAGCGCTGCCACGTCGTCGTGGCAGCGCTTCTTCACATTATTGCTGTAAAAGTAAAATGTTACTCAGCCTTTGCTTCTTCGGCAGGTGCCTCCTCGGCTGCAGGAGCCTCAGCAGCAGGTGCTTCTTCGGCAACGGGTTCTTCTGCTACGGGAGCAGCAGGGGCCTCTGCCTTGGGGGCAGCAGACTTGCGGCTGCGGCGTGTACGCTTCTTCGTCTCGGTCTTGGCCATGTTCTCGTCGAAGTCCACGAGTTCGATGAAAGCCATTTCAGCATTGTCGTTAAGACGGTTGCCAAGTTTGATGATGCGTGTGTAGCCACCAGGACGGTCGCCCACCTTCTTTGACACTTCGCCGAAGAGTTCGGTAATGGCGTACTTGTTCTGCAGATAACTGAATACAACACGGCGCGAGGGCGTGGTGTCTTCCTTTGCCTTTGTAATCAGGGGCTCAACGTACTTACGCAGGGCCTTTGCCTTCTGAAGGGTCGTTGTGATTCGCTTGTGCATGATGAGCGAAATGGCCATGTTGGCGAGCATGGCATGACGGTGCGATGCCTTGCGACCCAGATGATTGAATTTCTTATTGTGTCTCATCGTCTTTAATCTTTGTCTAATTTATACTTGGAAATATCCGTTCCGAACGACAGGTTCAGACTCTCAAGCAGGTCGTCAAGCTCTGTGAGTGACTTCTTACCAAAGTTGCGGAACTTGAGCAGGTCGGTCTTGTTGAATTGTACCAAATCGCCGAGGGTCTCGACATCGGCAGCCTTCAAGCAGTTGAGGGCACGGACGGAGAGATCCATGTCAACGAGTTTCGTCTTCAGCAACTGACGCATACGCAGCACTTCTTCGTCGAACTCTTCGTTGCCGTCGAAGTCGTTGTTCTCCAGAGTGATCTTCTCGTCGGAGAAGAGCATGAAGTGGTAGATGAGAATCTTCGCGGCTTCCTTGAGTGCGTCCTTAGGATGAATGGAACCATCGGTGGTGATTTCGAGCACGAGTTTCTCGTAGTCGGTCTTCTGCTGCACACGATAGTTTTCGACTGCGAACTTGACGTTGCGTATCGGAGTGTAAATAGAGTCGATGGCCAACTGGTTAATCTCATGGCAGAACTCGCGATTTTCGTCAGCGGGAACGTAGCCACGGCCCTTGTTGATGGTCAACTCTATCTCCATAGTTGCTTTGGGGTCTAAATGGCAAATTACCAAATCTGGATTTAACACTCCAAACCCACTGAGATACTTGTTGATATCTCCTGCTTTGAACTCTGTTGTGTTCTCGATGACGATGGAGACTTTCTCGTCTTCTGTCTCATCGACGATTTGCTTGAACCTGACTTGCTTCAGATTCAAGATAATGTTGGTGACATCCTCCTTCACACCTGGAATGGTGGAGAACTCATGCTCCACACCAGCAATGCGAATCGTGTTGATTGCATAGCCTTCCAGCGAAGAAAGAAGAATGCGGCGTAGCGCGTTTCCGACAGTGATACCGAAGCCTGGTTCCAAGGGACGGAACTCAAACTTACCGAACTTGTCGTCGGCTTCCAACATTATGACTTTCTCTGGTTTTTGAAATGCTAATACCGCCATTGTTAATTTTTATTTAGAGTACAACTCGACAATCATCTGCTCTTTGATATTCTCGGGAATGTCTGCGCGCTCTGGCAGGTGCAGAAGTTTACCACCCTTGACACTTTCGTCCCACTCAATCCAAGGATACTTGGCGTGGTTGAAGCCAGCGAGGGCAGCGGCAATCACTTCGAGTGACTTTGCTTTCTCACGAACGGCAACAATCTGACCAGGCTTTACAGAATAGGAGGGGATGTTGACAACCTGTCCGTCAACCGTAATGTGCTTATGGCTGACCAACTGACGTGCAGCAGCACGAGTAGGAGCGATTCCGAGACGATAGACTACATTGTCCAAACGGGATTCGAGCAGTTGAAGCAGAACTTCACCTGTAACGCCATCCTTGGAGGCTGCCTTCTCGAAGAGGTTGCGGAACTGACGCTCAAGCACACCATAAGTGTACTTTGCTTTTTGCTTCTCAGCAAGCATGAGGCCGTACTCAGAAGTCTTGCGACGACGGTTGTTGCCATGCTGACCAGCAGGATAATTACGCTTTGAAAGAACTTTGTCCGGACCGAAAATTGCCTCGCCGAAACGGCGTGAAATTCTCGACTTAGGACCAGTATATCTTGCCATAATCTTTTGTTTTTATTTTGCCGCCTCCTGACCATTGCAGCCGCGACTGCAGAAAGGAAAGATGCAGTCCTATAATAATGTATGAGGGGACGACTGGAAAAAAATAATTAAACTCTTCTTCTCTTTGGAGGACGACAGCCATTGTGCGGCAGTGGCGTAACGTCAATGATCTCGGTTACTTCGATTCCTGCGCCATGGACGCCACGAATAGCGGCTTCACGGCCATTGCCTGGACCTTTTACGTAGGCAACAACCTTACGCAGACCCAGGTCGAAGGCTACCTTTGCACAGTCTGCTGCAGCCTGCTGTGCTGCATAAGGAGTGTTCTTCTTCGAGCCACGGAATCCCATCTTACCAGCGGACGACCAAGAAATGGCCTGACCCTCGCTGTTTGCCAAAGTAACAATGATATTGTTAAACGACGAGTGAACATGAAGCTGTCCCTGTGCGCTAACCTTGACATTTCTCTTCTTTGCAGAAGTTGTTTTCTTTGCCATAGTCGATTATTATTATTTAGTAGCTTTTTTCTTATTTGCAACAGTCTTCTTCTTTCCCTTACGGGTACGGGCATTATTCTTCGTGCTTTGTCCGCGTACAGGAAGACCAAGACGATGACGGATGCCACGATAGCAACCGATGTCCATCAAACGCTTGATGTTGAGCTGCACTTCGGTGCGGAGGTCACCCTCGACTTTGTAGTCTGCACCAATGACTTCACGAATCTTACCGGCCTGTTCGTCTGTCCAGTCCTTTACTTTAATGTCTTTGTCAACACCGGCTTTTGCTAAAATCTTACCAGCGCTGCTGCGTCCTATACCGAAAATGTAGGTTAACGCAATTTCACCTCTCTTGTTCTGTGGGAGGTCTACACCAACAATTCTTATTGCCATATCTCTTAACTAATTATTTCTAACAAAAGAATTATCCCTGACGTGTCTTGAACTTAGGGTTTTTCTTGTTAATTACAAAAAGACGTCCTTTACGACGAACGATCACGCAATCTGGTGTACGTTTCTTTAATGATGCTCTTGTTTTCATATCTTTGTTATTTTTGATTTGACCAGTATGTTTCTACTACTTGTAACGGAACACGATGCGGCCCTTTGACAAGTCGTAGGGAGACATCTCTACCCGAATTTTATCTCCAGGAAGAATCTTGATGTAGTGCATACGCATCTTTCCAGAGATGTGAGCAATAATCTCATGACCATTTTCCAACTCGACACGGAACATTGCGTTCGAGAGGGCCTCGACGATGGTTCCGTCTTGTTCGATTGCTGATTGCTTTGCCATATATGCTTTAGATAAATTTGTCTCCTAATACTTTTTTGATTTCTTCAAACGACGAGAGAATGTCTGCATTGCCCTTACGGACGCAAAGTGAATGCTCATAATGGGCGGCGTATTTTCGGTCGCGGGTGATGATGCCCCACTTGTCTTCTTGCATGTAAACGTCCTTCGTTCCCATGGTTATCATCGGTTCGATGGCAATGCACATGCCGTTCTTCAACTGTTTTCCCTTACCTCGCATCCCATAGTTGGGAACTTGCGGGTCTTCGTGCATCTCGTGTCCAACTCCGTGTCCGACAAACTCACGTACGACTCCGTAACCTTGTGTTTCACAATGCTGCTGGACAGCGTACGATATGTCGCCTATACGACGGCCGACCACGGCCTGCTCTATTCCCTTATACAAGGCCTCCTTTGTGGTGGTCAACAGTTTACGGGTTTCTTCCGTTATCTCTCCTACAGGAAAGGTATAGCAGGAGTCTCCGCAAAAGCCGTTAAGACGTGTACCACAATCTATGGAGACAATGTCACCCTCTTGGAGCGGAACGTCGTTCGGAATACCATGTACAACCTGCTCGTTGACGGAAGCACAGATACTCGCAGGAAACGGCGGTCCGTAGGGGTTGGGGAAGTTCTTGAACACAGGCTCTGCCCCATGATCGCGAATGAACTCTTCTGCTACTATATCCAGTTGGCGCGTTGTTACGCCTGGCTGAATCAGTTTTGCCAGTTCTGCCAACACCTTTCCGATGAGCAGATTGGCTGCGCGCAGGAGTTCTACTTCCTCGTCGGTCTTCAGATATATCATCTTCTATGAATCAATATGCGCGGGTCGGATGTGAACCACGGACACGACCTGTGTCGAGCAGTCCGTCATAATGACGCATAAGAAGATGGCTCTCTATCTGCTGAAGTGTATCGAGCACCACGCCGACCAGAATCAGAAGCGATGTGCCTCCGAAGAACTGTGCGAACTCGCGCTGAACGCCAAAGATGCCTGCAAATGCGGGAAGGATGGCGATGAGTGCAAGGAACAGTGAGCCAGGCAATGTGATGCGCGACATAATCTTATCCAAGTATTCTGCAGTGCTCTTTCCAGGCTTCACACCAGGAATGAATCCGTTGTTCTTCTTCATATCCTCTGCCATCTGGGTCGGATTGATCGTAATGGCTGTGTAAAGATATGTAAAGAGAATGATCAGTGCTGCGAAAATCAAGTTGTAAACCCAACTTGTATTATCAATCAGTTGCATCATAAACGGGCTCATTTTACCACCAGCCACATATCCAGCAACGGTAACAGGGATAAACATGATTGCCTGAGCAAAGATGATAGGCATTACGTTTGCAGCATAGGGCTTGAGGGGAATGTACTGACGAGCACCACCATACTGGCGGTTACCAACAACACGCTTAGCGTACTGAACAGGCACTCGACGCGTACCTTGTACGAGAAGGATGGCTGCAGCAATTACGGCCAACATTGCGACTATCTCAACAAGGAACACAATCAGACCACCCTGTCCAGGAGTCGAGAACTTAGTGGTAAATTCTTGTACAAAGGCCTGAGGCAGACGCGCGATGATACCAATCATAATGATGAGTGACACACCATTGCCAATGCCCTTGTCTGTGATACGCTCACCAAGCCAGAGGATGAACATGCTACCTGCGGCAAGAATAATCGTTGCCGTAATGATGAAAGCAGTCCAATCAAGACTTGAATAAATTGCAGTACCACCAGTTGTAGCCTTCAGGTTGAAAAGATAGGAGGGAGCCTGAACAAGAAGAATAGCCACTGTCAAATAACGAGTGTACTGATTCATCTTGCGGCGACCACTCTCACCTTCACGCTGCATCTTCTGGAAATAGGGAACAGCCAGTCCTAACAACTGCATCACAATAGAAGCAGAGATGTATGGCATGATACCTAAGGCGAAGATAGAAGCCTTTGAGAATGCACCACCCGAGAACATGTCAAGAAGTGACATCAAACCGCCTTCCGTCTGGTTGTGAAGTCCCTGCAGAGCCTCGGTATCAACACCGGGCAATACAATGTACGAACCAAAGCGATAGACAGCGACAAACATCAGGGTGATGAGGAGTCGCGTACGCAAATCCTCAATCTTCCCAATGTTAGACAATGTCTTAACAATCTTGATATTCTTAAGTTTATCGATTGCTTTTCCCATTATTTTAGAGTTTTACGGCGTTTCCACCTTTCTCAGTAATCATTGATTCGGCTTTCTTGGAGAAGGCATGCGCCTCAACGTTAACCTTAGCGGTCAGTTCGCCGTTGCCCAGAATCTTGACAAGTTGGTGCTTGTTAATGAAACCAGCCTCAATCAGCTCTTCAATACCAATCTTTTCGAGTTTCTTCGTCTCAGCAAGTTTCTGGATAACGTCCAGGTTGATGGCTTTATACTCGACACGATTGATGTTCTGGAAACCGAACTTAGGAACTCGACGCTGAAGAGGCATCTGTCCACCTTCGAAACCAATCTTCTTCTTGTAACCAGATCTTGCCTTTGCACCCTTATGACCACGTGTTGAAGTGCGGCCCTTTCCTGAACCGTAACCACGGCCAACGCGCTTACTATTATGAGTGGAGCCTTCTGCTGGTTTTAAGTTATGTAATTCCATTTGTTACGAATTTAATACGTTAGTTACTTACTTCTGTACCACTTAGTCAATCACCTCGACAAGGTGCTGGACTTTGCGAATCATACCGCGAATAGAAGGAGTATCTTCATGCTCAACGACATTGTTAATGCGGTGCAATCCCAGTGAATCAAGTGTCCGCTTCTGGTCGATAGGACGATTGTTGCGGCTCTTTACCTGTTTGATTTTAATTGTTGCCATGTTGATCTTACCTCCTTATCCTTTGAAAACTTTTGTCAAACTTACGCCACGGTCAGCAGCAATAGTCTTCGGGTCACGCATACTGGCAAGAGCCTCGATGGTGGCCTTGACAAGATTGTGAGGGTTGGATGAACCCTTCGACTTGGCAAGTACATCCGTAATACCAACGCTCTCAAATACGGCACGCATGGCACCACCTGCTACAACTCCAGTACCTGCGGATGCCGGCATCACCAATACACGTGCACCACCATACTTAGCATACACTTCGTGGGGAACCGTTCCCTTCAGGACGGGCACTTTCACAAGATTCTTCTTGGCAGCCTCGACGCCCTTGGCAATGGCTGCCGTCACTTCGCCTGCCTTACCAAGACCGTAGCCGATAACACCCTTACCGTCACCAACTACAACAATGGCAGCAAAGGTAAACGTACGTCCACCCTTAGTGACCTTGGTGACACGATTAATAGCAACAAGACGGTCTTTCAGTTCAACGTCGCTTCCTATTTTAACTCTATTAACCATAATCCATTAAAATTTAAGTCCGGCGTTACGGGCAGCGTCTGCCACAGCCTTAATTCTACCATGGTAAAGATAGCCGTTACGGTCGAAAACGACAGTCGTAATACCGGCCTCCAAAGCCTTTTTTGCAATGAGGTCACCGACCTTTGCAGCCTGCTCGCTCTTATTGCATTTCTCAAGTCCAAGTGAAGAAGCTGCGACAAGGGTCTTGTGTGCATCATCGTCGATTACCTGGACGTAAATCTGCTTATTACTTCTGAACACAGACATACGTGGGCGCTCAGCAGTACCAGAAATCTTATTGCGTACTCTATATTTAATCTTGATACGTCTTTCTGTCTTTGTTATCATACTCGTACAATGTTTAATTATTTAGCACTTGCTGACTTAC
>JAIKWU010000073.1 GCA_024684455.1 Bacteroidaceae bacterium | reverse complement strand
TATCTGGATTGGGATGGACGATGGGGACGACTGCTGGAATGAGAAGGGCCACGGCCAGATTGATGACTATCGTGTATGTCGTCAGTGTTCCAGCATTGCCCCCAAGTTTGCGTGTGATGACAGCGGCTGCCGTGGCTGTTGGGCAGATGAGGCATAGCATGGTGCCTTCGACCACGATTCGCCAATGTGTGCCAGCCATGAAATAGAGTAGTAGGGCAGCGAGTGAAAAGGTGGATGTCTGCATGAGCAAAGCCCAGCCTTGCCAGGGTGAAAGTTCCATGTCTTTGGGTTTTACCCGGCAGAAGGTGAGGAACAGCATGGCAAAGAGCAGCAGGGGCTGTACGATGGCAACTATTGCGGCGGCCAGCTCGTGGGTGCCGTCGAGTGCAGGGATGCCGACGTAGAGAAAATAACTCAATGCACCGGCCAGCATGGCTATGGGAAGTGTCCAGTTTTTGACGAAAGTCTTCATAATGAATGCAAATTTACAAAATAATCTCATATCCTTATCCCTTAATCCATAATTTATTCTTATCTTTGCACCCGAAATCAGATTTTATAACAATTTCTTCTACTTATGAATTTATACCTCCGCTTCTTTAATGATGAGGTGCTGGTCGAAAATGTTGACCAGGCGATAGCTTTTCTTTCCCAACTTCCCGATGTCAAACTGGACAATACGTTGCGTGCGGAGTTGGTACGTTATGCCGAAAGCAATAATCCTTATCCCAAGCGTTTCAAGATAAGTTCCAAGGTCTATTTCATTGTTATCAAGACCACGGCCAACACGATGGAAGAGTTCAAGGCGTATGCTACTGACAGTGCCAGCGTATCGGTTTCTGAAGAAACTGGTGTTGAGACTGAAAAAGAGGCATTGGCCCGTAGTCAGGCTACGGAGAATCCCGGTTGGTATCATGCCTTGATTAAGTTCAAGCGCGTGCTTTCTGTCGCTGGTACAGGAAAGTTCCAATATGTTGATACGGAATTTGAAGCCAAGTTGAAGGCTCATAGCGTGCAGGACTGCTACAATCGTGTGGTTGACCACTTGCGCAACCGTGCAGACATAGACCCACGCAGCCAGTTCCCTTCGATTCGGGGACGTAATTTCAAGGCTGATTTCTTGGGGGCGTAGCGTTCCTACTTCTTTCTCTTGATGAGAATGTCGCGGAGGCTGTAGTGGTCCATGAAACAACTACAGTCAACGGGTCCTTTGATACCTTTCACCCTGCCGCTGGCACTGAACTGCCACATGGCGAACTTCGGATTTCCATTCAGTTCGGGGACGCCCTCGCTGTATTTGGCTATCATGAAAAGATAGTCATCGAAAGACCCTGCCAGATATTTGTTATAGAAATTCATGCCGGTATAAATCAGCGGCTTGACGCCATAGTAGTCCTCTACTCCTTTTAAGAAGACCTTCAGTCGACGACGCATATCCTCGGGTGTGGCTTTCCCCCTCACCTCGACGTCAATCATTGGGATGAGGTCGTGTTCTTTCAAGTTCGGAACAGCTGATGTCAGGTTCTTCAGTTGGGCGGCGGGGGCAGCCGTAGGGCTGAAGAAATGGTAGCATCCGACGGGTATACCGGCTCGGCGTGCCTCCCGCAGGTTCGTTTGGAACATTTTGTCTGTCAATCCTGCGTTCTCTGTAGCTTTGATATAGACGTATGTCACGTCCTTTTCTTCTGCTACAGCTTTCCAGTTAATCTGGTTTTGGTAATGGGAAACATCAATGCCCTTTTTCCCCATGACGTGGCCGCGTGTCCGACGTGGCAAGGGTTCAGGCTGTCGCAGCAAGGCTCCTTCGGGTTTCAGGGCTGGCATCAGGGCATCGGGTTCCTGATAGAAAGGTTGAACGGGTGTAGTGGTTTTCTTCTTTCGGTCTGCTTGGGCAGAAGGCACAAGCAGGGTGAAGCAGAAGAGTATGATAATTAAACGATACATCCCATTCGTGTGTTAATGGTGTTTACGGCCTCTCCGCCTAAACGGAGAGGCCTTTTGGTGCACTTTACTTGATCTCGATTTCCTCTTTCATGTCGATTTCTTCTCCTTTTCGATCGTAGAATTCATATTGGAGGAAGGCCAGTTTCTGGCTGGGTATAACCTTCACGCCGAAACCGTATTTCATTTGCCATTGGCGCTTGATGGACCATATCCCTTGATTGATATAGGCCATGACATAAGGGTGTACGTGAAGAGTGAACGAGTTGATGTTCAGTTTGTTCACGAGCATTTCTATCTTACTCTCTAATACGTCGGTGAACATAAAACTGCTTTTGATGGAACCTTTGCCGTGGCAGGTGGGGCACGTCTCATCCACATTAACTTCCGTGGCGGGACGCACGCGCTGACGTGTAATCTGCATCAACCCGAATTTACTTAGTGGCAGAATGTTGTGTCGGGCGCGGTCGTTCTTCATGTTTTCGCACATGCGCTCGTATAAAGCCTGCCTGTCCTCCGCCAAATTCATGTCTATGAAATCTACGACGATGATGCCTCCCATGTCACGTAACCTGAATTGCCGTGCCAGTTCGTCGGCAGCACCCAGATTCACGTCCAATGCATTGGCTTCCTGTCCGTCGGCGTTTCGGGTGCGGTTGCCGCTGTTAACATCTACAACCCACAGTGCCTCTGTGTGTTCAATAATCATGTAGGCACCGCGTTTGTAGGCAACCGTCTTTCCGAACGATCCTTTGATTTGGCGTGTGATGTCGAAGTTGTCGAAAATGGGAAGCGTGCCCTTGTAGAGCTTTACGATGTCGGCTCGTTCAGGAGCGATGAGGGTAACGTAGTCCTTCACCTCGTGATAGATGGTCTCATTATCGACATAGATGTTTTCGTATGAGGGGTTGAAGAGGTCGCGCAACATTCCCACGGCTCTGCTGGTCTCCTCAAAGACCATTGTGGGCAGTTCTTTTGCGGCCATCACTTTGTTCATGGTTTCCTCCCAGCGTCCGACGAGCACTTTCATCTCGTTGTCGAGTTCGGCCACTCGCTTGCCTTCTGCCACAGTGCGTACAATGACACCGAAATTACGTGGCTTAATGCTCTGTATAACCTGTTTCAGTCGGGCTCGTTCAGCCGACGACTTGATTTTAGACGATACAGATACCTTGTCTTGGAATGGCATCAGCACCAGATAGCGACCAGGAAAGGATATTTCGCAGCTCATGCGTGGCCCTTTCGTCGATATAGGTTCTTTGACAACCTGAACGAGAACTTCCTGGCCTTGTTGCAATGTGTTCTGTATGCTGCCTTCCTTTCCGAGTTCTGGCTCGATGTGGGCCTTTGTGATGGGGGGGAGCTCCTTCTTACCGTTTCGTACCTGCTTCAGGTACTTGTTAAAAGAGAGAAACTGAGGGCCGAGGTCAAGATAGTGAAGAAACGAATCGCGCTCGTGGCCGGCATTAACAAAGCTGGCATTGAGCCCGGGCATCAATTTGCGCACCTTGGCCAGGTAGATGTTGCCTACGCTGTACGATGCGCTTTGGGCCTCCTCTTGAAATTCCATCAGACGTTTGTCTTCCGTCAAGGCGATGGAGATTTTGTTCGAGTTGGCGCTGATGAATAATTCGCTGGTCATTACTTCACATTCCGATTCTCTAATCTTTAATCTCTAATCTCTAATCCTTTTTTATAGTGAGCGAGTGAAGAGAACTCTCCACTCGCCTTACCACTATTTACTTGCTCTTGTGTCTGTTCTTACGCAGTCTCTTTTTACGCTTGTGGGTAGACATCTTGTGTCTTTTTTTCTTCTTTCCGCTTGGCATAGCTTGAATGTTTTTTATTAGGTTAATAACTCTTTTTGCATATTTCGGCTGCAAAGATAGTGAAAACCAACGAACGAAGCAAGTTCAAAGCAAAATATTTTTGTTTTGCCTTGCAAAGAAGGGCTATAGCCAAGGGAAAATAGCGTAAATTTCGACGTATGTTACAGGTTAAAGCGCTTTGAACGTAAACTTCGGTTCCTTCACAGCCTTCACGTCGTCCATGCGACGGACGGGGGTGTCGTGAGGCGCGGTCTTCAACAGCTGTGGGTCGGCTTTCGCCTCTTCGGCAATGCGCTTCATGACGGCAATGAAGTCGTCCAGCGTGTCCTTGCTCTCGGTTTCTGTGGGTTCAATCATCAGAGCCTCGTGGAATAGCAGGGGGAAGTAGATGGTGGGCGCATGGAAACCGTAGTCGAGCAGGCGTTTGGCCACATCGAGTGTTGTGACGTGCGCTGGGTCGTGGTGATCGCCACCGTACTCCTCGCGTAGTCCGTCGAAGACGAACTCGTGCTTGCAAACCGTGTCGATTGGCAACTTGTAGTGGCTGCGCAGGCTCTCCTTGATGTAGTTTGCATTCAGTACACTCAGTTTGCCTGCCAAGGGGATGTTCTCCTTACCCAATGAGAGCAGATAGGCGTATGCACGGATGATGATGCCGAAATTGCCGAGGAAGAAGGATATGTAACCTAAGGCTTCTTCCTTGCAGGACAAGGTATAGTTGACGAGTTGACAAGTTGACGAGTTAACGAGTTTTTTGCTTTGTTCCCCATCCAACTTGTCAACTTGTTTACTTGTCAACTTGTCAACTTGTGGATTAGGTAAGAATTGTTCCAATCCCTTCCTGACGCCCACGGGACCGCTGCCAGGACCGCCACCGCCGTGAGGCGTGGAGAAGGTCTTGTGCAGGTTGATGTGCATCACGTCGAAGCCCATGTCACCCGGGCGGCACACACCCAGCATGGGATTGAGGTTGGCTCCGTCGTAATACATCAAGCCACCACATTCGTGAACGAGGCGAGCAATCTCAGGGATCTTCGTTTCAAAGAGTCCGAGGGTATTGGGGTTTGTCATCATCATGCCGGCAATGTCGGGACCGAGCAGGGGCTTCAGTGCCTCCACGTCCACAGTGCCGTCGGCCAATGACTTGACTTCCACAATCTGTAAGCCGCAGACGGCAGCCGAGGCAGGGTTAGTGCCGTGGGCTGAGTCGGGCACGATAATCTTCGTTCGAGCCGTATCACCGCGACTGATGTGGTACTGACGAATCACCATCAGCCCGGTCAGTTCACCATGTGCCCCGGCGTAGGGATTCAGTGTGAAGCGAGAGAGACCGGCAATCTCGGCCAGCGTCTTCTGCACTTCATCGTAGAGTTTCAGGCTTCCCTGTGCATACTTGGCGGGAGTCATGGGATGGATGTTGAAACCAGGCAACTGGCACAGCTCCTCGTTCAGCTTTGGGTTGTACTTCATCGTGCAACTGCCCAAGGGGTAGAAACCCGTGTCTACACCAAAGTTGTTGTTCGACATGTTGGTGTAGTGGCGCACTACCGTCAGTTCGTCACATTCGGGTAACACGGTCTCTGTCTGGCGCAATGACATTGCGCCTAACTGAGAAAGACTGTAGCCCTCAAATTCACATCTGGGCAACGAATAGCCCACACGTCCAGGCTTTGAAAGTTCGAATATCAACTTTCCGTAGTAGGTTCTGTTCATAGTTGACGAGTTAACGAGTTGACGAGTTGACAAGTTGTGTGTCTGACGAGCCTTGAGCATTCTCGACAAACTCGTCCACTTGTTTACTTGTCAACTTGTCAACTATGATTTTTACCATGTTGTCAATCTCTTGTTTTGTGCGGCGTTCCGTGCTGGCGATGGTCAGGCAGTTGTCCTTGAATAAGGTGGGCACGCCCAACAGGTAACCCTCTTCGGCCAATGGGTTGCGCAGCTCGTAGGCATCTCCTTTCACACGCAATGTAAACTCATTGAGGAAGGGTGTATCGAAAACCTTCTCGAACTTGCCTGTCTTCAAAAGTGCGTCGTGCAGGTAGTGAGCCGAAGCATAGCTTTGTTCGTTCACTTCGCGCATACCCTTTGGTCCCATCAGGCTCAAGTAGCATGCCACATAGAGACACATGAAACCTTGTGCCGTACAGATGTTTGAGGTAGCCTTTTCGCGGCGAATGTGCTGTTCGCGAGCCTGCATGGTCAGGAC
>JAIKWU010000030.1 GCA_024684455.1 Bacteroidaceae bacterium | reverse complement strand
TACCTACAACCCCAACACCAATCCCGCAACCATTGATTTGAAATTCGACCGTGCCCTCTACTGGGTAGAAGTAGGTGCCCAGCCCACAGACACAGTCCGCAGCATCCTTTCGAAGGAAGGCGTTTACCTGATGAAGCACCTCAAAGGTGGTGTGAAGAAGGGCGCATTCGACGAAGCCGCTGCACAGCAGAAGTTTGACGCATGGAAGGCTGACAAGCAGAACAAACTGACAGCATTCCTCAGCAAGAAGGCTGCCGACAAGAAGGCACAGGCCGCTGAGCGTCTCGCTGCAGAGAAGAAGGTCAACGAGGAAATCGCTAAGAAAGTAGCCGAGAAGAAGGCTGCTGCCGTTGCCGCTGCTGCAGAAGCAGAGGCTCCTGCTGAAGAGGCCCCTGTTGCTGAAGCCGAGGAGACTCAGGCTGAGGCATAACCCTCCGCATCTTCTGGCTGCTCTGTCAGCAAACGAAAAGCGCAGAATCCTCTTTGGGATTTTGCGCTTTATCATTTCAGACCATCCCCCCCTTTTTACTATTAACTTTTAACTTTATCTCTTTTCCTTTCATGTCCCTTCTCACTCGTCATACCAGTATTTTTGTGATTCTCAGTGCTGTAGTGGCTCTATTTTTTCCCCAAGTCTTTGCTTGGGTGCAGCAAGGTAATACAGCCAGTGTTATCCTCGGATTGATTATGCTGACAATGGGCATGACATTGTCGGCCAACGATTTCCGCATCTTGTTCAGCCGTCCGCTTGACATCCTGATAGGCACTTTGGCACAGTACACCATCATGCCGCTCGTTGCACTTATGCTGACAAAGGTTTTCGGCCTGAATCCCTTTCTGTCCGTCGGTATTATCCTTGTCGGCTGTTGTCCTGGCGGTGTGTCCAGCAACATCATGAGTTATCTATGTCGTGGCGATGTGGCATTCTCAGTCGGAATGACCACCGTCTCCACTTTGCTGTCACCCGTCGTCACACCGCTCCTGGTGCTGTGGCTGGCAGGAGAAACGATTGAGGTAAATGCCCTGGGCATGTTCCAGCAAATTCTCTTCATCACCTTGCTGCCTGTGATTATTGGTGTGTTGCTCAACTACTTCCTCGGTCGCCGTCCTGTCTATGAACGCATCAAATCCATTGCACCTGCTGTCAGTGTGCTCTGCCTCTGCTGCATTGTCGGCGGAGTGGTCTATCAGGTGCATCCTCAACTCATCGAGAACGGCTTGCAACTGTTCCTTCTCACGATGGCTGTTGTTTTCAGTCACAACACGCTTGGTTATTTGTTAGGTTATGGTGTCGGTACGCTTTGTCGTTTCTCCACGGCCAAACGCCGCACCATCAGCATCGAAGTCGGAATGCAGAACGCAGGCATGGCCACAGTCCTTGCCAACAACTTTTTCGCCACTACTGCCGCTATTGCTGCAAACCCTCTTGCAGCGCTCAGCGTCGTGCCCTGCGCCATCTCCTGTGCCTACCATTCCATCTCGGGAACCCTTCTTGCCGGTATCTTTGCATGGTGGGACCGAAGGAAAAAGACAGAATAAAAGCAGAAAGCGCAACATCCACCATGATGTTGCGCTTTTCGTTTGCTTGTATCTGTTGATAGTTTCTGCTTTACTCTGCCAGAATCTGGTCGGCGTGTTCCTTTGTCTTCACCTGCTTGCCTGTCCAGATGCGTTCGATGTGTCCTGTCTCGTCGATGATGAAGGTCGTACGGATGGTACCCATCGTTTTCTTGCCGTACATGTTCTTTTCGCCCCAGGCACCCATGGCTTCGAGCAGCGTGTGATCGACGTCGGCGATGAGCGGGAAGGGCAGTTCGTGTTTCTCCTTGAACTTCTGGTGAGAGGCTGCCGTGTCCTTGCTCACACCGACCACTTCGTAACCTGCTTGCTGCAAGTCGCGGTGACGGTCACGCAGCGAACAGGCTTCGGCCGTACATCCGCTCGTATTGTCCTTGGGATAGAAGTAAAGAACGAGTTTGCGTCCGGCAAAGTCGCTCAGACGGATTTCTTTTCCGTTTTCGTCGCGCCCCAGCACTTCGGGGGCTTTGTCTCCGATGTTCATAGATTTATTATTTAGAGGAAGTTATGGAGGAGTTATAGGGACGATAGTTTGTATCATTCGTCCCCATAAATTCGCGAACGAAGTGAGCTTAACTTCCCTATAACTTCCCTTATTAAGTTTAGAATTGCAGTTGAATGCCGCCCATGAAGGTTGCCTTCGGCATGGGATAACCGGCATTAATTTCGTAGCGCTGTGCCAGCAGGTTTTCGCCACGCAGCCAAAGTTTCAGTGTCGGCAGGATGCGATAGCCGAGGGTGGCATTGACGAGCGTAAAGGTGTCGGTGTCGTCTGTCTGTCCGTCATCGTTGCGGTCAAGGTAGAGACGGTTAACGTGCTGAACGCCAATGTTTGCGCTAAACTTATTATAGTTGTAGTTGATGCCGAGAAAACCTGCATAGTCAGGTGCGGCAGCGACACATTTTGTCATGTGCAGGAAGGCGTGATTGGTGTTGACCGACCAGTGCTGGTCAATGCGGTATGAGGCTTCAATTTCCGCTCCGCAGTTCTCGATGGCACCCGTGTTGAGGTTCTTCTTGCCGCTGCCCACGACGACTGTCTGAATCATGTTGTCGCCCTTGATGTAGTAGAGGTTAATGCCGTAGGTGAGGCGGTTTTGCATCAGACGCTGACGCCATGAAAGTTCGTAGTTCATCAGTCGCTCAGGCTTCAGGTCGGTGTTTGATGGCGGGTAGAGATAAAGTTCGCGCATGGTCGGATTGCGGAATCCCTTGCTCACCATCGCCTTGAGTTCGCTGTTATAAGTAGGACGGACGACGATACCTCCCTGCGGAACCCACTCCGTGCCGCTGATGCTGTGGTGGTCCAGGCGAATACCTGCATCGACGGTGAGCCACGACGCGAGGTCTTGGCGGAAATCGACGTAGCCAGCCACCTCATTGCGATGCGAACGTCCGCTCTGCTTCATCTTCGCTACCTGTCCCGTGGTGATTTCGTCGCCTGTCGCCTTGTCGGTATAGTAAGCATGACCGTAAATGTGCTGATAGTCGAGGCCGACGGTGGTACGGTTGCCTTCGAAGAGTTGTGCACTCTGATAGATGGAGAACCCTGTCAGAGCGTCTTTCGAACGGAAGTATTTGTCCGTGGGTTTTGTGATGTCTGAAGTGCCGTCGTCAATCTTGTGACGTCCGAAGTTGGTGAAGACGCTGATGCCGCCGCTCGTACGTTCATAATGGTTCTCCAATGTAGCCGAGACGGCACCACGCGTAATCCATTGGTCGGCACTCCACATCGGCTTGTCCGTCGTGCCAGGGTGGGAAGCGTTGAAATGTGTGATATCAGCATCGACGTAGGTGTTCCAGTGCTCGTTCAGGTCGTAGCCCAGTTTGACGTAGCCGCCATACTGCTCAAATCCCATGCGTGGACGGTGGTTGTCCGTACGGCTATATTGGGCAGTGGCTGTCGAGGAGAAACGTCCGCAACGCATCTGGTTGGCCACTTCCGTCTGGACCGTTCCGTAGGAGCCTGCACCGAGGTTCAGGGTGGTCAGACTGCCGTCATGCTTTGCCTGTCGGGTCACGATATTGATGACGCCGCCCATCGCATTGCTACCGTAAAGCATGGAGGCTGGACCACGCAGCACCTCGACACGCTCAGCCATCAGCGTCTGGTAGGCATCGGCGATAGGATGGCCGTAGATGCCCTGATACTGCGGATGTCCGTCGATGAGGACGAGCAACTGACCCGCACCGCCGCTGATGCCACGCAGGTTGATGCCGCCGGCAGCACCGCCACTCACACCGTAGCCCATCATGCCACGCGAGGTAATGAACAGTCCTGGCACCTGTTGTGAGAGGGTGGGGAGGATGTTCACTTGCTCATTCTCGGTGAGCGTCTGTCGGTCGATGACCGTCACGGTGTTGGGCAGATGGCGCACATCTACAGCGTTGCGTGTGCCCGTGATGACCACGTTGGGCAGACTGTGGATGCTGTCAGTCTGTGCGGCTGCCGTGCCTGTCAGAAGACTGGCGAGTACAAAAAATGTTAGTTTCATCTCAGAGTGTGTTGTGTTTGTGTAAAAGGAGTTATTTGTCGATGTTGATGAGTTTATACTTCAGGCTGCCCAGTCCGATTTGCTCGGCATAATCGACGATGTGGGTGCCATGCTGGCGGTTGATGCGCTGGATGAGGGGTTTCTCGTCGTCGCCAGGTGTCGCCTTGTGGTTGAACACAAGGTCCAGGCAGGCCTTGTCGAGGGCGACAGGGTCGGTCGATGCCAGGATGCCCACGTCCTTCATCTCGGGCTTGGCGGGATGTCCGTCGCAGTCACAATCGACCGACAGGTTGTTCATCACGTCGATGTAGATGATGTTGCCCTTGCCAAACCAGTTGTGAACGCCCTGCGCCGCCGCAGCCATCGACTCGAGGAAACTGTCCTGCTCGGCCGTGATCCAGTGGTCACTGCTCTCGCCAGCCGAGTGGATGTACCACTTGCCGCGAGTCGATGCACAACCGATGCTGGCGTTCTTGAGCACACCGCCGAAGCCGCCCATCGCATGACCCTTGAAGTGAGCCAGGTTGATCATGAAGTCGTAGTAGGGCAGATGTTCGCCCACGATGTCATACTTGATATGTTTGCGATCCTGCACAGGGATGCGGAAGTCGCCGTGTTCGTCCATCATGTCAACGGCGAAGATGCTGTCGAAGCCATGCTCGTGGATGGTCTGCCAGTGCTTGCCCTTGTCCTGACGCGTACCGCCGTAGGCCGTGCAGCACTCCACGATCGTGCCGTTCACCTCCTCGACCAGGTTGCGGATGAGGGTAGGGCGCAGGTAGTGCTCGTTGCCGCCTTCGCCAGTCGAGATTTTCACAGCCACACGTCCGTGTGCCTTGACACCCAGTGCTTTATAGATTTTTACTAAACCTTCGGGCGAGATGTCTTTTGTGAAATACACTTTCGATTGAGCCGTCATCGTGACAGCCATGGCCAGAGCCAGAATGGAGAGAATTGTTCGTTTCATATTACTAAAATTTGAGGGTTAAAATCGTTGTGTGCAGAGATAATACTTGCGTACATGTTTCGAGAGCGTGTCGATGTTGAGCATGTCGCTCACCTCCGTCACGTCGTGGATGCTGCCGTCCTTTTCCAGAATCTCGATGCGGTCGTCGAGCGGGTTATACATATCCTTGCCCACCGCTTTCTGAGCCACGAGATAGTGAGCGTCGCTATCCGACAACCCGAAGTGCCGTGCCTGCTTCTCGATTTTCTGGATCACATAATCTTCGGGAAACGGTTCGTCACTCACCTCCACACGGAAGATGCGGCGGTTGATGAAGTCGTGAGCCAATAGCGCGAGCACCTTGTCGTCGTGGTGCTGCCACACGTTCAGGGCACACCAGATGTCGTTGTCGTCGAGGGCGAGGAAAGCCTCCAGGAAACCAGCCTCCTCAGAGATGTTCGACGTCCCTGCCAAGAAGAACTTCAGCGCCGGCGAGGCGAACAGTTCCACACCCTGAGCCGTGAGCCACTTGGCACGTCTGAGCGCGTTGATGAGCACATGTTCGGCAGCCACGGCCGTCTTGTGCAGATACACCTGCCAGTACATCAGGCGGCGAGTCACCAGATAGTTCTCAATCGAGTAGATACCCTTCTTCTCCACCACCAGATGGTCATCGACCACGTTCAGCATGTCGATGATGCGAGCCGACCCGATGTTACCCTCCGTCACGCCCGTGAAGAATGAGTCGCGGCGCAGGTAGTCCAGACGGTCCATGTCGAGTTGCGACGAGATCAGTTGGTGGAGGAACTGCTTCGGGTAGTCACCCTTAAAAATCTTGATAGCCAGCGTCAGTGCCCCGTTCATCTCCTCGTTCATGCGTTCCATGATCATCAGCGAGACGTCCTCGTGGCTGATGCCCTCCGTCAGCGTGTGTTCCAGCACGTGCGAGAACGGGCCGTGCCCCACGTCGTGCAGCAGGATGGCCGCCAGCACCGCCTCCTCCTCCGAGTCGAAGATGAAGTGCCCCTTGCGTTTCAGCGACTCCGTGGCGCGCGTCATCAGGTGGTAGGCGCCGAGCGAGTGTTGGAACCGCGTGTGCTGGGCACCCGGATAGACCACGCTCGCCAGTCCCAGTTGCTTAATGCGCGAGAGACGGAAGAAGGCAGGGTGGTTCACGATGTCCAGCAGCGGACCTTCGGGAATGCGGATAAACCCGAAGACAGGGTCGTTGATAATCTTCATCTCTTTCTTTACGGATTAGGGAAATTGCAAAATCTGTGCAAAGATAATCAAAAAACTGCAAAAAAACCTCCTGTCCGTTGTGAAAAATGCACACCGACGTTCTGCGTGCCGGGATTCACGGCAAAGCCATGGAAACGAACGGCTACACCGACGGTTTCCAGCACTTGGAAAAAATACGCCAAGTGCTTGGCGTGAAATCTCCAAGTGCTTGGCGTAAAAATTCCAAGTGCTTGGCGTGAAATCTCCAAGTGCTTGGCGTAGATATTCCCAGCGCTTTCCTTGGCGGCTCTACTGTGTATGGTGGCCCATGGCCAGGGGAGGGTGTCGAGTCGGCTTGTGAAGTTGATGAAGAGGAGCGGGAAACTGCCGACCCATCGACATAGGGCGCATGGGAGGGGGTAATAGTTAAAATGACTGAATGAAATTAGGATCGGTTTATTCTTCGTGAGCAAACAATGCTTTAGCCGACTGCGTCGGGAAATTGTTCAATTTTTGTCCAAATTTATTAAATTTAATTCGTTTAATAAACGAGAACAAAAACAACTTCAACAACTGATTTTCGCTAACGAAGGGGTTGTCTTTTGTTGTCATGGTTGTCTTTCATACCATACGTTATTCATTGTTTTCTTTCATTAGTGTTTGATACAAAGATGGAACTTTTATTATTCTTTTACACGTCAATCTTCGTAAATCTAACCGTCAATTTACGGAGATATTACAATTTGACAATTTACAATTTGACAATTTTTTGCAGGGTAATCTTACTATTGAGCAATCGTTGCATCTGCTGTTGCACCTCTCGTGCTTTTTCGGCAGCGACCTGGGCAAAGCGTTCGGTCGTGTCGGCATAGATGATGGCTCGGCTGGAGTTGACGAGCAGTCCGCATTCGGAGGTCATGCCATAGCGGCAGACGTCTTCCAGACTGCCGCCTTGAGCACCGATGCCTGGAACGAGCAGGAAGTGGTGGGGGACGATGCGGCGGATGTCGGCGAACATACGGCCTTGCGTGGCACCGACGACGTACATCATGTTGTCGGGTGTGCCCCATTGCTGACTTTTAAGTAGCACTTCCTCAAACAGTCGAGAGGGTATATACTCCCCTCCCTCTACGGGAGGGGCAGGGGGGAGGGTCTTGAGGGTCTGGAAATCCTGGCTGCCCTTGTTGGAGGTCAGGGCCAGCAGGATGACCCAATGGTTGGGGTAGTTGAGGAAGGGTGTGACGCTGTCTTCTCCCATGTAGGGGGCGACGGTGAGGGCGTCGATGTCCATCTGCTCGAAGAACGTGCGGGCATACATGGCACTGGTGTTGCCGATGTCGCCGCGTTTGGCGTCGGCGATGATGAAATGGTCGGGATAGTGCTCCTGAAGATACTTCACGGTCCGCTCGAACGAAATCCAGCCTTGCACGCCGTGTGCCTCGTAGAAGGCCAGGTTGGGCTTGTAGGCGACACAATAGGGTGCGGTGGCGTCGATGATGGCGCGGTTGAAGGCAAACAGGGGGTCGTCGTCCGTGAGCAGGTGCTGCGGAATCTTCTTGATGTCTGTGTCAAGTCCGACACACAGGAACGACTTCTTGGTGAAAATCTGCCGGATGAGTTGTTGGCGGGTCATTTTGGGATTTACAATTTGACAATTTACAATTAAAGGCCTCTCTCCCGACTCCTCCCCGATAGGGAGGGGGTAGAGGGGCGGATTTTATTTTATAAATAGTATGCCACAGACGTCGAGGCGCCGTTCATCTTTGTTCACTTGTCGGAGGTCGAACGAGGTGACGGCAAAGAGGCAACTGTCGTTCGTGCAAGGCATGAAGATAGGAGCGTCCATCTGGAGCTCATGTTCTTTCAGGCGGCTAAGGCTGACGAGTACCGTAGTGGCCGGCATGCCGTCGCTCATCACGACCACCTTCATGGTGTCCTTATCATCTGGATAGACCACAACGGGACAATAGGTGTTTTGCAGGAACTTCGTGTAGCCTGCGGGAATGTCGATGACATCCTTTGTATAACTGTTATAGAAGATGGAGAACTCTTCCATGATTTCTACGTCGTTGATGTATACGTTTAGCGGAATGTACTTTTCCTCGTCGGTGATGTAGGCATCGGTGCTCTGATGGCCGAACGTCTGCCGCATATAGTCGAGACGGATGCACAGACGCTGGCCGTCGTCGTCGGGGAGGGTCTGCATGAGCGTATCGAACTGAGAGGCATTGAGCGGAAGTTTATGTCCTTCCAGTATGCGTTCGATGCTGCTCATCATGTGACGGCGCGTGAGG
Organism: Bacteroidaceae bacterium; assembly: GCA_024684455.1. Lineage (GTDB taxonomy): Bacteria > Bacteroidota > Bacteroidia > Bacteroidales > Bacteroidaceae > UBA3839. Next base: position 3,858 of record JAIKWU010000030.1, on the reverse strand, counting down.
GAGATGTAGTTGATGGGCAGCGCCGACGTGAGCAGGAAGATGAGCGTGAACGAGATGGTAATCCAGTTGATGCGGCGTGCCTTCGTCACAAAGAGGGTGATGCAGACGAAGTAGAACCAGAGGTTCAGGGTCAGCAAGTACAGACGGTTGACGGTGATGCCATAGTCGCTCAGACGGCGCATGATGCCGACGCTCATCAGCAACAGCAGGGGCAGAATGACGACTGGGAGCCAGCGGGCGATGAGATGGTCAGAGCGTTTGTCGTGCAACTTGCGTACGGGATAGAGTCCGAACTCTATCACGATACATCCCGCCATCGAGGCACAAACCAGCCACGACACCCATCCGTTGGGGAGTTCCCACGTCAGTAGAATCTTGCCTGCATAGATGTAGAGAACAAGGATGTACAGACAGACGAGCGGCAGAAAGAGGAAGCGCATGACGGCGTTGAGAAAACTGGAATCGAGCGGTTCGTGGTCGTGTTTCTTTGCTCCCTGGGGGATGCGTCCGAGAAAGAGCAAGGCCGACAGCAACAGACCGAAGAGGCATTCGATGATGACGTACCATTCGGTACGAACGTGAAGCCCAAACAGCAGGTCGAGCGATGCAGTCAGCAAACTCATGCCTGCCATCATGACGTGTCCGATGAGGACGCAGAGACAGGCGTTCAGGATGAGTTGCAGGGTAAAGTTCCACGACACGATGTTGTCTTTCTCACGCCAGAACGAAAGGAAGAACAGGGAGATGAACAGGGCAAAGATGGCTGAGCCATGGGCCACAACCAACTCCCAACTGCCCGTTTCCGTGAAGACGTTGTAGAGATAAATCGCATCGGCGACCAGCAGGACGTGTGCTATCACATGGACGATACGGGCTGTGGCACGCTTGACGTTTTCTTCTTCCCAAAGTCGGAGCGTCAGCGTCAGCAGAAAACCGACGGAGAAGTAGTAGCACAGGGTGAAGAACGTGCGGTCCGCTATCGTACTGTTGTCATAAATCTTGATGATGAGCACGAGTGTCAGGATGATGACAAAGGCAGATGGCAGCGGAAAACGCTTCACGCTGTTCTGAAAGGCTGTGACGATGGCGGAGGTCAGTTTCATAGTTGTGCTTCTTTCATTCGTTCTGCATTCTCTGCCACGATGAGGTGGTCGATGCAGTCCTGTATGTCGCCGTCCATGAAGGCGGCGAGGTTGTAGATGGTGTAGTTGATGCGGTGGTCGGTGATGCGGCCCTGCGGATAGTTGTAGGTACGGATTTTGGCAGAACGGTCGCCTGTCGATACCATCGTCTTACGGCGTGAAGCGATGTCGTCGATGTACTTCTGATGCTCACGGTCGTAGATGCGGGTGCGCAGACGTGCGAGTGCACGTTCCTTGTTCTTCGGCTGGTCACGTGTCTCGGTACATTCGACGAGGATTTCCTCTTTCTCTCCTGTATTGGGATTGGTCCAGACGTAGCGGGCACGGACACCACTCTCGACCTTGTTCACGTTCTGACCGCCAGCACCACTCGAGCGGAAGGTGTCCCACTTGATTTCGCCTTCGTTGATTTGAACATCAAAGGGCTCTGCCTCGGGCAGCACAGCCACGGTCGCAGCACTCGTATGGACACGTCCTTGCGTTTCAGTTACGGGAACACGTTGTACGCGATGTACGCCCGATTCGTATTTGAGGATGCCATAGACTCCTTCGCCTGTGACGTTGAAGATGATTTCCTTGTAGCCACCTGCAGCCCCTTCGCTGAAACTCGAAATCGTGACTTTCCAGCCTTTGATTTCGCAATACTTCGAGTACATGCGGAAGAGGTCGCCGGCAAAGAGGGCAGCCTCGTCGCCGCCTGTGCCGCCACGGATTTCCATGACGACGTTCTTGCCGTCTTCGGGGTCGGCAGGAATGAGCAGGAGTTTGATTGCTTCCTCCAACTGAGGAATGCGCTGCTCGCAGGCTGCTGCTTCTTCACGGGCCATTTCCTTCATCTCAGGGTCGTCTTCCAGTGAAAGCATTTCCTTGGCTTCTTCCAAGCCTTTGACGGCGTTGATGTATTCTTGGCGGGCTTTCATGATGTCCTCCAAGTTCTTGTATTCCTTTGTCAGTTGCACATAACGCTTCTGGTCGGCAATGACGTTGGGGTCGGTTATGAGTGTGCTGATTTCTTCAAATCGAGGCACGAGCCCCTCCAGTTTTTCCAGTATTTCCATAAAACGATTGAATAATTATTCTTTTACACGTCAATCTTCGTAAATCTAATCGTCAATTTTTTAGAATTAATAATCAAGTATATGCATGTTCTTGTCAACTCTATGGCAATAATTCAAAGAATCACGAACGTAGCGTTCTCCTTGAAGATTGTCCATGTCGCCAAAGTTGATGAGAAGTCCAACTGGCATATGGGTCAAACGCATATAGTTAAACAATTGTGAACGATGGTCGGCAGAGAGTTCTAATGCTGACTTTAATTCAACTATGATGTTTCCGTTAACCAGCATGTCCAACTTATAAAACTGTTTCAGTTCTTGTTGTTTATAATAGATGTGGACACATTTTTCTCGTTCACAAAGAATTCCTCTTTCTTTTAGTTCAATCTCCAGGGCTTCTTGGTACACCGATTCGCGAAGACCAAATCCCAACTCATTGTAAACATCCATGGATGCTCCAATGATATCATAAACAACTTGCTTGTATTCTTCAAAGTTCAACATTGTCTATTGAAAGAGATTGATGATAAGATTGACATGTAAAAAACTCAGTAGTTAAACTCTCCGTTAAAACGATTAAGTATTTATTTAACACGTCAATCTTCGTAAATCTAACCGTCAATTATTTAGAATTAATAGTCAAGTATTGAATGAGATTGATGATAAGATTGACGAAGATTGACGTGTAAAAAACTCAGTAGTTAAACTCTCCGTATTCGGATTTGATGGTAAGTGATTTTTGTCCTTCTTCGATATGTCCGACGATTTGCGCTTCGATGTTGAACGAGCGGCTGATGTCGATGACCTTCTGGGCATGTTCGGGAGCAAGATAGACTTCGAGGCGATGGCCCATGTTGAAGACGCGGTACATCTCAGCCCAGTCGGTGCCGCTCTGCTCCTTGATTGCTTTGAAGAGTGGTGGAATGGGGAACATGTTGTCCTTCACCACACGACAGTTGTCACCGACAAAATGCAGCACCTTTGTCTGAGCGCCTCCCGTACAATGTACCATGCCGTGGATCATGAGACGCAGGCCTTCGTCGAGCATCTTCCTGACCACGGGCGCATACGTTCGGGTGGGGGAGAGCACGAGTTTTCCTGCCGAGACTGGTGCGCCTTCGACCTTGTCCTGCAAGGCATAACTGCCGCTATAGACGAGTTCCTGCGGTACGTTGTGGTCGAAACTCTCGGGGTATTTCATCGCCAGATACTTGCCGAACATGTCATGACGTGCACTCGTCAGTCCGTTCGAACCCATACCGCCGTTGTAGGCTGTCTCATACGTGGCCTGTCCTGTTGACGAAAGCCCTACAATGACGTCTCCTGGACGGATGTTCGCATTGTCAATAACATCGCTACGACGCATTCGGCACGTGACGGTCGAATCGACGATGATGGTGCGCACGAGGTCACCTACGTCTGCCGTCTCGCCACCTGTCGCATAGATGCCGATGCCCATGTCGCGGAGTTGTTGGAGCAGTTCGTCGGTACCGTTGATGATGGCTGAAATCACTTCGCCAGGCACGAGCATCTTGTTGCGTCCTATCGTGCTGCTGACGAGGATGTTATCGACGGCACCCACACAGAGCAAGTCGTCCGTATTCATGATGAGCGCATCCTGTGCGATGCCTTTCCACACGCTCAGGTCGCCCGTCTCCTTC
>JAIKWU010000020.1 GCA_024684455.1 Bacteroidaceae bacterium | reverse complement strand
AAGGAGGAAACGGCCAACTATCAGTTTGTTATCGACGCATTCCGTAAGGATTCGACAGACCGTCGGGATACGGCGAATGACTCGAAAGGTAAAAAATTGACCTTCGATGTGAAGCAGTTGTCTCTTCATCGCATTCATGTTTTTTATAACGACCAAGAGGCTTCGTTCAGCCATCTGACCGTGCGTCAGCGTCGGCAGGGCTATATGGCTGTGCTGAACGGCTTGCAGGCGCAGTGGGTGTCGATGACGAAGAAGGGTCCTGTCCGTCAGCAGTTACAGGTACAGTCAGTGGATTTTGCTGACGGAAGGCCTAAGCATCTTTCGCTGGAAGGTGTGCATTTTGTCCGTGACAACGATTTACCTCGAAAGAACGTGGGTAAGCCCAACCGTGGAGCGTTCGATGCAGGGCATCTGGATGTGTGGGCGAACATGGAGTGTGAGTTGCAGCATGTCGGTGCCGACAGCGTGTGTGCCGTTTTGCTGCACACGACGGCAACCGATTCTGTCTCGGGCATCGACTTGCGTGACCTGCGCTGCGGGCTGGTTTATCGTCAGAAGCAGTTGCGGCTTACGGATGTCTTTTTGCAACAGCGTTCGACGAAGCTCAGCATCGACAGCGTGCTCATTCTGTTGCCTGACACGACTGTGGAGCGCCCGTTGCAGTATCACACTTCGCCCATCAGCGGACATGTCGTCCTGCAGGACATCTCGCAACTGTTCTCGCCTGCGCTCAGCAAGTTTGCGATGCCGCTGGAACTGACGGCGGAGATGAACGGAACCAACACGGACATAACCTTCCGCAACGTGCGTGTGAACACTGCCGACCAGCGGCTCAACATCCTTGCCAATGGTCAGATTGACCATCTCGACAACGGACGTGACATGGTCGTTCGGTTTCACGTCAGCAAGATGGTGGCAAAGGGGAAAATGAAGGAGGAAATTCTGAATCAGTTCAAGGTGAACAAACTGATGATGAAGCAGTTTGATGCACTGGGTACGATAGGCTATACAGGCGACTTCCGTGTGTTGTGGCGGCGTGAGGAGTTCCGTGGTACGTTGACTACGCAGGAGGGCAATCTGCACTTTAACTTTGCACTCGACGGACAGAACCACTATCTCACTGGTTCTGCCAAGACGACTGGATTTCGGCTTGCACAACTCTTTACGGTTGAGGCACTTGGACCTGTTAGTTTCAATGCTGACTTTAAGATTGACATCAGCAAACAGCGTACGGCACAGATGCGCCGTAAGTATGGTGGGAAACTGCCTATAGGAAGTGTTCGCGGAACGGTCAGCGAGTGTTCGTACAAGAAAGTCACGCTTCATAATCTGGACGTTGACATAGAGAGCGATGGGGCCAATGCCAACGGAACGGTCATGCAACGTGGGCGCCATGTCGATGTATGGTGCAACTTCGTGATGACCAGTACCGACAGCATCCGTCAGATGAAGGTGCGCCCGAAACTGAAGATTCACGGTTTGTCGGAAGAGGACCGCCAGGCTAAAGAAGAACAGAAAGAGCAACACCGTCGGGAAAAGGCCGACCGACGTGATCAGCGTCGGGAGGAAAAGGCGGAACGTCGGCAGCAGCGCGCCGAGAAGCGTGAGCAGCGCCGTCAGCAACGTGCTGAGAAGAAGGCGCAGCGCGAGGCCGAAAATCAGGCAGAATAACTCTGGCGAATCCGTGGTGCAGTATGGATAACTCACAGGATTATGGGGATTATGAGGATTTCTCTTAATCTTATCAATCCTTAAATCCTGTTCAAAGAGTATTAAATGGAGAGTTCAACAGTATGGACTCGTGACAGATAGTGAGCGTTTAGGGGTTTTCCTATCCCTGTTTAGGGAAAAACCATTTCGGACGTAGCAAAATGGTCGTAATTTTGCAGCGTCAAAAGACAGATATACATTCACACTTAAAAACTCGATTGCTATGAACAGATGGTTATTTCTGACAATGTTGCTGGTGCTGCCAGCCTTTGTATTCGCACAGGACGATGACGATATGTACTTCACGCCCAGGAAGAAGCAGCAGACTCAGCGTCCGGTCAATGTGGGACCAGGAACGGTGACGATAGTTGCCGACAATCCGACCATTGAAGTCTATAACCAGAACAGCCGCGACGACGACGAATACAACCGCCGTACAGCCGGCTATGACGGTTCGTATCAGACGGGTGGTGGCTACGACGAGGCTGAAGAAGCCGAGGACGATGGCTACCGTAATGACGAGGACTACTATTACAGCCGTCGCATCCTGCGTTTCCGCAGCCCCCGCATCGGCATAGCCCTGAGTAGCCCTTACTACTGGGACCTTGTTTATACGTGGGGTGCATACGACTACCTTTATGATCCGTTCTATTACGACCCCTTCTTCTGGCACTATGGCTGGAGTTACGGCTGGTCGTGGGGCCCGTGGAGCAGTTGGTACGGCCCACTGTGGGGATGGCATCATCCCTATCACTGGAGTTACTGGGGATGGGGCCCTGGCTGGCATCACAGTTACGGTTGGTACAGTGGCTGGGGCGGACATTACAATCGTTATCAACACGGAGCGGTTCCCAACCGTTTTGACAGCGGTAGCCGAATCCGCACAGGTTCGTTGGCCAACGGCGGACGCACCTTCAATGCCACACGCGGAGGCAGTGCCATTACCGACCGTTCAGGACGCACCAGCGTGCGCAATTCCGTCAACGAGACACGTGGCATCGCTCGCAACAGCATCAATCAACGCGGTGTGACACGTAGCACATCGTCCGACTACACACGCTCAACGACGTCTGACTACAACACACGTTCGCGTACTACGTCGTCCTACGACCGCTCACGTAGCAGTGGACGTTCTGACCAGAACTATTCGCGTCCGAGCAGCACGCGCTCGACAGGTACAGCACCGAGTCGCAGTGTTTCCACACCTTCACGCTCAAGCAGTTACAGTGCACCCTCGCGCAGCAGCGGAAGTTATGGCGGAGGCAGCATCGGTGGCAGTCGCGGCGGAGGCAGTTTCGGCGGAGGCGGTAGTCGCGGTGGCGGTGGCGGTTTCGGCGGAGGCGGCGGTGGTAGCCGTGGCGGCGGCCGCAGATAAAAATCCGTCAATGGCAGATACAAAAAGGAAAAAGTAAGATAAAAAGTATGATGTAAAATTCAACTCACGAAACAATGAAAAGAATCATATATTTCATGGCCCTGAGCCTCTGTGCAGGCATGACTTCGGCACAGGATACATACGAGTCTGTTGACCTCGGCAGCAGCGACCTCAACGGTACGGCACGCTACGTCGGTATGGGCGGTGCGCTCAGTGCGCTCGGAGGAGACATCACCACGATGGGAACAAACCCTGCTGGTACAGCACTCTTCCGTCACAATGAAATTGCTTTGACACTTGGAGGTGTTTTCACGGACGAGAAAGGTCAACTCGGACACGACGCCTCGCGTATGTCGTTCGACCAGGCTGGCATTGTCTTTACCATGGACCAGAGCGATGCCAGCGGACGAGGATTGCAGTACCTCAACTTCGGTATCAACTACATGAAGAAGCGCAACCACCTCGGCAACTTTAATGTTGCCAACGTTGGCGGACTCGATGCAGGCAACTTCTCGCAGACGTGGCAGATAGCCGATATGGCCAATCAGGCGCAGAATCAAGGTTTCAAGAATGAGGAATGGCCTGAAATGGCAGCATACTTCACCCCAACCTTTACGAGTGCAGGTGTCTGCAATAACGACGGCGTCGTTGGCTACGATGCCGTGAACGACACATACGTAGGCATTCCAGCCCAGAGTGCTGCCTACCAGCGTGCTACCTACGGAAGCAACTCACAGTTTGACTTCAACCTCTCGTTCAATGTCAGCAATCAGTACTTCTGGGGCCTCTCGCTCGGCGTTTACAGCCAGAACTACAAGCGTCAAAGTTTCTACGCAGAAACGAGTACAGGCGGGCGATACTATGATGTCGTGAACTGGTACGACTCGAAGGCCGACGGATTTGATATTAAGTTTGGCTTTATCTGTCGTCCCATCGAAGATTCACCCTTCCGCTTCGGCATCACTGTTCACACCCCAATATGGTACAGTATGGACGACGTGAACGGATGGAACTTTGTCGATAAGGGCAACAATTATCAATCCCCCAATCTGCAATACGATCCTTTCCGCTACTCCTATCGTACGCCGTGGAAATTCGGTCTGAGCCTTGGACACACCATCGGTAAGGATCTTGCCTTCGGGCTTGAATACGAACTCACCGACCCTTCTACTGCACGCTACTTTACCGAGAAGTGGGACCGCGCACCCTATTTTACCTACGTGAATGAAAAAATCAAGTCGTCGCTGAAGGCTCAGCACACATTGAAGGTCGGAATAGAGTGTAAGATTGTCCCCGAGTTTTCACTTCGTGTTGGCTACAACTTCGTGTCATCTCCCATCAAGAGCACAGCCTTCCGTATGCTTGATGCCTGGTACGACACGTATGCCACTGAGACCGCGTACATCAACTGGAAAGACCTCCACCGCGTGACGCTGGGCTTTGGCTACCGCTTCAAGGGAGGATACTTTGACGTAGCCTATCAGTATCAGGCTCAGAAGGGCGACTTCTACGCTTTCGATGGCGACTATACCGATGCTGGCAAATACTACTCATTTGCTCCCACAAGTGTGAAGAACAACCGCAGCCAACTCCTGGCAACGCTTGGATTCAGTTTCTAAACATATATATATTGCATCACACCTACCTTAACTATTTCTTTGTACAGACCCAACGTAAACCTTAACTCGACAGACGGGCAGGAAGACACTATGCTTCCTGCCTGTTTGTATATCAAAATATGTATATAATACGTGAGTTCGGTTTGCTGGCAAAAATAATAACCCGTCGAATCCGTGTTTTCAACTTTCAATTTTCAATTTTGTTGCAGGCTGAAAGACAATACGCCGTGGGGTGTTTGTACCACCGCAGTGGAACTTTAGTTTCACTGCGGTGGTACTTTTGTATCGGTGCAGTGAAATTTTTGTTCCACCGCAGTGAAACAGTTGTACCAGTACGGCGAGGACACTTTGGTACAAAAGCATAAGGGAAATCCCCCAATCAATTGTCATAAGACATTTTCGTCACGGCTCGGCAAAAACAACAAATTATTTGTTTTTTTGCTCTCGCTGCTCCAAAGTTTGGAATTGTACTCGCTTAATCGTACCTTTGGCTTTGCCCCAATTGCTTGAACGCGAACGCGCAATTGCCCACGTTCGGGAATAAAAACGAAAAACTTGGCCTTTCGTTTTGTATTCCGCTCACTTAATCGTACCTTTGCAAGACAGAATGCAGAAGGTTATTGAAATACACGAGGGTATTGCTCGCCATCCGCTCTATCGGTTAAAGGAGCCTGTGACGCTTTCGCTGCTGGACGGAGAGTGTGTGGCCATCGTTGGCGAGAACGGCAGTGGCAAGTCAATGCTTGTGGACATGCTGACGAGCCGCCATCCGCTGCTGGGCGAGGAGGTGCAGTATGACTTCCGGCCGAGTGAACTGTCTTTGGTGTGCGACAACGTGAAACTCCTGACGTTTCGTGACTGCTTCGGAACGAGCGACGGCACCTATTATCATCAGCAGCGCTGGAATCAGTGGGACCTGGACGAACAGGCAGACAAGGATGTGCGGGTGCTTTCGAGTGGTGAGATGCGCAGGCGTTTGCTGAACAAAATTCTGGAACAGGAGCCCCGTGTGCTCTTCCTCGACAATCCTTTCATCGGACTTGACGTGTCGGCCCGCCAGTATTTCTGCACTTTGCTGGGTGAGGTCGTTCGTACAAGGCATTTGTTACTCGTGCTGATACTCTCAAAGACCGACGACATGCCGGACTTCGTGACGCACGTGGTGGAAGTGAGAAAGGGTGTGGTGTTGCCCAAGATGCCTCGAAATGACTGGCAAGGGCTGGAAGTGCCTGCTCACGTGCTCTTGCTAGAGAAAGAATCGGCCATTCTGTCGTTGCCTTTGCGTGAGGACGATTTTGCCGTACTGCCGCAAGGCCTGCGGCGCATGATTGACATGCATGATGTGCAGATACGTTATGGTGACCGCACGATTCTGAAAGGGCTGAACTGGACAGTGATGAATGGTGAACACTGGGCGTTGAGCGGTGAGAACGGTAGCGGTAAATCGACGTTGCTGAGCATCGTCTGCGCTGACAATCCCCAGGCTTATGCCAACGACGTTGAACTCTTTGGCTATCGCCGTGGCAGGGGTGAAAGCATTTGGGACATCAAGCGTCACATTGGCTATGTTTCTCCTGAACTTCACCGTGCCTACCTAAAGGATGTCCCTGCTGTCGAGGTCGTTGCATCTGGACTGAGCGATGCAGTGGGTTTGTACAAGCGTCCGAAAGCGGAGCAGATGCCTGTCTGTGTGTTCTGGATGGATGTGTTCGGCATTCAGCAGCACCGCGATACATCATTTTTGAAATTATCGAGCGGTGAACAACGGCTTGTTCTGCTGGCTCGTGCCTTCGTCAAGGACCCTTCGCTGCTGATACTGGATGAACCGATGCACGGGTTGGATATGCGGAATCGTCGGCTGGTGAAAGACGTGATAGAGGCATTCTGCCGGCGTGGCAGCAAGACGCTGGTGATGGTGACGCACTACGAGAATGAACTGCCTGCGTGCATCGACCATCGTATTTTTTTGACAAAGCAGTAACATGAAGAAGATTGTTTTTATAGTAAATCCGATTTCGGGTACAGCCAATAAGCGCAGTGTCCTCCGACAGATTGACCGTCTGCTTGACCAGAAGAAGTTTGAATACAGCATCATTCAAACGGAATATGCAGGACATGCGACAGAGATTGCTCGTGCTGCTGCCAACGAGGGTGCCGATATTGTGTGTGCTATCGGTGGTGACGGTACGGTGAATGAGACGGCTCGTGCGTTGGTGCATACTGAAACCGCATTGGCCATCATTCCTTGTGGCAGTGGAAATGGTCTTGCCCGTCATTTGCACATTCCTTTGGATGCGATTCGGGCCATCAAACTCATCAACGAGGCCGAACCGCTCAGCATCGACTATGGGCTCATCAATCTGCATCCGTTTTTCTGCACATGTGGTGTGGGATTCGATGCGTTTATCTCGCAGAAGTTTGCCGAGGCGGGCAAACGTGGCCCATCGACGTATGTGGAGAATGTTTTGCGTTCGGCTTTGCGCTATTCTCCTGAGACCTACGAACTGGATGTGGAGGACGAGAACGCGCAACACGCTACATACAAGGCGCTGCTGATTGCTTGTGCCAATGCATCGCAATATGGCAATAACGCCTACATCGCGCCACAGGCTTCAGTCCGCGACGGTGTGATGGATGTGACGATTGTTGAGCCGTTCACAGTGCTCGAAGCCCCTCAATTGGCTATTCTTCTGTTCAACGGGTTGATTGAAGACAGCCCGCACATCCGTACTTTCCGTTGCAAACATCTGGTCATCAAGCGTAGCAAACCAGGTGTGATTCACTACGATGGCGACCCTGCCGAGTCGGGCGAGACAGTCGATGTGAGCATTGTGTCAAAAGGCCTGCTGTGCATTTGTCCGAACGACGAGGGGGTGATGGACGTCGGTGAAAGTGCCCGTAATTCGATTGTGGAGTACTTCAATAACATGTATTTGCGTTCAGAAGACTTTATAGAGAACAATCCAATCCGCAAGAAGACACTCCTTCGTAAACGCAACTAAACGTATGCCATGTTTGTCTTCAACTGTTCCCACGAAATGGCATTGGCTGCCAATCGTCCTGGCTATGTTCCTCCACGACGCATTCAGCAGATGGAACACGACTTGGCACTTCTGCCGCTGATATGGCAAGAAGACGACGAGGCTGTGGATGTCTGGGGATGGAACCTGTCTGTACGCGAGCAGTTGAGAAGGAAAGGCGTCCCCGTTGAGACGATGCCCACCGACGACGAATTGGCACTTTGGCGTCAATTTGCGCATCGTTCCTTTGCTGCTGGATATCTGCAAGATTTCTTGGCCCAAATCGTCTCTGACAGTCTGGTCGGCCATGCCATGCGCTTTGTTCGGTCGTTGGAGGAGGTGGAGACACCAGCCGACGAGACGGTGATTGCGAAAATCCCTTTTTCCAGTAGTGGCCGTGGCAATGTGGTCGGACGACTGAACGATGCTAACTTCGAGGCGCAGGTGTTACGCTTGATAGCCAAACACGGCGGAGTGCTCATCGATCGTTTCTACAAGAAAGTGCTCGACTTTGCACTGGAATATGAGGTGAAGCCCGACGGGACAATCGTCTTTTTAGGCTATTCCGTGTTCGAGGCTTCGACGGAGGGACGTTATGGAGGCAATGTCGTCGATAGTCAGCCAAATTTGAAGGCACGCATCACTGCGCTGCTTGGTTCTGACGTGACACCCATTGCAGACACGCATTGCCAGTTGCTCCGACACTACCTTTCTGGACGCTATCGAGGCTATGTCGGCATCGACCTCATGGTGGTGGAAGCCGACGGCAAAAGAAAAGTCCATCCCTGTGTCGAGATGAACTTACGAATGAATATGGGCATTGCTGCCATGCGATTGTATGAGAAACTGATGCTGATCAGTCGTATCGTAGAAGAGGGTGCTACCTATGAGCAGTGCCTTCAGAGAAAGAATCTGGGCTTTTTGAGGTTTTTGTTGGGAACAGACTTCAACCGTTTCCATTTTGAGGACTTGAACCACTTGCTGCGGTCGTCCATGCGTTTGCCGTTGTCTCCGATGCGCGACAGCGGGTTCCAGGCATTTCTCCAGTCGGGACGGCTTTCCATTACCTTCTCCTGAACGGCTTCACTCTGGTTGCCGAAGCGGTCCATGGCACACACAGCCACATAACGTCTCTCAGCCAGTCGGCCTTCAAGCATGAGCACCGTGTCGCGCAAACCGATGCGGAGCAGATTTTCAGCACGTCCTGTATCGACGGGCCATGTGTCCGACCCGTAGAGGTTGTAAGTCACGTTCTGACCGTATGTCTTTTCCCACATCAGGAAGTTGCCCAAGCGCAACAGGTTGCGAGGCGGTGCAGGTGGCAGCGTGTCGCCTTGCCAGGTCATGCGTGGCATGAGGGCAGGGTAAGGAAAAAACTCCTTGCAGACCGTGTTGTAGATGCCTTTGCAATTACGAGTCAGGAAATCGCTGCGATAGAAAATCATGCCGCCGATGCCCGAATTCCGTGCCGTATGCATCTGTGCCCGTACCTCGTCGAGCGTCCATTGTCCTTCATGAGGGTCGAGAAAGTAGATGCCCAGACCCGGTGCGACAGGATGACCGTATGCGTGTTCGAGCCAGTCGTAGAGAAAGGGATAAAAGTTGTTGCCTTGGAAGTACATCATCGGGAAGAGCATGTCTTGGATACCTTCGCGCAGCCATGCCTGCGGGTCTTGATAGACGCCGTTGTAGCAGTTCCAGCCGCCTGCGCTGTAGCGGGACAGGTCGGCATACTTCCCGATCGGCGACGAAGATAGTTTGACCCAAGGCTTCACAGCCTTCACCTCCTCATGCACGCGACGGACGATACGAGTGATGTTCTCCCGTTTTTCACTCGCCGTGCAGCCGTCCTTGTAGCCATACGTATATTCGGGATAGCGGATGTAGTCGAGCGAGATACCGTCGATGTCGTATTTCGAGGCAATCTCACGGCAGAGCGAGGCGATGTAATCAGCCGTTCCCGCTCCGGCAGGCTTCATGAAAAAGTCCTGCCCCGTCTGTTTACAGAGTTCAGGATGTCGGCGTGTGATGCTTTCTTGTCCGAAGGCACGCTGCTTCTGTACCGTTCCAAGCGGAATGCTGACAATCCATGCGTGCAGTTCCATGCCACGCCGATGGCACTCCTCGACGGCAAACGCCAGAGGGTCGTAGCCAGGGTTGGAACCGTAGCGACCTGTCAGGCACTCGTCCCACGGCTCGATGTCCGAAGGATAGATGACCGTACCACGCAAACGGGTTTGGAGTACCACGGCGTTGATATTGGCAAATTGCAGTTGGTCGAGGAGGGTTGTCAGTTCGCGTTTCTGCCGGTCGATGCTGTACGCATCTGTCGCTTTCGTGCGTGGCCAGTCGAGCCCCTTGATTGTGGCTACCCACACTGCACGCACCTCACGCAAGGGAAACACAGGCTCCTCCCACTCGTCATGTGTCTGGGCACATGTGTCCAGTACCATCGCCAGCACTACGGCTGCTAATAAGATTCGCTTCATATTGTCTGCAAAGGTACGATTAAGCGAGTGAAATAGCAAATTTATTTGCTTTTTTCCGAGCGTGAGTATCTTCGACGCAGTCAAAGGTACGATTAAGCGAGTGAAATAGCAAATTTATTTGAATTTTCTCTCACTCAAACTTATCCGAAGTGACTCTCATTATGAAATACTCAAATAAATTTGGTAATTCTCTCACTTATTCGTAACTTTGCACACAGAAACCAATTTTTTTTGTTTTTGAATGGATACAGACCCTTATCCGGCGGAACCGCTGACTGCTGTTCCGAACTTGATTTATGAAACCCTTGCCGCTTTTTATCCGCAAGGCAATCTCTCCCTTCTGATTACATACATGCTGCTGGCACTCATCGTGTCGTCGCTGTGTTCTGTACTTGAATCGACGTTGCTCTCGACGCCGCTCTCCTTTGTGAATACGCTCGAACAACAAGGGGTGAAGGGCCATGAGCGCTTGAAGCGTCTGAAGACCGACATCGACCGACCGATTTCTGCCATCCTCGTTGTCAATACAATTGCCAATACGGTGGGCGCTTCGCTCGTCGGCAGTGAGGCGGCACGTCTGTTCGACAGCACGGGCGTGGGTGTCGTCAGCGGACTTTTCACGTTCTGCATTCTCGTTTTCTCCGAAATCATTCCTAAGACCATCGGCTCGAACTATTGGCGTCGGCTGGCCATTCCAGCCTCGGGCATTATTCAGGCCATGATCTACGTCACGCTGCCTGTCGTGTGGATTCTGGAGCGATTGACACACCGCATCTCGGATGGCAGCGAACAGGTGAGTGTCAGCCGTGAGGATGTGGTGGCACTTTCGACCACTGCTGCCGAGGAAGGTGTGCTGGAAAAGCAGGAAAACAAGATGATTCAGAATCTGCTGAAACTGGATGATGTCAAGGCGCACGACATCATGACTCCTTCGTCGGTGGTTACTATGGCTGAGTCGTCGCAGACCATCCGCGATTTCTATAATTCGGATGACTTCGCCAAGTTCAGCCGCATTCCACTCTACGAGGAGGAGAACGACGATTATGTGACAGGGTATGTATTGAAGCAGGAAATTCTTGAAAAACTGGCTGAGGACCGTTTCAATGTGAAACTGAAAGATCTGGAACGTCCCATCCTCTCGTTCAACGAAAACGAATCGGTCTCCACCATCTGGGAGAAACTGCTGGAGAAGAAGGAGCACATCTGCGTCATCATCGATGAATACGGCTCATGCCGAGGCATCGTCACGCTGGAGGATGTCATTGAAACCATGCTTGGCTTCGAAATCGTCGATGAGAGCGACGAGGTGGTCGATATGCAGCAGTTGGCTAAGGAGCAGTGGGAGGAAATGCAGAGCAGACTTTCAACACCTTCTGCGTAGCCGCCGTCACCTTATATTTTTCTGAACTTCTGCGTCCGATAACCCAAATGATTTCGTCGTCGGCACAGAGCACTTGTTGCTGCTCTTTCTCAAAGAGGGAGAGCTTGAGGTCTGTGAGCAGGTCGCTCACCAATTTTGTGCCTTTCATGCCGAAAGGACGGAAGCGGTCACCTGTCTGTACTGTTCTGATACTAAGATGTTTGTTTTCCAATAGGTCGGCATCGAAATAGGCGATGTCCACGTTCTTCTCAAATGTAAAATCGGTAGTATAGGGCAGGGTGGAGAAGTGCAAATCGGTAGTCTGTTGGGTGTGACTCTCTTCAATGACGAGTTGGTCGCGATTGACCACAAGGCGGTGGGTAGGCGATGTGAAACGCTTGCCTGTCGTATGGATGCTGTGAAAGATGTCTTTTATCTGAGTGCGATTGAAGCCAAACGGGCTGAGCAGTTCGTGAAGGATTGAGCGTGGAGAAGGAGCACGCAGGATGGTGGCAATGTCCAGTTCGGACGGTCCGTCGAGGGCTGCTGAGCAGAATTCATCGACACAGTATTGGTACATCTTCTCTGCCTCATTGAGATTGTCGATACAGATCAGCATATTCGCATCGGCAGCAGGATTGATTTGACGCAGCAGGGGAAGAATGTCGAGTCGCACCTTGTTACGCGCCACATCGTCGTTCAGGTTGGATGAATCTGTGACGTAAGTTTGCCCTTTCTTTTTCAGATAATCCAGGATTTCGGCTTTCGACAGACAAAGCAGTGGGCGTACAACGTTTCCCTGACGTGGCTTCATCCCGCATAATCCCTTCAGGCCTGTGCCTCGGATGAGGTTCAGAAGCAATGTTTCCACGTTGTCGTCACGATGATGACCCACACAGACATCCGTAAGATTACGCTCTTTCAGCAGCCTGGCGAACCAGCCGTAGCGTTGCTGTCTGGCTGCCATCTCGATGCTGATGTGTTGTTTGTCGGCAAATGCCTTGGTTTCGAAATCTTGTGTGTGCAGCGTCACATGAAGGTGTTGGCACAAAGTACGGACAAAGTTCTCGTCGCGCTGACTTTCTTCACCGCGCAGATGGAAGTTGCAGTGGGCGCATTCGACGTCGAAGCCAAGTTCACGCAGCATTAGCAGCAGGCAAACGGAGTCGGCCCCGCCACTGAGAGCGACGAGCACGCGATTGCCTTTTGAAAGCAGGTTGTTGGCAACGATATATTCTTGGACTTTTTCTGACGGGTGTTTCACTGGCAGCAAAGTTACGCTTTTATTTTCATAAATGTTAAAAAAGTCATAAAAAAGTTTGCAGTTAACAGAAAAAGCACTACCTTTGCACTCGCTAAAAGAAAACGGTGCGTTGGATGAGTGGCTTAGTCACTGGTCTGCAAAACCAGCTACGGCGGTTCGAATCCGCCACGCACCTCTTAGTATTAAAAGGTGGAAAGAGCGTAATTGACAAGGAGGGTCAGTTGCGCTTTTTTGATAAAACACTTCATTTCACTTGCTTATGAAAACAATGAGTCAATGGATGATGGCGGCAGGAATGGCGTTGCTGATGTCGGCCTGCAGCGGAGGTGGTTCGGATGAACCCTACGTGGAACCAGAACCCTATGTTCCTCCCGTACTGAAACTGAACACACCGAACTACATGGGTGGTTCGCTTGTGCGGCAAATCCGCTACATGGGTGCCTTCGACAAAGTCTGGCGTTGGGCATTCACCTACCAAGACAAGCAACTTGTCGAGGCTGTGTCGTGGAAACTGACCGATGGCCTGACTACGGTCAGCGAGGCCGATGCAGCGCAATACTCCTTTACCTATGAACCCGAAGGCATTGTTGTGACTTCTGCCGGAACTGCAGCTCCTGTCTTGCTCAACATTAAGGACAAACTGCTCAGCAGCGCACGCAGCGGTAATACGACTTACAGTTATGCCTACTCCAACGACGGACGTCTTTTGTCATGGGAAGTTATCTACCAGAATACAGGCTTCAATGCTGAAACCACAAAGGGGGCTGCCGGTACGCTGACATGGGACTCCAATGGTAACATTGCAGAGATTGTCTATACACCCAGTATGGATGCTCCGACCAAGAAATACACCTATTCTTTCACATACGCCGATGCCTTCAACATGAATGGGCTGTTGCCCGAACTGAGTTCGCTGGCCATGGGGTGTGAAGGCTCAGAGTATCTTTACTACATGGGGCTCATGGGTAAATCGACACGCAATCTGCCCAGCCATCTGACTATTACGTACAGCGAAACTCCTGAGACACCACAAGCCTACAGTTTTCATTACTTCCCTGTTAACGGTAAGGATGTGACCCGTTGCGAATATGGCGAAATCGGGCATGTGGTGACAGTGGAATACAACTATTGATTTATCCGCCTGGAGTAGGGTGGAGCGTGTTCTTAAGCAGACAGTATAGGTTTTCAAAGAACTTGAAAACACGGAACGAACGGAACGGATAGTAACCTGGTTTCATCTTGAGACGGGTTGCTATCCTTTCTTTTTGAATTGTTGGGAGAATGTTTCTGAAACGTTCTTCTATTTGCTGATGTTCCTCCTTTGAGAAGGCATGGCGATGCTGGTAGTAGAACCACCAACTGTCGATGACTTTAAGCCAGCGGTACTCCTCGTATTGCCGGAGGATCTCGTCGGCATGGTTGATGTTGCCTTGTGCGGCTTCGCGCTCGAGGGCGTGCTTCATGCTGAGGTTAGCATCAAGGCGGTCGAAGCGGCGGATGGAGATGTGCTTTGTGACCGACTGAGCGTGCTGACGATAGTAATAGATGCCTTGTGAGAACACTACGTTATGTGCATGGAGATAGTGCAGATAAGTGACATTCTCGTCGCTGTATGTAGGGCGCGTCTCGTCGTAGGGGTATTGCTGATGAAGGGAATGTCGGATGAGGTAGAGGCCGTGTATTTTCCAATGGTCGATGCTGAGTCGGAAGGCTTCTTCGCCTGTGAGCATCGTTTTATCAGTGCGGTTCTGAAATTCATGCATCGTTCCGTCTTGACAGAACATCAGCCTTAGCAGGGCAATGTCGGCTTCGGGGTGTTGCTGTAGCGTATCGTAGGCTTGTTGTAGCGCATCGTAGGCCAGCCAGTCGTCGGAGTCGAGTGTCATGATGTACTGCCCCTGGGCGATGTGCAGGCCTGCGTTGCGGGCGGCGGCAAGACCTTTGTTCTCAGAAAGATGAATGATGCGAAAACGCGCATCGTGCGCTGCATAGTCGTCGAGTATCCGTGGGCAACCATCGGTCGATGCGTCGTCGATGCAGATGAATTCAGCATCGGTGAGGGTCTGGTTGCGCAGTGAGTCGAGGCATTCACGCAAGTAGGGCTCGGTGTTATAGACGGCTGTAAGGACGGAGATTTTCATGACTTTCGATTGCGGAACTTTTCTTTCATCTTGGCGACGAAGGTCGTTTCACGGCTGAGAAAACGGTAGGATATGCTGATGGATGCGGCAAAGGCAAGTGCTGCAAGTGGCCATTTCAGCCAGGGTTCAGCCAGTTGTGTGGCAATGAAGGCCGCAGTGAACAGCAGGAACTGTATGGCAAAGATGTTCAGCGTGCGCCGGTTGATGATGTAGTGGTAGCGGAAGCGATAGACGATGTGGATGAAGAGCATATCGACCATTCCTGCCAACGACAGTGCCCAACCTGTGCCGACCAGTCCCCAGCGGCTGAAGGCGTAGGGGACGGCTATGGCGATACAGACGTCGTAGAGCAGTTCCGTGAGCATGTACATCTTGGAGTCGCCTCGTGCCAGTGGCAGGTAGGCGGCAGCAAGCAGTGCGCTCTTGAAGAACATGTAGAAGGTGGCACTCATGGCCATCGGAATGGCATCGGTAAACTTGTTGGAGAAGAGCAGGGGCAGCAACACGGGCAGGACCATGAGGAAGAGCGAGAGGAACGGTGCCATGAGTTGGATGCTGACCATGATTTGCTGGTTGACCGTGGTGTTCTGTCGCTGAATGTTCCCACTGGTGGCGGAGAGCCGTGGAAAGTAGTCGGCTTCGAAGGCAACAAACACCATCGAGGCATAAGTGACCGTGAGCATGTAGCCGCTGATGTAGAGTCCGACGTCGGCCTGTGTGCCTTCGTGCAGAATCATCACCCGTATGATGTATTCGGCACCTTGTCCGAAGATGCCTGCAAGGACATAGGCAATGCCGAGTTTCAGCATCGGCAGCCCTGCCTTGAACTCTGTCTTGGAATCCAGTGCTGTTTTCCACGGAATGGCACGTGTGGAGAAATGAAGGTGGATGATGAGGATGGCAGCCTGGCAGGCCAGCAATGACCACACGATGCCGTCGATATGCCAGATGAGGTAGAGTGGGGCACTGATGACGAGGAGGGCTGCTGCCGAGATGACGGAGATGAGGGCCACGGTTTTCAGTTTCTTCAGACCTTTGAGGATGGCCATTTCTCCTGCTATTACGGCTCCCATGCCCACAATCGGTGCCAATAGCATGTAGGTGACGGTAAAGTCGTAGTTGTCAAACGTCCAGACGCTGAGCCACGGGGCGAGTACCATACAGACGAAGGTGCCGAACAGGGCGGTATAGAGTGTCCATGTGCGCACAGTGATGGCAAACTCGCGGATACGTGTGGTGTCGCCTGTGTCGAAGAGTTCCGACACGTGCTTGACGGCACTGATGGATATGCCGAAGTTGGTCGATTCGCTGACCAGCCGCACGGCGTTGTTGTAAATGTTGACAAGAGCCAAACCGTCAGGGCCGAGCAGCACCGATGCAATCTTGTTGCGAACAAGGTTCATCAGCATGGTCAGTCCCTGTACACCGCCAAACAGGCCCGTGTATTTGACGATGTGGTCGTATGTGCTCTGTTCTGTCTTTATGTCTGACATAGTCATTCAGTAGCATTGGCCTGGGCACGTACTCGGCTCAAGGTCTCGGGGGTCATCTGCAGATAGGAAGCCACGATGTGGAGCGGAGCGCGTCGGACAATGTCTGGTAGGTCGTGAAGCGTGCGGCGGTAGCGTTCGCCGGCGGTCTCATAGCGGAGCGTGTCGGCTTTGTGTTGCGAAACGATGAGCGACTCTTCCAGGATGGAGAGAAGGAGGCGGCAGAAGGGAAAGGCTTTTTCGCACAGTTGCATGAATGCATCGAAAGGTATGGCATAGACCGTCGATGGTTCCAGCGTTTCGATGGTCAGGTGCGAAGGCATCCGACGAAACAGGCTTTCGATACACATGACGATGCCGCCTTCAGGCGCGATGTGCTCCGTCAGTTCCCTTCCGTTTTTGTTGTAATACTGGCGCAGCAGTCCGCGTTCCACGTAATAGATGTTTTCGCAGACACTGCCTGCATCCAGCAGCAACTGGTGACGCTTCAGACGGATGGGCACGAGCAGTTCGGCGAGCATTTTGATCTGCTCTGCCGTCAGCGTTCCGTAGCGGCGTGCCAGGTCGCGTGCTATGTCGTGCCGCTTGTCCATCAGTGATACATACGCTGTCCGAAGATGCGTGTGCCGATGCGCACGAGGGTGGCCCCCTCTTCGATGGCGATGGGGAAATCGTCGCTCATGCCCATCGAACGTTCGCAGAAGTGTTCGTCGTCCTTGAAGAAGCGCTGTCTGGCTTCGTCGAACGTTTGGTGTGCCAGTTGGAACTCACGGCGTATCTCCGTCACATCGTCGGTGTTCGTCGCCATGCACATGATGCCGCACAGACGCACATGGTCCAGCGACCTCCATTCGCCCTCTTCCAGCATTTCCAGCAATTCCTCGGGGGCGAAGCCGAACTTCGTTTCTTCCTGAGCCACATGCAGTTGCAGCAGACAGTCGATGCGACGTTCTGCCCGCCTGGCCTGCTTGTCAATTTCACGGAGCAGGCGCAGGGAATCGACCGAATGGATGAGGCTGACAAAGGGGACAATCTGCTTCACCTTGTTGGTTTGCAGGTGCCCGATGAAGTGCCACCGTATGTCCTGAGGCATCACAGCAGCCTTGGCAGCCAGTTCCTGTGCGTGGTTTTCGCCGAAGATGCGCTGGCCAGCCTCGTAGGCTTCCATCAACTGCTCCACAGGGTGAAACTTTGACACAGCCACCAGCCGCACACCCGCTGGCAGCAGTCGGGCCACCTCCTTCAGTCGTTCCTCAATCATACTTTCTTTTCTACAACCTCAAAGGGGAACACATCCAGCAGATTCGTTTCCTGGATCGTGTGGATTTCGTAATCGACCATAGTGCCCTTCATCCCTTCGTCGAAGCGCTTCAAGGCATCGTGCAAGTCGCTCGCCTGCACCAGCATGAGCGAAGCCGTACGTTTCTCGGACTGCGTCTTCTCATCCAGCGTGACAAACATGCACTTCACCTTGTACCACTTGTCGGCACTTTCTTTGTCGCTCGTGAACATCTCCGAATACTTTACACGTTTGATGTCCTTCACCTCCAGTTGACCGTTGCAGTACGGGCTGATTTCCTTGATGATTCGCGCCTCTGCCTCTGTGAAGTTCAGCGCATCCACGAGATACGGTTCCGTCACCTTCTTTGTTGCACCACCTTCGAGCGTCTTTTCGGTGACTACCTTGCACTCGAACCAGTTGTTCATAATCATACTACCTATGTTATCAAAAAGTTATAAACCATTAAACTGAATTGTATGTACCACATAAACATATCATCAAACTTCAATAGAAAGCCTGATGTATGCCATGTTGTTCCATTTCTTATCTTAATAACGTAAAAAATCAATGTGTATTGTTTCTGTTTTACCCATTTTTAGGAATAAAGTCCCACACTTTTCAGATTGTCAGCGAGAATGAACCGTTACGTTGTTACAGTGGAAATACAGACGTGACGCAGCAAATACTTACCCCATACGAAGATGATACTTCGCTACACCACAGTTGAAACTCAAAATTTAAGTTATGTTTACACAAATTTAACTTTAATTTATGTAAATTTAAGTTGTGTTTATGCAAATTTAAGTTAAATTTTGAGTTTTCACTGCGCTTTGAATATTTTTTATCTTCGGATTGCCTATGTTTGTACAATGAATTTGCTATCTTTGCACTGTGGTTCGTGACAGGACCGAAGGTGAACTTTATTTATTAACAACGGGCGTGCTTCGGTGCGTCATCACATTTTTCCTTATATATGGCTCGTTACATTCAGCAGGAGATGCCAGACCTGCGCAAAACTGGCAAGAAGCAGACTTACTATCGTCTGGAGCGTTTGAGTACGATTGACACTGAATCGCTGCTCGACTACATGGAACACAATTATGGCAATGCGAATCGTGGTACGGTGAAAGCCGTGATTGCTCAGTTGACCCACGCGATTTCGGAATACATTTCGCTGGGCCATCCTGTTTCGGTGGATGGTTTGGGTACGTTCCGCGCCACGCTCGGCACAGTGGAGAATCCTATGGCCCCCGATGCTCACGCGGCTGGGGAAGATGGCGTTCAGCACCGGAACGCCCGTACGATTGCCGTGAACTCAGTCCATTTCAAAGTGGATAAGGCTTTTCTGGCACAGGTGAACGAAATGACAGAGTTGGAGAGCGGCTCGGTGAAAAAACTGCGCGTGACGAAATCGACGGCTGAAGAGCGTCTGCAGAAGGCGTTGGACTTCCTTGACAGCCATGCCGTACTGAGCGTTTCCAACTACATTGAACTGACGGGCTTGGCCCGCACGGCGGCTACGCTCGAACTCCGTGCGTTTGCCGTCAATCCGAACTGTCCGCTCAAGGCGCATGGCCGTGGTTCACATCGTGTGTATGTGAAGTGATGAATTTAGAAGGGTACTGGGCACTCGATGTGCATGGGCTGTCCAGTGGTCGGATGAAGGAAGTCGATGGCTGTGGCATGGAGCATGAGGCGTGGCCACAGTAGCGACTGATAACTGGACGGATGGACAAAGTTATGCTTGTGTCCGTATAGTTTGTCACCGATGATAGGGCAATTCAAGCCATCCTGATGGGCTGCATGCATTCTGAGTTGATGTGTGCGGCCCGTTTCGGGATAGAAGGCTATACGGGTGGCATCGGGCGATGACTCGAGTACCTGATAGCGGGTGAGACTGGGTTTGCCGTGTTCGTAATCAACGATTTGGCGCGGCGAGTCGATGGGGTCTTTGCGCAGCGGCAGGGTGATGGTGCCGCTGTCGGAGGCAGGACATCCGTCGAGCAGGGCGATGTAGGTCTTGTGGACCGTATGATTGTAGAATTGTGCCTGCATATTGCGCTGGCTGTCGCGCGTCTTGGCTATGATGAGCACTCCGCTGGTGTCTTGGTCAAGACGATGGACAGGGGTGGGAAAGAGTGGGTAGTGGCGGTTTTCCTCAGTGGCAGAAGCGGGATAGTGCTGCCGAATCCAGTCGAGCACGCAGGACTGAGTGTCGCGGCTCGGAACGGAGAGGAGTCCGCTGGGCTTGTTGATGACGATGAGGGCGTCGTCCTCGTAGAGGAGTTCCACTTGGGCGAGCAGTTCACGGTTGTGACGGTCGAGGAAACTCTCCTCGACCTGAAGCCCGTCCAGCATAAAATGGAGCAGGGGCTTGCACTTCTTTGAGCAGGCGGGGTAGAATTGCCCGTGATGCCGCACCTCGTCCTTCGGCGAACGCCCCAGCCAGAATTCTGCCATACAGATGGGCTGAAGGTCGTGAAGATAGGCGTATTGAAGGAGTTTAGGAGCGCAGCACTCACCTGTTCCCGAGGGGATGTGATGCTTGTGGAGGTTGAATTCATAGTTCTCGAGATTGAGCATCTTCTCGCGGTAAAAGTCCTTGAAAATCTGCGTGAGGGTCTTTTCTTGTGCGCGCGCGTTCCTTATAATATATTGGTCGAAGAGCCAGTCCTGCAGGGCTTCGCTGCGCTGGCGTCGAATACGTTTCAGGTTGGCAATCTCGACACGTTGCTGACGTGTGAAGTCAGCGGGATGGCTGTCCATCGTCACCTCGCCCTCGAGTTGGCGGATGGCTTCGTTCATCTTTGAGATTTCGGCCTGCTCCTTCTGGAAATGGCCCTTGGGCTGCAGGAGGTCATAAATGGGCGGAACGAAGAAAGGGAGGTCGTTGCGACCGTCCAACAGACCTGAATAGGCCGCAAGGAACTGTATGTCCTTGGCTGTCGTGTCCTTGCTTTGGACAATCATCACTCCAAACATCTTTCCTCTGCTAATCTCATGATGCCACTCAGGGTGTTCACGAATGTAGGCACGCACCTGCTCGGCTGCATCGATGCAGAGCGGATGCGGATCGTAGCAGAAGGGATTGGTGAATTGTGTAGGCAGTTCGCCTGTGTAGTGTGTTTGGAGTGTGTGTAGCATAGAATAAAATGCCCCCGACGGCTTGGTGCCGCTGGGGGCATTCTGGAATGAACGTTTGAGAATTTATTCGTCAAGCAGGATGTTCATCATCTGGATGGCCGAGTAGGCGACGGGGGTGCCAGGACCGAAGATGGCAGCCACACCAGCCTTGTAGAGGAAGTCGTAGTCCTGGGCGGGAATCACACCGCCGGCAGTGACAAGGATGTCCTCACGTCCCAGTTTCTTCAACTCTTCGATGAGTTGCGGAATGAGCGTCTTGTGACCGGCAGCCAGCGACGATGCGCCGACAATGTCAACGTCGTTCTCCACAGCCTCACGTGCAGCCTCGGCGGGAGTCTGGAACAACGGTCCCATATCTACATCGAAGCCACAGTCAGCATAACCTGTTGCGACTACCTTTGCACCACGGTCGTGAACGTCCTGACCCATCTTGGCAACCATGATGCGGGGACGGCGACCATTCTTCTGTGCGAACTTCTCGGTGAGGGCACAAGCCTCCTCAAAAGTCTTGTCCTTCTTGCTTTCTGATGAATACACGCCTGAAATGGTTCTGATGATTGCTTTATAACGACCCACGATGGCTTCGCAGGCATCACTGATTTCGCCGAGCGTACAACGCAGACCTGCAGCCTTCACAGCGAGGTCGAGCAGGTTGTTCTCACTCTTCTTTCCTTCGTTGAACTCGCGAACACATTCGGTAATGGCAGCCAATGCTTTCTTGCAGGCCTCTTCGTCGCGGTGAGCGCGGAGTTCCCTAAGTGATTCTTCCTGCTGCAGACGGACGGCGGTGTTGTCGATTTCGAGAATGTCGATGGGGTCTTCATGCTCCAGACGGTACTTGTTGATACCGACGATGGTCTGATTGCCTGAGTCAATGCGTGCCTGAGTGCGGGCAGCAGCCTCTTCGATACGCATCTTCGGCAGACCTGTCTCAATGGCTTTGGCCATACCGCCGAGTTTCTCAATCTCCTGGATGTGCTCCCATGCCTTGTGGACGAGTTCGTTGGTCAGTGTCTCCACATAGTACGAACCTGCCCATGGGTCAATCTGCTTGCAGACCTTCGTCTCGTTCTGGATGTATATCTGTGTGTTACGGGCAATACGCGCACTGAAGTCGGTCGGCAGGGCGATGGCTTCGTCGAGGGCATTGGTGTGCAGCGACTGTGTATGTCCGAGCACAGCAGCCATAGCCTCGATACAGGTACGTCCTACGTTGTTGAAGGGGTCTTGCTCCGTGAGCGACCAACCTGATGTCTGTGAGTGAGTACGCAGAGCCATTGACTTCGGATTCTTGGCACCGAACATCTTCGTAATCTTTGCCCAGAGCAGACGACCTGCACGCATTTTGGCAATCTCCATGAAGTGATTCATACCGATGGCCCAGAAGAAGGAGAGACGCGGAGCAAAAGCATCAATGTCGATACCAGCGTTGACACCAGTGCGGAGGTAGTCCATACCGTCGGCGAGAGTGTATGCCAGTTCGATATCGGCTGTTGCACCTGCTTCCTGCATGTGGTAGCCTGAGATGGAGATGCTGTTGAACTTAGGCATGAACTTCGATGTATATTCGAAGATGTCAGCGATGATCTTCATCGAGAATGCAGGGGGATAAATGTAGGTGTTACGCACCATGAACTCCTTGAGAATGTCGTTCTGAATCGTACCAGCCATTTCCTCGAGTTGAGCACCTTGTTCCAAACCAGCATTGATGTAGAAGGCTAGAATAGGAAGCACGGCTCCATTCATCGTCATCGACACGGACATCTTGTTCAAAGGAATGCCAGCGAAGAGTACCTTCATGTTTTCCAGCGAACTGATGCTCACACCAGCCTTACCTACGTCACCTACAACACGTGGGTTGTCAGGGTCGTAACCACGGTGAGTCGGCAGGTCGAATGCAACTGACAAACCTTTCTGACCACTAGCAAGGTTGCGGCGGTAGAAAGCGTTAGATTCTTCGGCCGTTGAGAAACCAGCATACTGGCGAATGGTCCACGGACGGAACGGATACATCATGGAGTAAGGACCACGGAGGTAGGGAGGAATACCGGCTGTAAAGTCCAAGTGTTCCATGCCTTCAAGGTCTTCCTTCGTATAGACTGGCTGAATGTCGATTTGCTCGGGTGTGCGCCAGTTGGCAGTAATACCATTTTCTTTCTGCCACTGCTGACCATTCTTCTGTTGAATGCCAGCA
>JAIKWU010000080.1 GCA_024684455.1 Bacteroidaceae bacterium | reverse complement strand
TCTTTGAGTGCCTTCTCGATGGCGGCGTAACGTGAATCTGCCGCCGGTGCTTGTGTTGCTCGTGGTGCAGTAGTGGTTGTTCTGCGCTGAGCCGTCTTTCTTAGTTGCTGCTGTTGCTGGTATGCC
The DNA here is from genome assembly GCA_024684455.1 of Bacteroidaceae bacterium. GTDB lineage: Bacteria > Bacteroidota > Bacteroidia > Bacteroidales > Bacteroidaceae > UBA3839. Next base: position 2,281 of record JAIKWU010000080.1, on the reverse strand, counting down.
TCAGTGTCTGCATCTTTCGTGTCATCGATGGCAAACAATGCATTCATAGCATACTTGCGGGCATAGCTTGAAGCCGCGCCGGTAATCTGAGCTGCATCCATGCCGGTCTTTGTGGCGGTATGCTCGGCGATGGCACAAGTGGTGATGGTCTCACCCTTGTCGTTGAAGAAGTAGAGCGTGGTCTTGAGGAAGGTTCGGCCTCCAAGTTCAATGACCTCGTCCTCGAAACGGATTCCGCAGTTTTGGCTACGGAGCAGTGGTTTGATGGCAGCGAGGATAGATTCCAGGCTGCGGTAGTTGTACTTCCCGAAGGCATTGAATTGGTCCTTGGGAACGGAAAGGTTCTGCTGAATGTAGATCAGCGCTTCAAGTAATTCTTTCATTTCTGTAGAATTTAAATTGTTAGTAAAAAGGGTTGATTGTCAGATGAAAAGAGAGGAGGCCATCACAGTAAAGTGATAACCCCCTCTTCGGGAGCATTGAGGTTTTAGTGCCTCGTTGCTTCGTAATTGTTGTCGTTTCTCAGTTCAGGAACCAAGCGTAGTCGGCATTCACGCCTTCTATCGTCTGTTGCAGTCCCAAACAAAGGTCGGTACAGTTTTGGTTGCGTTCCAGCCATTTGTCGATGTATGTCTGCTTAGCAGCTTCATTGAACAGCTGGAGCATCTGCCATAAGGTAATCATGTCGGCGTCAGGATCCTTCTTGAAGTTCGGATTCTCGACATAGCCTCTAACGGCAGCGTTGACCAATGAATCGCCCAGACAGATGTCAGGCAATTCGAGTTCTGATTTGGTGCGGGCGGAAAGTGCCTGATATAGGCGCAGCCGTCCAATCACGTTGCAGAATTGTTCTTCGGAGATCATGGTGTTGCCCAGATTCTCCAGCAGGTGCAGATTCTCATCCATCTTGGGCTCGAATCCGCTGAAAAGTTGTGTGGCCTTCTCCAGGATATCGGATTGGGTCATACAGTCTGTGTTCCCGGTGAACCCGTCACAGGTAAGACACAGGTTGGTGCAAACGCGGACCTGCCATCCCACGAAAAACTTGAATTTCATAGGGGATTGCCGTCCATACAGTTTGTCTTCGTTGTAAGCTCGAACGCCGCCAATGCAAAGGTGCACCGGCTGGCCATTGATGATACGAGTCAGACCTTCCACTTGGGCGATAAATGCCATGCGCTGGAAATATACGGTCTTCTCGTTGTCTTTCAATTCGTTAGCTTTCTTGTGCAGAGCAGATGGTACTCGCCCGTTAATCTGGTGCGAGACGCGAATGTCTGCGGGTGTAAGTTGTCCAAATACATTTTGTCCCGCCTCCAACACGGAATTGATGAAGCTCTGATGGCTCACGGTTAAAGTGTTGTCGGCAAATGTAGGTACGATTGATTTCTCGGAGAGCTCAGCCAATGTGATCGGCTGTGTGTTGCTCTCGATAAAGTGCGATTCAGGCAGGTCGAAGGTTTCCGTTCCTGCCGGTCGTAAGTTGGGCATCATCAGTGTAGGTTGGTCGATAATGCTCAGTTGTTGTTCTGTTGTTGCCATTTCTTGTCTGCTAAATGGTTAAACACTACGGCGGCTTCTTCAGTTTTTCGATAATAGCCACCAGTTTCTTAGAATTCTTGAGGAGGGTGCTAGTCGTGTCACAAATAATCACCACTCCATCGATAATGCTTGAGGCCGTGCTTTTTCTTTTTGCGGCCATCACTCATCGTGGTCTCCCCAGATGCGGTCATACAGGTCAATAAGCACTGATGCCGCCACGAGGATACCGGTAAATACGTTAAAGTTAAAAAATTTCATAGTCTTGTCTCATAAAGGTTTCGTTTAGTTAGTAAAAATATCGTTCGTTAAATCTCTATATATAAGGCGATAATGGGATGGAAGGGATTGGGGGTGGAGTGAGAAAATACGCCACCCATCGAGGTGATAAACCCCACAAGTTTTTGCCCATTTCCTTTCTTTTCGTTACCTTTGTCGCCAGAAAACAATCACCCTTAAACAACTACTGAAAATGAAAAAGCTACTACTCCTACTCATCGCGCTGATTGTGGGGCTGGCGGGACAGACGGCTATGGCCACGACGAAGACCTACATCTTCGAAGGACAGCAACCCAGCCAAACGCAGTTCACCGGCTACTTCTACAACGAGGCCAGTCCATCTACGCACTACAACAGCACGCCCAGCCCGTGGACTTACGGCTCCACCGGCACCCTCAGCTTCACGCTGGCTGACGGCATCACGCTCACGCTGAGCAGTTCGACGAACCAGTTGCTCTGGCAC
>JAIKWU010000024.1 GCA_024684455.1 Bacteroidaceae bacterium | reverse complement strand
GGACGGAAATCTTCCTTGATGTCGGGATGGTCGGTCGAAGGAATGAAGTCGCGGATGACGCGGTACACGTTCTTGGGCTTATACTCGCGGTCGAAGGGCAGGGGATAGTTGTTCTCGCCCAGCCACGAGTCGCGGTCGCTGAGGTTCCAGAAGGTCACGCAGTCAACCTTGTCGGCATGACGGCGCATGACGCGGAACACGGCGGCATACTGCGCTTCTTGCAGCAGACGCTGGTCGGCGGTGATGTTCGCCCTTTCGTTGCGGCTGAAACGCAACTGTCCGCCCATCTCAGTATTCACGCGAATGTCCAGTTCAGTCATGTGGATGTGGTCCACAATCTCTGCATACTTGCTGACGGCGGCCTCGATGTCCTCCTCCGATGGTCCGTAGATGTTGTAGTGGCCCTGCATGCCGATGCCGTCGATGGGCACACCGGCAGCCTTCATCTCCTTGACCATGTTGTAGATGCGGTCACGCTTCACAGGGTCGCACTCGTTATAGTCGTTGTAGAAGAGCAGGGCATCGGGGTCGGCTTCGCGGGCATATTCGAAGGCTTTGCGAATGAACTCGTCATTGCCGCAAATCTTGAAGAACGTCGATTCGCGCAGTGGCTGACGTCCGCCATCGGCAATGGCTTCGTTGAAGACGTCCCAGCAATAGACCACGTCCTTGTAGCGGTTGACCACCGTGTGGATATGATTCCGCATGCGCTGGAAGAGCACTTCCTTGCTGACCAACTGGTGTTTCTTGTCGTAGAACATCCATTCGCCGATTTGGTTGTGCCACATCAGGCAGTGGCCACGCAACTTGATGCCATGCTGACGGCAGAAGTCTGCTATACGGTCGGCACGTTCCCAGTTCCATTTGCCCTCTTCGGGGTGAACGGAAGCAGGTTTCATGTCGTTCTCGGCCGTGATGCTGCTGAACTCACGATCCAGCAAAGCGACCTGCGCGGCATCCGAGATATTACGTTGGTTCACAGCCACGCCTACGAGGAAATAGTCCTTGTACGCATCTTTCAAACCTTTGCTGTCCTGTGCCTGGGCAACAGTGACAGACATGACACAAAGTGCCAGAAAAAGAATCGTTTTCATGCTTGTTAGTTGTTAGTATTGTGTGTTGTGTTAAACTCCCCACAAAGGTACGACAATTAATTGAAAATTGAGGATTGAAAATTGATTTTTTTTGATTGTCTGCCGAGGCATATTCCTTCTTACATAAAAAAGGGGCATAGACAACTATGCCCCTAAAACACATTCAGTTAGTTTTTTCTCTTTGTCTGTTAAAGTTGTTTGATATAATGCTTTGATTTGTTCGTCACGTTCCTCTTTTTTTAGTTTTTTTATAGCGTTAACCAATCTTATGTTCGCACTCTTAACGTCAATTCCATTGTTTATGCAATATGTTTTGTTGAAGACGTATTTTCTTTTTACATTTGTAGAAATATTGCACGGGTCGTTGAAGGCATTGACCGGTTACTTTTTTATTATAAGAAAAAAATAGGCAAAAGTTTTACTTTATTGTTCTTTCCAAGTACTTGGAGTTTTTACGACAAGCACTTGGCGTTCGAACGCTAAGTGCTTAGCGTGTTTTTTCCAAGCGCTCAGAAATATGACCATATCGACGCACCGTATTCCTTATGTAGGGGCTTTGATTGTCTATGTCCTCTCGAATGTTTTAATTTTTAATTATTAATTTTTAATTATTAATTAATTCTCGTACCTCTGACTGCGTCGAAGGTACTCACGCTCGGTAATAAAAATGAAAGTTTTTCCGACTTTCATTTTGTATTCCTCTCACTTAATCGTACCTTTGCAAACAAAATGAAACCGAATGAGAGTTTGCGTCGTACAACATGACATTGTGTGGGAAAATCCGAAGGAGAACATCCGACGGATGGAGGCACGGCTCAGTGCTGCTCCTCGCGCCGATGTGTATGTGATGGCGGAGATGTGGACTACGGGTTTCGGCGTGGAGCATTTTCCTGACTCCGACGAGGCGCAGGCTTGGATGCAGCACAAGGCTCACGAACTGCAGGCGGCGCTTGTGGGCAGTGTGGCTGTCGAGGAGGAGGGACGACGTTTCAACCGCGCATGGTTCGTCAAACCTGACGGCGACGTGCTGCACTATGACAAGCGACATCTGTTTGCACCTGGCGGCGAGAAGGACGACTTTGCCGCTGGCACCGGGCGAACGGTGGTCGAATGGGGTGGTGTGCGCTTCCTGTTGCAGGTGTGCTACGACTTGCGTTTCCCTGTCTGGTCACGCAACCACGGCGACTACGACGCGGCGATTTACGTGGCGAACTGGCCTGTGAAGCGCATGGTGGCTTGGGACACGTTGCTGCGTGCCCGTGCCATCGAGAACCAATGCTTCGTCATTGGCGTCAACCGTGTGGGCAATGACCCGAAGGCTGAGTATGAAGGTGGCAGCGTCGTCATCGATGCTTACGGAAAGACAATGGCCGATTGTGAACGTGGTGCTGAAGGATTTGCCGTTGCCGACCTCGACATGGAACGCCTGAAGGCTTTCCGCAAGAAATTTCCTGTTCTGGAAGACAGAGATAACTATACTATTATATAAATATGAAAAAACAACTGTTACTGGGCGACGAAGCCATTGCGCTGGGAGCGCTGCACGCCGGACTGTCGGGTGTGTATGCCTATCCAGGCACGCCGTCCACCGAGATTACTGAGTTTATCCAGGCACATCCGCTGGCCAAGGAACGCGGTGTGCACAGCCGCTGGTGTACGAACGAAAAGACAGCCATGGAGGCTGCGCTGGGTATGTCGTATGCCGGCAAACGAGCACTTGTGTGCATGAAACATGTGGGCATGAACGTCTGTGCCGACGCCTTTGTCAATAGCGCCATCACAGGTGTGAACGGCGGACTGGTGGTACTGGCTGCCGACGACCCGTCGATGCACTCGTCGCAGAACGAGCAGGACTCGCGTTTCTATGGCAAGTTCGCCATGATTCCCATTCTGGAACCCTCATCACAGCAGGAGGCTTACGACATGATGGCCGAGGCCTACGACCTGTCCGAACGTCTGCGTCTGCCCGTGCTGATGCGTGTGGTCACACGTATGGCCCACTCGCGCGCTTCGGTCCTCGTGGCTGAGGAACCTCGCAACGAAAATGCCTTTTCGCCTGCTCAAGAGAAAAACTGGGTGCTGCTGCCTGCCATTGCTCGCAGACAATATGCATCGCTGATTGAGAAGCAAAAAGACATCGCTGAGGCAGCCGAAACGTCGCAGTTCAATCAACTCGCCGGCGAAGGTCGTCTGGGTGTGATTGCCTGTGGCATTGGCTACAACTACGTGATGGAAGCAGCACCGGCGAACGTTCAGATTCTCAAAGTTTCGCACTATCCACTGCCTGAGAAGCAAGTCAAAGCGATGTCGAAGCAGTGTGCGGAAATACTTGTGGTGGAAGACGGACTGCCCGTCGTCGAACAGGATGTGCGTGGCATGCTCGGTGCCGATTATAAGGTGACGGGACGTCTGACAGGGCGTTTGCCTCGTGCTGGTGAATTGACTCCCGACAATGTGGCTGCTGCCTTTGGCAAAGCCGTCGAGCCGACGTTTGCTCAGGCCAAGAACCTCGCACCGCGTCCGCCGCAACTCTGCCCTGGCTGCGGACATCGTGACGTCTATACCGCGCTGAACAAAGTGGCTGCCGGCTATCCAGGTGCCCGCATCTTTGGCGACATTGGCTGCTATACTCTCGGTGCCTTGCCCCCGTTCCAGGCCATCGCCTCTTGTGTGGATATGGGAGCGTCGATTACCATGGCCAAAGGTGCTGCCGATGCAGGTCTTCGTCCAGCCATCGCTGTCATTGGTGACTCGACGTTTACCCATAGCGGCATGACTGGTCTGCTCGATGCAGTGAACGACCATTCACCCATCACAGTCATCATCAGCGACAACCTCACCACCGCAATGACGGGTGGTCAGGACAGCGCCGGTACGAATAAGTTTGAGGCTATTTGTCTCGGACTCGGCGTAGAGCCCGAACATGTCCGCGTCGTTGTTCCTCTGCCAAAGAACATGGACGAAATCACGCGCATTCTTCGTGAGGAGATTGAGTACGACGGCGTCAGTGTCATCATTCCTCGCCGCGAGTGTATCCAGACTTTCAAACGTCACGCAAAAAAGACCTCTGACGAGAAGAAGTAAGAATTAGTAAATTGTAAATTGTCAAATTGTAAATGAAAGTTGACATCATACTTTGCGGTGTGGGTGGACAAGGCATCCTCTCCATCGCCACCATCATCGGCGAAGCAGCCATGAATGAAAACCTGTACATCAAGCAGGCTGAGGTGCACGGCATGTCGCAGCGCGGCGGTGATGTGCAGTCCAACCTGCGCATCTCGAGCGAACCTATTGCCAGCGACTTGATTCCACTGGGTTCGGCCGACGTCATCATTTCCATGGAACCTATGGAGGCCCTGCGCTACTTGCCGTATCTTTCAAAGGAAGGTTGGATCATCACCTCCAGTGTACCTTTCGTCAACATACCCAACTACCCCGACATGGAGGCTGTGAAGGCAGAACTCAAGCAGGTGCCGCACGTCGTTGCCATCGACATTGAGCAACTGGCGAAGGACAACGGCGTGCCACGCTCTGCCAACGTCATCCTACTTGGTGCGGCTCAACATGCGCTGGGCATTGACTACGAAAAACTTGAGGCAGCCATCCGACGCGTCTTCGGCCGTAAGGGAGATGCTGTCGTCGAGGCCAACATCAAGGCGTTGGCACTGGGTAAGGAGGCACATAATTTTTAACTTTTAACTTCTAGTTTTTCACATGAAACCAACTCCCATCAGCCGCGAACTAGTTGACGGCCTGATTGCTAAACTGGGCATTCAGGACTTTGAACGCGCCACCATCCGCGAGGTGAAGCAGGTGGCTGCGATGGCTGAGCAGCAGAGCGGTGTCGAGTTCATCAAGATGGAGATGGGCATACCGGGACTGCCGGCAGCGCGTGTCGGTGTCGAGGCACAGGTGAAAGCCTTGCAGGACGGCATCGCTCACAGTTATCCCGACATTCAGGGCTACCCCGAACTGAAACGTCAGGCGTCGCGCTTCGTCAAGGCCTTCATCGGTGTCGATATCGCACCCGAAGGCTGTGTGCCCGTCAGTGGTTCGATGCAGGGTACGTTTGCCTCTTTCCTTACCTGTTCGCAGGCCGACAAAACGCGGGACACAGTGCTGTTCATCGACCCAGGCTTCCCTGTGCAGAAGATGCAACTGCAGGTCATGGGTGTCAAGTTTGAGACCTTCGATGTCTATGACTTCCGTGGCGAGAAACTCGGTCCGAAACTCGAGAGTTATCTGCAGAAGGGCAACATCTGCGCCATCGTCTATTCCAACCCGAACAACCCCGCATGGATTTGTCTGACAGAGGACGAACTGAAAACCATCGGCACGCTGGCCACCCGTTACGATGCCATCGTGATGGAGGACCTTGCCTACTTTGCCATGGACTTCCGTGTCGATCTCAGCACGCCATTCCAACCGCCGTATCAGGCCACTGTAGCCCGCTACACCGACAACTACATCCTGCTCATCAGCGGCTCGAAAGCCTTCTCGTATGCTGGTGAACGCATCGGCGTGACCTGCATCGGCGACCGCCTCTTCCACCGTCATTTCCCCGACCTCAGCGCACGCTACGAAGGTCTGCCCTTCGGACTCGTGTTCTCCACACGGATGCTCTATGCACTCAGCAGCGGTACGAGCCATAGTGCGCAGTATGCCCTGGCAGCCATGTTCCGTGCCGCCTGTGAAGGTGAATACCGTTTCCGCGACGAGGTGAAGGTCTATGGCGAACGTGCCAAGAAGCTGAAGGAAATCTTCCAGCGCCACGGATTCCACATCGTCTATGACCGCGACCTTGACCGTCCTGTGGCCGACGGCTTCTACTTCACGATTGGTCGTCGCGGCATGACCAGCGGACAACTCTCGCGCGAACTATTATATTATGGTGTATCTGCCATCAGCCTTGTCACTACTGGCAGTCATCAGCAGGGCCTTCGCGTCTGCACCTCCTTCATCGAGGACCATCAGTATGCCGCCCTTGATGAACGAATGCAGATTTTCAACGAGAACAATCCGCTCTGACATACATACAGGCACATTACAAAAGCCCCCCCGAAAGTTGCAACGGACTTTCGGGGGGCTCTTTTATTCACAATCAGGCATTACGTTTATTGTAGCACCTTTCGGCCATTCTTGATGACGATGCCCTTATAGTTCTTGCCGACGGGCAGGCCCATGAGGTTGTAGGTGCGACCTTCGGCGTTCTTGTCGGCGTTCACGCCTTCGATGGCGGTCTCGTCGGGTATCGTGACGGTCAGCGTGGTGGTAGGAGTACCTATCACGATATCCGAACTTACATAAGAATAATAAGTAAAATAATAGTCATAGTAGGTGGCCGCGGTATAGGTGATGGTGGCTTGATAGGTAGCCCCAGGAGTGGCGTTCGTCCAGTCGTAAACATAAGCAGATAACTCGTAGTCGGGATAATCTGCACCCGTACTTTCGTTGTATCCGAATCCCATAGCATTGGTAGCATGTCTTATCTCCGCTTCGCCTACGGTCAGCGTGCC
>JAIKWU010000011.1 GCA_024684455.1 Bacteroidaceae bacterium | reverse complement strand
ACGTTCGCACGATGGACCTGCGCGACGACCCGAAACTCATCGAGGAATACAAGAAGCGTCACAGCGAGGAGTTCCACTGGAAGGAAATCCGTGACGGCATCCGTGCCGTCGGCATTCTCGAGATGGAAATCTACATACTCGGCACACGTCTGGTCATGATTATCGACACCCCGCTCGGTTTCGACCTCGACACAGCCCTGAGTCGCTTGGCAACCCTGCCGCGTCAGCAGGAATGGGAAACCTATATGTCTATTTTCCAGGAATGCAGCGCCGATGCCACATCGGCCGACAAGTGGCAGCCCATGGAACGCATGTTCCACCTCTATGACTAACCGCTTACAAACGCTTTCGAACCCAACCTGAAGTTTGAACGCCAAGCGCTTAGCATGAAAACGCCAAGCACTTTCGTCTGCCCGAGAAACGAGGTCTGAATGATTGTTTTTTTTCTGCCCAGACTTTGGTTTCCAAGAGGCTCTGGGACGGTTTCTTTTTCTGCGTAATCGAAAAAAAATTATGTAATGCTTTGTCAATATGTAGATTATACTTATCTTTGCAGCAGTTTCGTATGAAACGCTCCAGGCTTTTGTGTCGGTGACAACTTACTCAATTATTATTTTTTTACACTGAAATCTTTATGAAAAAGAATTTGACATGGAAGGCTTTTGGCCTGATCTGCGCTCTCGGCGCATTGACGCTCGTGGGCTGCGGCAGTGATACTAAGACAGAGTTAATCCCCATCAACGGTGGTGGCGATCCGACTCCCGAAAAGGAGGTGAACGCAACGGCAGCCGTTGTGACGTATGATGTGACGGCTCCTGCCACGATGATGGCTACACTGGAGAAGGTGGGTAAGCAGACGGTGGTTCGCTACGTGGATGCCTCTGGCACGGTGAAGGAAGAAACTTTTACGGGCTCTTTCAAGAAGACGATCGAAATCCCTGTGACGAGCACTGGTGTTGAAATGGCTTACGAGGTGCTCCTGTTGCCGAAGACTCAGGACGAACTGAAGGCTCTGGGTGCCGACCAGAACCTGGACTTCACGGGCATGGGCACGATGAAGTTCTTCCTGAAGTATGACGACGGCACGAAGTCGGATGAATTAAGTGCCGAAGAAGTGGGTGTGCTGACGTACAAATCGATGGCATGTTCGGATGCTGCGAAGTTGGCTTCGGACTTCACAAGATACGTGGACCGTTTCGGTGGCTTCCCGCTCTTTGCTGTCTGCGTTTCTTACACGAAGAATTCCTATGGCGGCTATAGTGTCAACAATAGTGCTGGCACGTTCTGGAGAGAACATGCATACGGCAAATAGGACGTATAATAGTTAAAAGGAGGTGCCTATGAACAAGAAAGTCATCCTGTCTGCGCTCCTGATGCTGTCGGCAACAGGGTTGGCCCACGCGCAGTGGACGAACTGGGACACGCAAACGACCATCCGTGGCGTGTTCGGTGCTGCCAATGCGCTGATTGAATCGTCTGAACGTAAGAAGCAGATGGAGATTGAGGCGCAGCAGAAGGTGCAGTTCGAACAGTCGTTCAAGGATAAAATGGCTGAGGCTAAGGAACTGGAAGGCTTCGAACAGTGGGAAGATGCCTTGGACAAGTATGAGGATGCTGCGTCGCTGAACTGCAAGTACGGTTATGTGGACCAGCGCAACTTGTCGAACAAGATTACGAGTCTGTACAAGAAGGCTGGCCGCGAGGAACCGGGGCCGAGCATTCTCAATAACGACAAGGTGACGCTGAGCGACTATTCGGGCTACCGCTACATGAAGGAGAACCCTATCTACACGAGCAAGAAAAACGGTACGGGCCGGATTATTCGTGTGGCTTGCAGCGCTACCGAAACGCGCATCGAGATGGAGTGTGAGACGCTCAAGGCAAATGCCTCTGCGTCCATCCCTGGCAGCACTTATATCAAGGGCAACAAGGGTGGTAAACTGGAACTGACGAGTGTCGAAAACATCACTGTCTCTCCTGGCTCCACCGCCATGCCCTGGCCGCATCAGAAGTTGCGCTTCGCCCTGATTTTCCCGCCGCTTCCAGCCGATGCCACGGAGTTTGACTTTGTCGCACCGAAGACGGTGTGGATGTTCAAGGACATCAGGTGCCGATAAAGTAGAGTTAAGTTCCTTATCATCCCCATAATCCTGTTTTAAGTAAAGTCGTCTTTGACATTTGATATTATCACCCGTGATGAAGAAAAGGTTTTTTACGCTGCTTGTCCTGTCTGCAGGCATGGTGCTGAGTGCCAGTGCTCAGGATGATTTGGCCCTTGTGGTCCCTGAAATAGAACCTGTGTTGTTGACTCAGTCGGAGATGGAGGCTGCACGACCTCATCTGACGCTTTCGTCGGGGAAAGGCCAGCAGACTCTTCCCAATACCATCAGTCTGCCTGAACCAGTGCTGCCGACTGGCCCTAACTATAAGTTCATGGACGACATGACGTTTGTGGGCGTTCCGCTGTTTGTGGCAGGCATCATCGCAAAGGGCGAGAAGAAGGCTTTCCGCCAGGACTACAACAACAGCCATGCGAATACTCGTCTGATTACTCATTTCAAGACTTCGATTGACGACTACACACAGTACTTCAGTCCTGCGCTGACGTTGGGTCTGAAGGTGGGCGGCGTGGAAGGCCGTAGCGACTGGAAGCGTCTGCTGGTCAGTTCGGCCATGTCGTATGGTATCATGGCAGCACTGGTCAACAGCATCAAATACACCGCTTCGGAGATGCGCCCTGACGGCTCGACTGCCAACTCGTGGCCTTCGGGACACACAGCCACGTCATTCGTGGGTGCGACGATTCTGCATAAGGAGTACGGATTGACCCGTTCGCCGTGGTATAGCGTAGCCGGTTACGGTGTAGCAACCGCCACAGGCGTGATGCGTGTGCTGAACAATCGTCACTGGGTGAGCGACGTGCTCTCGGGTGCTGGCATCGGTATATTTTCTGGTGAACTGGCCTACGCTCTGAGCGACCTCATCTACAAGAACCGCCACCTTTTGCGTGGCGACATGATGGATGTGGTGGCGCTTGACCGTGACCGTCCTTCCTTCTTCGACGTTTCTATGGGTATCGGCGGCGGTTCGAAGGAAATCGATTTTGATAGGCTGAATTTCGATGAGGATTATTCATTGAACATTCCTATGAAGTTCGGCTCATCTACTGTCGTACAGGCCGAGGGGGCCTATTTCTTCAGTAAGTATGTGGGTCTGGGCGGACGTCTGCGCGTTCGCACTTCGCCTGTCAAGGGCTGGAACAACCTGATTCACATGGCTGACAACGATGTGGAGGAGACGGTGAAGGTGCTCAAGGAAATTGACGAGATAAGCAGTACTATTGGCTGGGCTCCTCTGGCCGACATGATTCAGACAAAGGAATTTACCATCGAGAGCGACCACCTGACAGAGTTCTCGGGCAGTGCAGGCCTGTATTTCAATCTGCCGCTCAGCAGCCGTTTTGCACTGGGTACGAAGTTGCTCATCGGACGTAGCATCATGCAGTCGCTTGATATCAATGCCCGTTTCACTGGTATGTCCAAGCAACTAGAGTACAACGTGGTCATCAAGAATGGTGTGGTGGATGAAACGCAGACGGACATCACGGGTGTCAAGGAGACTGGAAAACCGTATGACATCAGTTGGGACTATCTTGAAGTGAAGGGTAGTTCATCGACAAGTTTTGGCACAGGTCTGTCGCTGACCTATGCCTATAAGACCAATTTCTGTTGGAAAGTATTCTTTGACTACGACCATACTCGTAAGGACTTTACGCTTATTTACAACCCGAACCATTTTATCACAGAAGCGATGCCTGGTATGTTGACTTATTCACACCTGACTATTGATAGTCAAGATGTGTTTGAGTATGTAAAGAGCAAGTACATGAACCAGTGGGTGCTCGGCGCTTCGTTCTCCATCCATTTCTAAACAACGGAAAGACTCGGGAATATAACGGAAACTTTTCCGGCATGGACGCCCCACGGGGCGTCCCTACAGGGCTCCCTTTAACTTTTCAGCACCTTGGCAAGGCGTTGGCAGAAGTCGTCAACGTCGGCAGTGGTGAGGCAGAGCGGCGGTAGCAGACGGAGTGTTGTGGTGCCGCTGCAGCCCGTGAAGCAGTGCTGCTCGTAGATGAGACGGTTGCGGACTTCCTTGTAAGGTATGTCCAACTCAACACCTATCATCAGTCCGCGTCCGCGCACATCAGTCACGTGTGGCAGACGGAGCGAACGGATGTTCTCCATCAGATACGTTCCGACTTCGGCGGCATTCTGTACCAGTTGTTCCTCCTCCATGACGTCGAGCACGGCAAGAGCGGCTGCACAGGCAAGGTGGTTGCCGCCAAAGGTCGTGCCGAGTTGACCATAGACCGGTGCGAACTTCGGCGAAATCAGCACGGCACCCATCGGGAATCCATTGGCAATGCCTTTGGCGACGGTGATGAGGTCGGGTGTGACATTGAGGTGCTGGTGAGCAAAAAAACGTCCGCTCCGACCATAGCCGCACTGGATTTCATCACAAATCAGCACGGTGTTGTGCTGGTCACAAAGTTTGCGCAGACCTTGCAGGAATTCTGCCGACACCATACGGATGCCGCCCACCCCCTGAATACACTCGATGATGCAGGCGCACACATCGCCTTTCTGAATTTCTCTCTCCCAGGCAGTGAGGTCGTTCAGGGGAAGATAGGTGACATGTCCGTTCTGGTTGACGGGTGCAATGATTTTGGGGTTCTGCGTCGCTTCGACAGCCAGCGAAGTGCGGCCGTGGAAAGCCTTCTCCAACGACAGGATGCGGGTGCGGCCGTTATAGAATGATGCCAGTTTGAGGGCGTTTTCGTTGGCTTCCGCACCGCTGTTGATGAGGAATAGTTGCCAGTCGTCGTAGCCGCAGACTTTTCCCAGACGCTCGGCCAGTGTGCGCTGCAGCGGGTTCTGTACGGAGTTGCTGTAGAAGCCGAGCCGCTGCAGTTGCTCCGTCACTTTCTCAATGTAGTGTGGATGCGAATGGCCGATGCTGATGACGGCGTGTCCGCCATACAAGTCCAGGTATTCCAGTCCCTGGGTGTCCCACACACGGCAGCCCTGACCACGCTCAATCGTGATGTCAAAAAGGGGATATACGTCGAATAGTTTCATTGTCGTTCATTTTGCATTCTGAAAGAAATTATCATAATTAGAATAATTTTTTTCAGAAATAATCATTTTTTAGAATGCAATGGCTTTGAGTTTGAGTCCGCTGGTCTCGTCGAGTCCGAACATGAGGTTCATGTTCTGAACGGCCTGGCCCACGGCTCCCTTCAGAAGGTTGTCGATGACCGACGTGACCAGGAGTTTGCCGTCGAAACAGTCGAGGTGGACGAGTGCCTTGTTCGTGCCGACCACTTGCTTGAGGTCGAGTGCGTGGTCGGAATAATGGGTGAAGGCAGCGTTGTCATAGAAGGCCTTGTAGGTGGCGATTGCTTTCTCGGCTGAAACTTCGTGCTTGATGACAGAGGTACAGAAGATGCCCCGTGTGAAGTCGCCGCGATAGGGGATGAAGTCGATGTCGGCATCCAGTCGGCCCTGCACTTCGGCGAGGCTTTGGCGAATCTCCGCCAGATGCTGGTGGGCGAATGCCTTGTAGATGCTGATATTGCCATTACGCCACGAAAAGTGAGTGGTGCCCGAGGGCTTCTGCCCTGCACCCGTCGAACCTGTTATGGCATTGACGGCTACGTCCTGCGTCAGCCAACCCTGCTTTGCAGCGGGGAGCAGCGCGAGTTGGATGGCAGTGGCGAAGCAGCCAGGGTTGGCAACATGGCGTGCCTGGCGAATCTGCTCCCTGTGGATTTCAGGAAGGCCATACACATAGTCGTGCTCCGGTGAGGCGATGCGGAAGTCCTGTGCCAGGTCAATGATGCGGACGTGGTCGGGAATGTCGTGCTCTGCAACAAAGGCTGCACTTTTGCCGTGTCCGAAACAGAAGAAGACACAGTCAAGGCTGTCGAAAGGCATTGTGTCTGTGAAACGCAAGTCCGTCTCGCCGATCAGTCCGCTGTGGACGTCACTCACCAGATTGCCTGCATTGCTCTCTGAGTTGGCAAAGACTATTTCCGCATGAGGGTGCTGGAGCAGCACGCGGATGAGTTCGCCGCCCGTATAGCCTGCGGCACCGAGGATTCCAATTCTGATCATATTACCTTTCTTCCTCTGGATGTGCAAGATAGTAGGCGCGGAGGGGGGTCGAGGTGACTTTGATGAAACCCTTCGCATCTTCCGACGACCAAGCCTTGGCGGTTTCGCCGTACTCTCCGAGTTTGTTCTTGACGAGGTCGTCGGGGCTCTCGACGCCGACGGTCTGGAACGTGAGCGGTCGCAGTTCGAGGGTCACGATGCCGTTGACATGGCGCTGCGACGAAGTGAGCATGGCCTCGATGTCGGGCATGACGGGTTCGAGATACTGGCTTTCGTGCAGGAACATACCGTACCAGTTGGCCACCTGGTCTTTCCAGTATTGCTGCCATTTCGACAGCGTGAACTTCTCCAGATAACGGTGGGCGGCGATGATGAGCATCGGAGCAGCAGCCTCGAAGCCGACACGGCCCTTGATGCCTATGATGGTGTCGCCGACATGGCAGTCACGACCGATGCCGTAGGCTGCACCAATCTCCTCGACAGCCTGAATCGCAGCGATGGGGTCGTCGTAGTCCTTGCCGTTGACCGAGGTGAGTTCGCCCTTCGTGAAGCCCAGTTTCAGCAGTTCGGGACCCTGCTTCGTCGGATGTTTCAGATAGGCCGATTCGGGCAGACCCTGTGCCGAGTCGAGCAGTTCGCCGCCGCAAATCGACGTGCCCCAGATGCCGACGTTGTACGAGTACTTCAGTTTGGCAAAGTCGGCATCGAAGCCGTTCTTATTCAGATAAGCGACCTCTTCCTGACGCGAGAGGTTGCCGTCGCGCGTGAGTGTGATGATTTCGATGCCTGGACACATCACCAGGAATGTCATGTCGAAACGAATCTGGTCGTTGCCCGCACCGGTCGAGCCGTGGGCAATGGCCGAGGCCCCGATTTCGCGGGCATAGCGTGCGATGGCAAGTGCTTGGAAAATGCGTTCGGACGAGACCGAAATGGGGTAGCAGTTGTTGCGCAGCACATTGCCGAAGACCATGTAGCGCAGCGACTTCTGGTAGTATTCCTGCGTCACGTCGAGAGTGACATACTTCGAGGCGCCCAGACGGTAGGCGTTCTCCTCGTTTGTCTTCAACTGCTCGGCGCTGAATCCGCCCGTGTTGGCACAGGCAGCATGTACCTCATAGCCCTTTTCCTTGGCCAGGTACATGACGGTGTAACTCGTGTCGAGACCTCCGCTGAAAGCAACGACAACCTTCTTTTTCTGTTCCATTTGTGTATGTAGTTTTTGTGTATAAATTATGGGTTGGTAAAGTACGCTAAGTGCTTAGCGTGAAAACGCCAAGTGCTTGGCGTAAAATCTCCAAGTGCTTAGCGTGATTTTTCCAAGCACTCGGACGCGCGGTCTCACTTCTCTTGTTGAGTGGGCGCTCCGTCAATCCGCCGGATGCGGTCTATGACGCCCTGCGGAATCTTTGCCGGCAGATGCTCCTCGGGATCGAAGAGCATGGCAGTGCAGATGCAGTACTTTCGGCCTGTGCGATGGAGCACATCTACGTTCTGACAACCTTCGCAGCCACGCCAAAATGCCTCGTCGTCGGTAAGGTCGGCGAAGGTGACGGGCTGGTAGCCCAGTTGTGTGTTCATCGTCATGACGGCTGCACCGCTCGTGAGCGAGAAAATCTTGGCATGAGGCCAGCGTGTACGGGCCAGTGTGAAGGTCATGTCCTTGATGCGCTTCGCCACGCCACGATGACGGAAGTCGGGGTGGACGATGAGTCCGGAGGTGGTGACATACTCCTTATTGCCCCACGTCTCGATGTAACTGAAACCGGCGAAGCGGTCGCCGCACAGCGCGATGACGGCCTTGGCCTCGCGCATCTTCGTGGCGAGATATTCGTGGGTACGCTTGGCGATACCCGTGCCGCGGTCCTTCGCAGCCTCGGCAATGGTTTCGAGAATGGTGTCGATATATTGTTCGTGCTCTTTGTCGGCGACGAGCACACGGATTTCCTGTTCCATGATGATTTTGGGTGATGGGTGCGGCGACGGCATCGCTGCACCCGGAATGGTGTTCAAACGGGAATGATGCTGGAGAGAGCCTCGCGGACGGTGTCGCGCGGCGTGCCTTCCTCGATGACGATGAAGATGGTGTCGTCGCCTGCAATCGTGCCGATAATCTGGGGTATCACAGTGTTGTCGATGTCGTAGGCGATGCCGCTGGCATAGCCTGGACGGGTCTTGATGACTCCGATGTTGCCCGAGAAGCGCAGGGAGATAAAGCCGTTGTGCTGCATCATCTCGCGCACGGGACGGTGCTCTTTCACTCTGCGGTACATCGCGTTGGTGGGCAACACATAGACCGCCTTGCCCGTCGGGCTGGCGGCTTTCGCCACTTTCATCTGTTTGAGGTCGCGCGAGAGCGTGGCCTGTGTAACGACAAACCCCTCAGAGGCCAGCGCCTTGAGCAGTTCGTCTTGGTTGCTGATTTCCTGGCTTGAGACAATCAGCCGAATCATGTCTAATCGTGAATTTTTCGCACTCATTTTGTATTTGATATTGTATATTCATGTCAAAACGGGTGCAAATATACGACTTTTTATGCAGACAAACAAGGTTTTTATGCAAAATTTTGCATAAAAACCTTGAAAAGAATGGGGAAGTGTGAAATAGGCTGCGTCAGAGTTCAGTCTCGCCCTCGATGTAATTGTCCATGAACATGTTCTCGCCGTCGAACACAGCATAGGTGAACAGCGAGTACCATTCGCCCAGAATCATGAGGCGGCACGTGCGGTTGAGCAGTATGTCGAGGTCGATGTGGCGGTGTCCGAATACGAAGTAGTTGATGGTAGGGTGCGACTGCAGGTACTCCTTCGCGTAGAGCACCAGTCCCTCTTTGTCCTCACCCTGATAGGGAGGCTCGCCCGTGTCCATGTGCTTCTCGCGGCTGTGCTTGGCCCAGTTGAGCGCGAAGTTCATAAACCAGTGCGGATGGATCATCTTCGCTATCCGCCGCAGCGTGTGGCTCTCGAAGCAGTTGTACATGAACTGCGTCTTCCACTCACGGTCGCGATAGTCGAGACCGTGGCCGTGCGCCATGTAGAATTCCTTGCCGCAGATTTCCATCGTGCAGGCCTCACGGTGGAGGATGACGCCGCACTCCTTCTGCAAATAGTCGCCGCACCACATGTCGTGATTGCCTTGGAAATAATGCACCTCGACGCCGTGATCGGTCAGTTCGCTCACTTTGCCGAGGAAGCGCGTGAAGCCTTTCGGCACGACATCTTCGTACTCAAACCAGAAGTCGAACATGTCGCCCAGCATGAAGACCGCCTCGGCTTTGTCCTTAATCGTATCCAGAAAACGGACCAGACGGCGCTCCTGTGTGCGGTGATGCTCAAAGGCGCGGCTGCCCAAGTGGGCATCGGCAATGAAATAATAGTTTTTCATCGGCAGAGAAAGTTAAGTTTACAGCCCCAGGTCCAGACGTGCCTCCTCGCTCATCATGTCCTTCGTCCACTCAGGCTCGAAGACGAGGTTGACGGTGGCCTGACGCACCCCCTCGATGCAGTCGAGTTTCTGCTGCACGTCCTCCATGATGAAGTCGGCGGCAGGGCAGTTGGGTGCCGTGAGCGTCATATCGACGTTGATGTCGAAGTCGTCGGTAACGTCAATCTTGTAGATGAGCCCCAGGTCATAGATATTGACGGGAATCTCTGGGTCATAGACCGTGCGCAGCATTTCGACGGCGCGGGCTTCGATGTCGTATTTGGTAGGTTGTTGTTCCATGTGCAGAGCATTAGAGTTTACCGTCCTCACTGAAGGAGTAGTAAGCACCGTCGGTCACGATGACATGGTCGATGAGGCGCAGATTGACAGCGCGGCAAGCCTGACTGACACGTTCGGTCAGGCGGTTGTCCTCCTGGCTGGGACGGCACGAGCCGGAAGGGTGGTTGTGGACCAGAATCACGCAGGTGGCCTCAGCCAGCAGGGCATGGCGTAGCAGAATGCGCACATCGACCGAAGTCTCCGTCCTGCCGCCCTGGCTCAGCCGCACACGCTTGATGAGACGGCTGGAGTTGTTAAGCAGGAATGCCCAACTCTCTTCGTGCGTCAGTTCACGCACATCTGGCCGCATGTATTCATAGACTTGCTGTGCAGTGCGGATGACCTTGAGGTCGGTCAGGGCTTCTTCCTGAGCACGTCGTCTGCCCAGTTCCATCGCCGCTTTCAGTGTGATGGCTTTTGCTTCGCCGATACCGTTGTACTTCATCAGTTCCTCGATGCTGAGGCGGTTGAGCAGGATGAGTCGGTCGTCGCAGTCGCGGAGCACTTCCTTCATCAGTTCTACGGCGTTCTTCGTCGGACTGCCTGAGCCGATGAGGATGGCGAGCAACTCTGCTTTCGAGAGTGCTTCGCTGCCTTTCGCGAGCAGTTTCTCACGAGGGCGGTCGTCGGCGGAGAGTTCTTTGATGTTCAGCATGGCGGACGCTGTGTGTTGTCTTAGTCGTAAAAGTTTTTCTCGAAGGCGCTGAATTCGCCCCGCTTCAGTACGTAGCGCACCCACAATGCCTTCAGAAATCCGAACCCGTAGCCGAAGAGTTGGACAAAGGCTGCTTCGACGCTGAGAAATCCAATCACCAGCGAGCGGTTGCGGATGGTGCTGTCGAAGAAGATGAGCAGTATGAACAGCACGATGGGCATCAATGGCAGCAGCCACACCATGTTGGCTGGCAGGCCCAGCAGTTCTATGTGCGAGGCACCTTGCGTGTATGCCCAGAGGCGCAGCACGACGGCTGCGATGAGCAACAGTATCACACTCAGCGTGAACAGCATGGGCAGTGCGTGTACCAGACGGGTCGTTCCAGGGTGACGCTTGCCGAGGTTGATGCGTGCGATGCCTGAGTTATAGACTTGCTTGAAGAACTTGTCAAGGTTGGTGCGACGCTTGTGCCAGACCCATGCTTCTGGGAAGAGCCGTGTGGTGTAGCCTGCCTCGATGATGCGGTAACTGAAGTCGATGTCTTCGCCGAAGCGCATCTGCGAGAAGCCGCCCAGTTGTTGATAGACGTCCCGACGGATGCCCATATTAAAGGAGCGTGGGAAGAACTTGTCGAGTTTCTTCTTTCCTCCGCGGATGCCGCCGGTGGTGAAGAACGACGTCATTGAATAACTGATGGCTTTCTGCATCTGTGTGAACGACTCATGGGCACGGTCTGGTCCGCCGAACGCATCGCAGGGGCGTGAGGTCAGTTCCCCGTTGACTTCGTCGAGATAGTGTCGTGGCAGGACTACGTCGCTGTCGAGCACGATGACGTACTCGCCTTTGGCATGTTCGACGCCGTAGTTGCGTGCCATTCCTGGCCCGCCGTTCTCTTTTTTATAATAGTGAATGTCGAGCAGGCGGCTGTATGTGTCGCACTCCTTCTCACAAGTCCGTTCCGACCCGTCCTCGACGACGATGACCTCGAAGTTGTCTTTCGACAGGGTCTGCTGGCTTAGGCTGCGTAGCAGTTCTTCGCATTCGTCGGGCCGGTTATATACGGGGATGATGATGGAATACTTCATGGTGTGTGCGGTTATTCAAAGTAGAGCGAGAGGATGATCATCTTCGCGTGGCCCCCGTCGAGCGAGTTGGTATAGATGAGTTGGGCGGGATTGGTGAGGTCGTCGCGGTTCTTGCTGATGAGGTTGGTGAGTCCGTAGGCGAATTTCAGTTCGGGGATAAACTTGAAGAAAGGCGTGTAGAAGTCGCAGCCGATGCCTACTTCGACGTAGCAGTCGAAACGTTTGACAAGCAGGTTCTTCTGCTTCTTCACAGTCAGGTCGTACATGGGGTTGAGGCCTGCCACAACGTAGGGTCGGTAGTTGTTGAAGCGTTCGCCGCTGAATTTGATGTCGAGTGGTATTGAGATATAAGTGGACTTGATGTCCTGGTGGTCTTCCGTGCCGTCGAGGTTGTTGCGGAAGCGTACTTTCTTTGTGCCGAAGTGCATCGACGGGATGACACGGAAGGCGAGATGGTTGGTGAGCCGCAGTTCGGCGAGGACGCCGACGCTGAAGCCTGGCTCGTAACTGGGTATGTCGGCATACCACTCGTTGCCCAGTTCGTCCTTGAATCCGTTGTTCTGGAATTCCAGGTCCTGCATGTGCAGGCCGGCGAGGAATCCGTAGTGAAGTTTGCGCTGGTCGATGTACGGACGGTGCTGTACCTTGCGCGTTTGGGCTTGTGTGTCGCTCACGAAAAAGGAGGCAATGCCCCACAGCATCGCCACGCACATGATGAAAACTCTATGTGAATGTGCGCCCAAAATACGTCCTTTCTTTTTCGGTTGAACCGCTTGAAATAAAACGGAAAAGTTGCCTTTTTATTGTACTTTTGAAAAAAAACACGGCTGCCGTGAATTTTTTTAATTCATTATTTTTGATTTTTAATTTATAATTGTACCTTTGCAGCATCGAAATACTCAGAAGTGAGTATCGGCGTGTGTGAATCAAACGAAGTATTAACGTATAATTATTAAAAAAAGACTATGGCTTACGTAATTTCTGATGATTGTGTAATGTGCGGCTCTTGCGAAGGCGAGTGCCCGTCGGGTGCTATTTCTGCAGGTGACACCAAGTATGTCATCGACCCCGATTCTTGTGTTGACTGTGGCACATGTGCCGACACTTGCCCGTCGGGTGCCATTGCTCCAGGCGAATAATCCGCTGTCGGAGAAGGACTATAACAAAGGCGGCTCATCATCAAGGTGAGCCGCCTTTGCTGTTGTTGCGTGTGCCGTCGTTTATGACGTCTGGCCGAACTCGCCCACGGTCGGCACCATCTCCTCGTTGTTGCGGAAGATGCTCTCGGAATAGTTCATGACAGGCACAGCGACGAAGAGCGACTCGTCAACGATGCGGCGTCCGAAGTTCATCATGTCGAGGTAGGAGAATTTTTCCTCGTTGGAGAACTTGAAGTGTTGAGGCAGGGCGGTGCGCAGCGTTTCCATCTCCTCCTGGCGTATGCCGACGATGAGCCAGTCGTAGTTCATGACTGCGGCGCATTCCATCATCTGCATCAGCACGAGCCGCAGGTTTCCCTTGCCTACGGGCATCGAGAAGACATAGAGCGACGAGGCTTCTTGGCGCAGGACGAGCATACCGTCAACGATGGCCATGGTCAGGTCGCTCGAACCGCTTTTAGCAAAACTCTTGATGACTTTGATGGCGCGCTCGCGTTCGTCGCCTTCAAAGTAGGCGGCGATAGTCGGTGCGTCGGCAAGTGTTATCTGTCTGAACGGTATCATTTTTTATGCAGTTTGCACGTTTTTACAAAATTTGTGCAAAGATAGGTTGTTTGTTGCACACCAACAAACTTTTTGCGCAGTATTTTTCAAAAAATCGCAAAAGGAACAATTTTCGTCGGAAAAAGGCGTTTTTTACCTACCGATTCCGTCCTCCAGCCGTAGGGCCAAGTGCTTAGCGCTCGAACGCCAAGTGCTTAGCGTGCAAATTCCAAGTGCTTGGCGTGAAATTTCCAAGTGCTTGGCGTGAAATTTCCAAGTGCTTAGAATTGTCGTCGCGGTGTGGTCTTTTTTCAAGTAATCTGTCCTGCGAATGTAAAAAAATCGTTAATCTTTCGATTCGCGTGCGCGTATATTATAAATAATGTGTAAATTTGTAGGAGAAATCGACTGTAACTTATCAAATCATATCATTATGGATTTAATCAATTCCATCATCCAACGCGCCAAAGCGAACAAACAGCGCATCGTCCTGCCTGAGGCAACTGAAGAACGGACGCTGACGGCTGCCGACCGTGCCTTGGCCGACGGTCTTGCCGACCTGATCCTGCTTGGGAATGTCGATGAGATACACCGTCTTGCCGACAGGTTGGGACTCAAGAACATCGACCGTGCCACGCTCATCGACCCTGCGACGAGCCCGAAGCGTGAAGAGTATGCCAACCTGCTCTACGAACTGCGCAAGAAGAAGGGCATGACGCTGGAGCAAGCCCGTGAAAAGGTGCTCGACCCCCTTTATTTCGGCTGCCTCATCATCAAGAACGGCGATGCCGACGGACAAATCTCTGGTGCCCTCTCGACCACGGGCGAGACGCTGCGTCCCGCCCTGCAAATCATCAAGTGTGCCCCAGGCATCACCTGTGTCAGCGGTGCCATGCTGATGATTACGAAGGAGAAGGAGTTCGGCGAGGACGGCGTGCTGGTTGTGGGCGACGTGGCCGTCACTCCGATGCCCGATGCCGGACAACTCAGCCAAATCGCCCTCTGTACGGCGCAGACAGCCCGCAGCGTTGCAGGATTTAAGGAACCGCGCGTCGCCATGCTGTCGTTTTCGACCAAGGGCAGTGCCACGCACGAGGTGGTTGACAAGGTGATTGAGGCCACCCGTCTGGCCCGCGAGGCAGAGCCGACGCTCAAGATCGACGGAGAATTGCAGGCCGATGCCGCCCTCGTGCCAACGGTAGGTGCAAAGAAGGCACCTGGCAGCGACATTGCAGGCCGTGCCAACGTGCTCGTCTTCCCCAACCTCGAAGTGGGCAACATCGCCTATAAACTCGTACAGCGCCTGGGCCGAGCCGATGCCATCGGCCCCATCCTGCAAGGCATCGCACGTCCCGTGAACGACCTCTCGCGCGGCTGCAACGTCGATGATATTTACAAAATGATTGCGATTACCTCTAACCAAGCGGCTGCATCGAAATGAAGATACTGGTATTGAATTGTGGATCGTCTTCCATCAAGTACGCACTGTACAACATGGACGACAAGAGTGTGGTGACCTCCGGCGGCATCGAGAAGATAGGACTGCCCGACTCGTTCATCACCGTGAAACTGAACGGAGAAAAGTACAAAACCGTCACGCCTGTGCCCGAACATACGGCAGGAGTGAAACTCATCTTCAAAGTGCTCACCGAAGGTGAACATGCTGTGCTACGGAGCCTGAACGAACTCGACGCAGTGGGACACCGCCTCGTACACGGCGGCGAGAAATTTTCGGAATCTGTCGTCATCACCGATGCTGTGATGCGCGACTTTTCTGCCTGCAACGACCTGGCACCGCTGCACAACCCAGCCAACATCAAGGGCGTGAATGCGGTGAAAGAAATCCTGCCGGACATACCGCAGGTAGGCGTTTTCGACACCGCCTTCCACCAGACCATGCCCGACTACGCTTATATGTATGCCGTGCCATACAGTCTCTACGAGAAATACGGCGTTCGCCGCTATGGCTTCCACGGCACAAGCCACCGCTACGTCAGCCAGCGTGTGATCGAATTTCTGGGCCTCGACCGTGCAGAAGGAACGAAAATCATCACCTGCCACATCGGAAACGGAGCGTCGATAGCCGCTGTCAAGGATGGCAAAGTGGTGGACACATCGATGGGCCTCACTCCGCTCGAAGGCCTCATCATGGGTACACGCAGCGGTGACATTGACGCTGGTGCTGTCACCTTCATCATGGACAAAGAAAACCTCGACACCAAAGGCCTGAGCAACCTGCTGAACAAGCAGTCGGGACTTGCCGGAGTGAGCGGCGGCTCGAGCGACTTCCGCGACATTCTTGCACAGATAGCCGCAGGCAACGACCACGCACGACTTGCGAAGGAGATGTACACCTACCGCATCAAGAAATATATCGGCCAGTATGCCGCAGCCATGGGCGGTGTCGATGTCATCGTCTTCACGGGCGGCGCCGGTGAGAACCAGTGGGAAGTGCGCGAGGGAGCGACGAAGAATCTGGAGTTTCTCGGTGTGAAGATGGATGTGGAGAAAAACCATTCCTGCCGTGCAACGGAAATGCTCATCAGCAGCAGTGACAGCCGCGTCAAGGTGTGTGTTATCCCCACCGACGAGGAACTGATGATTGCGATGGACACCCTTCGACTGGTGAAATGACTCCGCTGCTTGACGTACACACTCACACTGTGGCTTCGGGTCATGCGTACAGCACGATTCAGGAGATGGCGCAGCGCGCGTCGGAGATTGGCCTTGAGATTCTCGGCATTACAGAGCACGCGACCAACCTGCCTGGGGCACCGCTCGACATCTACTTCAAGAACCTGCATGTTGTGCCGCGTCAGATGTACGGTGTGCGTCTGCTGATGGGGGTCGAACTCAACATCCTCGACACACAGGGGACGCTGGACTATGGCGAAGACATCCTGAAACTGCTCGACCTGCGCATCGCCGGCATTCACTCGCTTTGCTGGCGTGGCGGCACGAAGGATGAGAATACACAGGGGATGCTCAGTGCCATCCGCAATCCGTGGGTGCAGATTATCTCGCATCCTGGTGATGGCACTGCCGACTTGCACTTCGAACCGATGGTGCTGGCGGCGAAGGAAACTCACACGTTGCTCGAACTGAACAACTCGTCGCTCAATCCCCGTCGTGGCAAGGCTTCGGCCCATGACAACAACGTGGAGATTCTGCGCCTGTGCATGAAATACGAGGTGCCCATCATCCTGGGAAGCGACGCTCACATTTCCTTCCTGATTGCCGACTATTCGTTTGCCTATCCGCTCTTGCAGGAGACGGGTTTTCCCGACGAACTCATCGTGAACGACAAACCAGCGGACTTCCTTTCTTATTTGGACATTCCATGAAAAAAGCGGGGTGAAAGCCCGCTTTTTTCATTCTTCCTCTTCGCTTGGCAATAACTTCTGGTTAATTCGCTTGTCGGTGATAACGCCTTTTTCTTTCAGCGACTCCAGTTGCCGGACGAAGTTGCCCTTGCCTTCGCTAATTTGGCTGAGGCCCTGCTGCCAGGTGCGTTGTACGGTGCCGATTTGTTCGCCCATTTTCGTGAATGTTTCGCTGAAGGTGGCAAACTTCTCGTACATTTTTTTTGCGCTGTCGATGATGTCCTTCACGTTTTTTGCCTGTTTCTCGTTCTGCCAGAACAGCCATACGATTTTCAGTGCGAGCATCAGGTTGGTGGGGTTGACGATGATGATGTGCCGCTTGTAGGCATCGGCAGCCAGACGGGCGTCGTTCTCCATCGCGAGGATGTAACTGCCTTCGTTGGGAATGAACATGAGTACGTATTCGGCGGCATTTTCGACTTTACGTGGATAGTGCTTGTCGGCGAGTTCGTTGACATGGCTGCGCACCGACAGCAGATGGTCTTTCAAGGCGCGGTCCTGCGCCACTGTGTCTTCTGCATTGACGTAGTCGAGGTAGGCCTTGATGCTGGTCTTGGAGTCGATGATGAGGTACGAGTCGCCGTGCAGTTTGACCTTTACGTCGGGTATGTCCACTCTGCCTTCATCGTCTCTCAGGTGTTCCTGGGTGAAGAAATCCACTCCCTCTGTCAGTCCGCTGGCTTCGAGGATGTTTTTCAGCACGGCTTCGCCCCAGTCGCCCTGTTTCTTCGGGTCGGCTTTCAGGGCTTGGGCGAGGTTTTGGGCATCCTTGCCCAGTTGGGTGGTCTGTGCATTCAGTGTCTTGATGGCTTCTTGCATGACTGCATCCGTGCGGGCAGTGTCGGTCATTTTGTCCTGAAACTCTTTCGAGAACTTGTCGATGGTCTCGCGCAGCGGGTTGAGCAGGTTTTCAACGCTTTCCTTGTTGGTGGCCTTCATCTGCTCTTGCTGCTGCTTCAGATGGTCTGCCGACAGTTTGTCGAATTCCAGTTTCATGACGCGCATCTTCTCTTCCCATTGCTGCTGCATCTCCTGCTTGGCAGCGTCGGCCTGCTCGCGCTGTTCACGCTTCGACTGCTCGAACTGCTCCTTCAGGCGGTCCACCTCCTGACGGTGGCTCTCCTTCAGGTTGCCGACAATGCTGTCGTTCGACGTTTTCTGCACGTCCAGACTCTGGTGGAGCGACGACACTTCGCTCTCGGCTTTGGTGGCACGTTCGCGTGCCTGCATCAGCATGACGGCAACGGCAATGAGCCCTACTGCCAGCACTACGATGACAATGATTTCAACCATATCGACAGGATTTTCCGCAAATTTACGAAAAAGTTTCCGTTTGTGTGCGGTGTGCATCCGATTTTTTTGTACTTTTGTACGCGCAAAATAAAAGGACTCTCCAAAACAGCCTCCAAGTGCTTGGAGAAATCACGCCAAGTGCTTGGCGTTGTCACACTAAGCACTTGGCGTAAAAATTCCAAGTACTTGGAGAACGAAAAAACATGGCTTTTGTAGGCGAAACCATCGCACTCCTGGTGTCCGTCGTCTGGACCGTCTGCGCCCTCTTTACGGAGGGGGCTGTCCGTCGTATCGGAACCATGCCTTTCAATGTCGTCCGCATGACGCTGACGGCCGTTCTGCTGTCGCTGGCGATGTGGCTCGTCGTGGGCAGTCCGCTGCCGTCGGGAACTAATGCCGCGACTTGGCTCTGGCTCGGCCTGTCGGGCCTCGTGGGCTTTGTGGCAGGCGACATCTGCCTCTTCAACAGTTATCTCTGCATCGGTTCGCGCTTTGGCCAGTTGCTCATGACGGCGGCTCCCGTCGCAGCCGCCTTTTCGGGATGGGTGTTGCTGGGCGAAACCATGTCGCCAATGGCGGTGCTGGGCATGGTCGTGGTCACCGTGGGCATCGGCATGTCGGTGCTCAACCGTGGCGGTGGCAATGGGTTGCACCGCTATGCGCTGAAGTTGCCCCTCCGTGGCGTACTCTACGGCCTCGGCGGCGGAGTGGGGCAGGGCCTCGGGCTCGTGCTCAGCAAGATGGGTATGGAGGCATACAGGGAGAACCTGGGTGACGACGTGGCTAATGCTGCCGCGCTCGACTTTCTGCCGTTCACAGCCACCTTCATCCGCGCCGTGGCAGGTCTGGTGGGCTATGCCGTCGTCATCACGTTCCTGCACCAGTGGAAGCGAGTTCCGCGTGGACTGTGCGACCGCCAGGGCATGAAGTTTGCCGCAGGTGCCGTGATTACAGGGCCTGTCATCGGAGTTTCGCTGTCGCTCATGGCGACGCTCTACACTTCGACAGGCGTAGCACAGACGCTCATGTCGCTCTCGCCCGTGCTGATTCTCCTGCCAGCCTGGCTATGGCAACGGCAGCGTGTGACCCGTTGGGAAATTGTCGGCGCCGTCATCGCCGTTGTCGGCGCTGCCCTGTTCTTTGTATAGGCGGAATGAACACTCCAGATGACGATGCTGGCTGTTACACGCAGGTTTTGCACGTTTCTGTGCGCGTCTGACTAAAATTTTTCAGTTTTCATTTTTAATTATTAACTTATTTGTGTACCTTTGCAGAAGAAAGGGAATTTAACAATTTTATTTATCATTATTAAATCAAACAATTATGAAGATTGAGAAAATCGTCGCCCGTGAGATTCTTGACTCGCGTGGCAATCCTACCGTCGAAGTTGACGTAGTGCTCGAGAATGGTGTTCTGGGTCGTGCTGCTGTTCCGTCAGGAGCCTCCACAGGTGAAAACGAAGCACTCGAACTGCGTGATGGTGACAAAGGCCGTTACCTTGGCAAAGGTGTCCTGAAGGCTGTTGAAAACGTCAACAAAGTCATCGCTCCCGCATTGAAGGGCGACTGCGTGTTCGACCAGCGTGCGCTCGACTACAAGATGCTGGCCCTCGACGGCACACCGACCAAGTCGAAACTCGGTGCCAATGCCATCCTCGGTGTCAGCCTCGCTGCTGCAAAGGCTGCTGCCAACTGCCTCGGACTGCCCCTCTACCGCTACATCGGTGGCTGCAACACCTACACGCTGCCCGTTCCGATGATGAACATCATCAACGGCGGTGCACACAGCGATGCTCCTATCGCCTTTCAGGAATTCATGATCCGTCCCGTGAGCGCTCCGAACATCAAGGAGTCTATTCGCATGGGTGCTGAAGTGTTCCACAACCTCGCCAAGTTGCTCAAGGCACGTGGCCTGAGCACCGCTGTGGGTGACGAAGGCGGTTTCGCACCTGCCCTCGACGGCATCGAAGACGCTCTGACCATCATCTGCGACGCTATCAAGGCTGCCGGTTACAAGCCAGGCGACGACGTGAAGATTGCTATGGACTGCGCTGCCTCTGAATTCGCTGTCCAGGAGAACGGCAAATGGTTCTACGACTACAAGCAGTTGAAGAACGGCAAGCAGAAAGATCCTAACGGCAAGAAACTCAGTGCTGACGAGCAGATTGCATTCCTCGAGCACCTCATCGACACCTATCCTATCGACTCTATCGAGGACGGTCTCGACGAGAACGACTGGGAGAACTGGGTGAAACTCACCGCAAAGGTTGGCCACAAGTGCCAACTCGTCGGCGACGACCTGTTCGTTACCAACACGAAGTTCCTGCAGAAGGGTATCGAGATGGGTGCAGCCAACTCTATCCTCATCAAGGTCAACCAGATCGGTTCGCTGACAGAGACCCTCGAGGCCATCGAAATGGCACACCGTCACGGCTACACCACCGTTACTTCTCACCGTTCGGGCGAAACCGAGGACGCTACGATTGCCGACATCGCTGTGGCTACCAACTCTGGTCAGATCAAGACCGGTTCGATGAGCCGCACCGACCGTATGGCCAAGTACAACCAGCTCATCCGCATCGAAGAGGAACTCGGCTGCACTGCCAAGTATGCTTACAAGAAACTGAAGTAAGACAGTGCCCACTCTTTCCCCGAAGAGGGAACAAAGTAGAGCCCTGCATGTTGCCAGAGTGCAGCGTGCAGGGCTTTTTGAATGACAACTAACTAATCATCTGCATGGAATCAAGAGTATTATTCTGCAAAGGACTGCTGGCTGTGGTGCTGGCGGTAGTGATGACCTCTATGGGACCCATCAAGACGGTGGAACGTGTGGACGTGACAACGCCGCAGGGCACAGCCCCGCGTCTGCCCTATCAGGTGTGGGTGACCTACACCGACGGAACGAGCGAGTGGCGTCAAGTGCGCTGGACCAATGCTTCGCCCTCGACAGAACAGAAGGAAGCCGATGCCGCAGAAACACCTGTCGGCACTGAGTACAAAGTAGTCGGCTACATCACCGGAGACAACACGACGGACAAGGGCTATCCCATCCTTGCTACGGTGCGTGTGGTCAGTCAAGAATGGTCAGTCCCCGACAAGAAGCCCGTAGCAGAGCCCCTGCCGCTTGACAAGGTGACGCTGAACGGTGTGAATCGCCTGACACACAACCGCAACCTCGACATCGACCAACTGCTCAGCCTCGACGTCCGTCAGCAACTCTACAATTACCGCGACACCTACGGCCTGCCCACCGAGGGCTACCCTGTGAGCGACGGATGGGACAGCCCCACCACGAAACTCAAAGGTCACGGTTCAGGTCACTACATGAGTGCGATGGCCTTTGCCTTTGCTTCCTGTACAGACAAGGAGAAGAAGGCTGAACTGCGCCGTCGCATCACACTGATGGTTGATGAATTGCGTCGCTGCCAGGAACGTACGTTTGTCTGGAACGAGAAATTGGGTCGCTACTGGGAGGCCCGCGACTTTGCACCCGAGGCTGAACTGCGTGAGATGAAAGGCACATGGAAGGACTTCGACGAGTACAAGCAGCATTACGAGCAGTATGGCTATGGCTACCTCAACGCCATCCCTGCCCAGCATTGCGCCCTCATCGAGATGTACCGCGCCTACAACAACGAGCAATGGGTATGGGCGCCCTACTACAGCGTTCACAAGCAACTGGCAGGCCTCATCGACATCGCCACTTATCTCGACGACAAAAAAGTGCGTCAGAAAGCCGAGCGTATCGCCATTGATATGGGCCTGTGGGTGTGGAACCGCCTTCACTACCGCACGTTCGTCAAGAGTGACGGCACGCAGGAGGAGCGCCGTGCCAAGCCAGGCAACCGCTATGAGATGTGGAACATGTACATCGCTGGCGAGGTGGGAGGCATGGCCGAGAGTCTGGCCCGTCTGTCCGAGATGACCAGTGACGCCACGGAGCGGGCGCATCTGCTCGAAGCCTCCAACTACTTCGACTCGCCCGCTTTCTTCGACCCCCTGGCACGCAACGTCGATGCCATTCGCACCCGTCATGCCAACCAGCACATCCCCATGGTTACTGGAGCCCTGCGTTCCTACCGAGGCAACGGCAACCCCTACTACTACAACCTTGCTGAGAACTTCTGGACGATGATTCAGGGCCGCTACCGCTACGCCATGGGCGGTGTCGGCAACGGCGAGATGTTCCGTCAGCCCTACACGCAGATGCTGTCGATGAACACCAACGTCGGCGGATGGGGACGCGACCAACGGCCCGAGCCCACCCTCAACGAGACTTGCTGCGCCTACAACCTTGCCAAACTCTCCAAGGACCTGAACTGCTTCCGTCCCAACGATGCACGCTACATGGACTACTACGAGCGAGTGCTCTACAACCAGATTATCGGCAGCGTCAATCCCCGACACTATCAGGTCGTCTATCAGTACGCCGTCGGCCTCAACGCCTCCAAGCCCTGGGGCAGCGAGACGCCGCAATCGACCTGCTGTGGCGGTACAGGTGTCGAAAACCATGTCAAGTATCAGGAGGCAGCCTACTTCGTGAGTGAGAACACCCTCTACGTTGCCCTCTACATGCCGACCACAGCCACTTGGGATGCCAAGAAAGCCGTGATTGAGCAAGAGTGTGCATGGCCTGACACCCGTTCCGTCATCCGCATCAAGAAGGCAGGAAAGCCTTTTGCCATGAAACTGCGTGTACCCTACTGGGCTACCCAGGGTTTCGACGTGCGGCTCAACGGGCATTCCATCGCCACCGACTACCAACCCAGCAGTTACGTCGAAATACCCATACGCAAGTGGTCGAAGAATGACGTCGTCGAAATCATCATGCCGTTCCAGAAGCACATCGACTTCGGTCCCGACAAGATGGCCATTGCCGCAACGGGACGCAACGAACGTTCGGAGTTCACGCCCCAGTGGCTCGGCACGCTCATGTTAGGACCACTCGTCATGGCCACCACCGGCATACAGTCGTGGCAGCAAGCCGAAATCGACCTCCCTGCCGACCTCTCCACCGTCAAAGCCGTCATGCCAGGCTATACGCAAAGCAGCCAACTCGGCGAACAGTATCCCACCATCGCCGTCAACGGCCGCCAGTTCATCCCCGACTTTGCTGCCGACCGCCACACCACTCACTACTTGCGCCTCAACATTAGTGGCGCACAGTCAGACCTCACTACCATCGCTGACTATGCCGACTACACCGAGACTGCCGAGGCAGCCGCTGTCGATGACACCCCCCTGCGCGAAGCCATGCAGGTGGCCCGCAGCCGTCGCGACGCCCAGTTAGCTTGGAACGAGATGGCCGTCAAAGTGCCTGAATATGCACCCTGGGCACGTCATGGATTCCGTCGCATGATGGAGCAGTACGACCGCAGCCAGCGTGTGTTCGACAACTACGAACGCACACAGGACGATGTGGACCGTCAGGCCGCATCGCTCAATGCAGCCCTCAACACCATGCGGCCAGGTAACCTGCCCGAACTCGAGGACATGGACACCCTGCTTCCGCTGCTCGAAAAGGCCAAGCAGCAGCCCAAGACCAAGGCCGTGCAGGATGCCATCGAATACGCTGAGATGGTCGTCAAGTACGTCAGCGACGGTTCTGGCACCATGGACATGATTCAGCGTGCCACCGACCAACTGAAGGCTGTGGTGAAGTAAAACGCCCCCTCCAAGTGCTTGGATTTTTTACGCCAAGTGCTTAGCGTGATTACGCTAAGCACTTGGCGTGATTTTTCTAAGCACTTGCCTTTGGCATGAATGCGGAGACCCTCGAAGTGAAAAGCAAGCCCTGTTGCACATGCTTTTGCAGTGTGTGCAATTTTTTATTCCATTTCTTGCACACAAGTGGCGGACATGTGTAATTTAATGAAAATTAAGACTTTTTTATTTTGGCGGAGCAGAAAAACGTTGTAATTTTGAAACGCAAATAGATGTAGAATGCACCGCGTGTGCAATGGCAACGACGACCGATATGATAGAAAGATTCCTCAAAAAGGCTGCCTTCACATCGATGGAGGATTTCCGCAAAAACCTTGAGTACCGCATTCCCGAAGAGTTCAACTTTGCCTACGACGTCATAGACGCCTGGGCCGAGGAGGCTCCCGACAAACTGGCGCTGCTCTGGACGAACGACCACGGCGAGGAACGCCGTTTCACGTTCGGCGACCTGAAGCGCGAGTCGGACCGTGTGGCTGCCTACTTCTCGAGCCTCGGCATCGGGAAGGGCGACATGGTGATGCTGATTCTGAAGCGTCGCTGGCAGTTCTGGACGAGCATCATCGCTCTGCACAAAATCGGTGCCGTGGCCATTCCTGCCACTTTCCTGCTGACGGCGAAGGACATCGTCTATCGTTGCGAGATGGCAACGGTGAAGGCGATAGTCTGCTGCGGCGACGAGGAGATTCTGGAGCACGTCGATGGTGCCTATCCGCATTGTCCGTCGCTCGAGCACCGCATCAGTATCGGGCCAGACGTGCCTGCGGGATGGGACGACTTCGAGAAGGGCGTGCGTGAGGCTGACGAATGGAAGAAACCTGACCACCTGAACAAGTCGACCGACTACTGCATCATGTACTTCACGAGCGGCACGAGCGGCGAACCGAAAATGGTGATTCACGACC
This sequence comes from Bacteroidaceae bacterium, assembly GCA_024684455.1. GTDB lineage: Bacteria > Bacteroidota > Bacteroidia > Bacteroidales > Bacteroidaceae > UBA3839. The sequence continues at coordinate 48,162 of JAIKWU010000011.1, read as the reverse complement.
ACACCTATCCGCTGGGTCACCTCTCGACGGCGGCGTTCTGGCATAACCTGCACGAGGACAGCCTGCACCTGACAGTGGCCGACACGGGCTGGGGCAAGGCTGTGTGGGGTAAACTGTACGGGCAGTGGATTGTCGGTGCAGCGGTGTTTGCCTACGACCATGAGAAGTTCACACCCGCCGATATCCTGAAGAAGATGGAGCAGTACAAGGTCACGTCGTTCTGCGCTCCGCCCACCATCTACCGCTTCATGATACGTGAAAACCTCAAGCGATTCGACCTCTCTTCGCTCAAATACTGCACCACGGCAGGCGAGGCTCTCAACGGTGCAGTCTATCAGAAATTCTACGAGGCGACAGGTATTCACCTGATGGAGGGCTTCGGACAGACGGAGACGACGCTCACGCTGGGCACCTTCCCCTGGATGAAACCGAAGCCTGGCAGCATGGGCGTGCCAAATCCGCAATATGACATCGAACTGATCAAACCTGACGGAAAGCCTGCGGGAGTGGGCGAAATCGGACAGATTGTCGTGCGCACCGACCGCCGCAAGCAAATCGGCTTGTTCTGCTGCTACTACCGCAATGCGGAACTGACGAAGCAGATCTGGCACGACGGCCTCTACTATACGGGCGACCTTGCCTACTACGACGAGGACGGCTACTACTGGTTCGTGGGCCGTGCCGACGATGTCATCAAATCGAGTGGCTACCGCATCGGCCCCTTCGAAGTGGAAAGTGCGCTGATGACCCATCCAGCCGTCGTCGAATGTGCCATCACGGGCGTGCCCGACGACATCCGCGGCGAGGTGGTCAAGGCAACTATCGTGCTGGGCAAGGAATGGAAGGACAAGGCTGGCGAGGAACTCATCAAGGAACTGCAGGAGCATGTGAAGCACGAAACGGCTCCTTATAAATATCCGCGCGTGATAGAGTTCGTCGATGAACTGCCCAAGACCATCAGTGGAAAAATCCGTCGCGTGGAGATTCGTGAGCGTGACAGGAATGCATAACAACAGAATCGTACGATATCGACTTCTGCACGCACTTTTCCATCTTTTTCATCAAATGAAGCGCAAAGCAAACATGCCTTTGCGCTTTTTTTTGTACTTTTGTAGCGGAAAGAAAACTAAATACACTTAGATTGATGATGAAGAAAATGATTCTTGCCGCTGTCGCAGGTTGCAGCACCCTACTCGCTTCGGCACAAATTCCTGTGAACCCGTTTGGACACTCGCTGGTGCCAGACATGATTGCCGACGCCAGCATTTCATACATCAACGGCACGTTCTATTGCCACGCCACCACCGACGGCTATGGTCGCCATCTCGACACATCAGGACCTCCTGTGTGCTGGACTTCGAAAGATTTCGTTCACTGGCAGTTCGACGGCACCTGCTTTCCATCGGCTGACGGCGAGAAGTATTGGGCTCCGAGCAAGGCTGTCCCTGATAAGGGTCGCTGGTATATCTACCCGACTGTCAACGGCATCATGCACGTCGGTGTAGGCGACACCCCCCAAGGCCCGTTTCGTCTCGTGGCTGGTGAAGACCGCTTCATGCTGCCTTATTCACCCGAAGCCACTTTGCTGACTGAAGGGGAGCGCCACGGCATCGACGCTGAGATTTTCCAGGAAGATGACGGGCAGCAATACGTCTATTGGCAACACCGTCACGTCGGACGGCTTGCTTCCGACATGCGCACCGTGAGCGACATCCAGACCATTCCCACGCGCCGCAAGGAATACTCCGAAGGTCCTATTTTCTTCAAGCGCAAGGGCGTTTACTATTATCTTTATACGATTGGTGGCGACGAACGCTACGAATACTACTACCAACTGTCACGCACTTCGCCGCTCGGTCCGTGGGAGACTCCGCAAGAGGACCGCGTATCGACCACGAATGTCGAGACGGGTGTGTTCGGACCTGGTCATGGCTGCGTATTCAACGTCGGCGACGACTACTATTTCGCCTTCCTCGAATTTGGTCTCCGTAGCACGAACCGCATGACCTACGTCAATCGTCTTGAGTTCAACGACGACGGCACCATCCGTCCCGTTCAGGTCACCCTCGACGGTGTGGGTGCTTTGGCAGAACCCGAAGCCCGCTATGCCGTTCCACAACTCAAGGCACAGCGTGTCAAGGCTTCGACCACACGCCGTCCACAATCCATCCGTCACAATCAGGACGAGCGTTGCCAACGCACCGAGCATTACGTCGCAGGCTTTGCCATCGACGGAGCCAACGGTTCTCGTTGGATGGCTACAGAGTCCGACGGCACGCCCTGGCTCATGCTCGACTTCGGAGAACCCCAGATGATAGGCCGCAGCGAAATAGCCTTTGCTCGACCCACCGCCGGACACACCTACGTGCTGGAAGGCTCGACCGATGGCACCACATGGCAACGTTGCGGAGGCCACAACGACCTGCAACGCCGTTCGCCCCATGTCGATACCATCAACACACGTTTTCGCTATCTGCGCTGCCGCATCACATCGGGTGTGGCAGGTATCTACGAATGGAATGTCTTTGCTCCTGAGACGAAGGTCTGGGGCGACTGGACCGCTTGGGGACAGCAGCCCGACGGCACGTACATGAACCCCATCATCCCGGCCGACTACAGCGACCTCGACGCCATTCAGGTCGGCAAGGACTACTACGCCATCTCCTCCACCATGCAGTTCTCCCCCGGCATGACCATCCTGCACTCCCGCGACCTCGTGAATTGGGAGTTCGCAGGCCATGTCGTCAGTGACCTCACGCAGATTTCGGAGGCACTCAACTACACCACTATGGACCGCTACGGACGGGGCATCTGGGCTGGTACGCTTCGTCATCACAACGGCCGCTTCTATTGTTTCTTCGGCACGCCCGACGAGGGCGTTTTCATGACCAGTGCCAAGCGTCCTGAAGGCCCGTGGGAGCCGCTCACCACGCTCATCGACGGTGGTGGCTGGGACGACTGCACGGCCATCTGGGACAAGGATGGCCGAGCCTGGTTCCTCGCCACTCACTTTGCCGACAACTACAAATCCTACCTCTTCCCCATGGCCGACGATGCCCGCAGTATCGACCGCAGCCGCGCCCGTCTCGTCAACGAGGGAAACGGACGCGAGGCCAGCAAACTCCTCTGGCACGACGGCTACTATTACCTCGTCTTCAGCGAGTACAAATGGGGCAAGGGACGTTATGTCATGGCCAGGCGCGACCGCAGTATGGAAGGGAGTTTTGAGGAGGAGCGCCAGTTGCTCAATCCCTGTGTCGATGCCAACGAACCCAACCAGGGCGGCATCGTGCTCGGCCCCGACAAGCAGTGGTACTTCGTCACCCACCACGGTTCGGGCGACTGGGCAGGCCGCCAGATGTCGCTCCTGCCCGTCACGTGGCAGGACGGCTGGCCCATGATGGGCAAAGACATGGAGATGGTGTGGCAAGCACCGATGCCGGCCAAGCAGAAGAACCCATTGACGCTCGCCACGAGCGACGACTTCGCGGACACGACTCTCGGTCCGCAGTGGCAGTGGAACTACCAGCCGCGCGCCGACATGTACAGCCTCACCGAACGCCCGGGCTGGCTGCGCCTGAAGGCCTTCCGTCCGCTCGAAAACGACCATCTGATGAAGGCTGGCAACACCCTGACGCAGCGCTCGTTCCGTTCGACGAAGAACGAAGTCACCGTCTGTCTGGACCTCAGCCGCATGGCCGACGGACAGCACGCGGGCCTCTGCCACTTCTCGCCCGAAGGCAGCGCCATCGGCATCGTCTGCAAAGACGGCAGGAAGCAGTTGGAGTTCCGTCGGAAAGACATCGTACGGCCAGGAGCCGACCTCACCACCGACACCGTCTGGTTGCGCTCCACATGGTCGCTCGACGGCATCTCGACTTATGCCTACAGCACCGACGGCGCGACCTACACGCCCTTCGGCACGGCTCCGCTCGCATGGGGACACTACCGGGGCGACCGCATCGGCATCTACAACTTTAACAACGAGCAGGAAGCAGGCGTGGTTGACGTAGATTTCCTCCACTACGACAGGTAACGCTCACTCCGTTTTCGGTTTCGTTTCAAGTGCTTGGAAAAAACACGCCAAGCGCTTGGCGTAGATTTTGGGTCAGGGTTCGAGGGTAAATTCGTGGCAGTCCGTCCAGCCGAGTTCCGTACCCTCACGTGTGACGGAACAGAGACCGATGCGCGCGCCGATCCACTTGCCTTCACGCGCCTGGAAAGGCTGCCCTGCGCTGTGGTACTTCCGTCCGTCGAGACTGTAGGAGAAGTGGCACAGCCCGCCTGCCTCACAGCGCACGCGCAGCCACACAGTACGCTCCACGTTGGTGGTGTTGCCCGTCGGGACGACTCGGTCGGGACGGAGCGTCGTGACCACCGTGGTCTGTTCCTGGCCGCCCTGTTCGGCGTCGTGGCATACCGTCTGCACCAGTTCAAACTGCTGGCCGCGCTGTTGCAGGGCCAGGTGACAGTAGTCCCAGCCCATGACGAGCAGGCCGCTGCGGTTGGCCTCGTCTTTCGACACGATGCGCAGCCGCGCCGTCGCCGTGAAAGTCTCAGCCGGAAAGGCCTGTGTCCAGAGGTTGGGCACGCTCCAGAGGTTCGGCTCGTCCGCTGCCTGCGGATGGCTGTAGATGCGCTGGACGCCCCATTCCGTGGCGAAGCCGAAGAGCGGTTCGTAGTTGGCGTGCCACTGGAAGCCCTCCACCTTCGCGCCCGCAGCGGCGAACTCCCGGCGGACGGAGTGGGGACTTGACTCGTCCTCCGTCGGCACTCCCTCGTCTCCCATCACGGGCCATCCGTCGCGCCACACAATCGGTTGCAGATGCAGGATGCGCCCGTACGGCTGTTTCTCTTGGAAGTGCAGGAACCACGAGTCTCCCTCTGCCGTTTCGACCCATGCACCCTGATGCGGCCCGTTCACGTCAGTCCGTCCCTGTGCCAGCACCACACGGCTTTCGTAAGGCCCGTAGATGTTGTGCGAGCGCAGGGCGAGTTGCCAGCCTTGCGCCACGCCACCTGCCGGTGCGAAGATGTAGTACCAGCCGTCGCGCTGATAGAGTTTCGGTCCTTCGACGGTGTGGTTGACGAGCGTCATCTCAGAGCCGTGATTGCCGAGCCGTTGCCTGTCGTAGGTGCCGTCATAGACGAGACGGGGCTGGGAGATGGCACGCTTGCCGTCGGCAGAGAGTTCCGTCATGCACAGCACGCTGTTGATGTGGGCACGGCTGGCAGCCCATGCATGGACGAGATAGACACGGCCTGCAGCATCGTCCCATAGCGGACAGGGGTCAATCATGCCACGTCCGCCGACCACGAGCACAGGCTCAGTCCACGGCCCACGAGGATTCTGCGTCGAGGTCATGTAGATGCCGTAGTCAGGGTCGCCCCAGTAGATGTAGAACGTGCTGTCGTGGTAGCGTATGGACGGAGCCCATACACATCGCCCGTGCTTCACGGGAAAGGCTCCGTCGCGCTCAAAGTCGTCGTTCGGCACACGTGGCAGCGCATAGTTCGTGAGCGTCCAGTGTGTCAGATCGCGGCTCTCGTAGATGGGCAGTCCAGGCGAGAGGTTGAAACTCGACGTGGTCATGTAGTAGGTGTCGCCCACACGGATGGCATCGGGGTCGCTGCGGTCGGCATGGACAATCTGGGCAGGGCTGTTCAGACTCACGAACAGCGCAATCAGAAAGACAAAGGGCTTCATTTCAGGTGGCGTTTCAGTCGGGTGAGTGCTTCAATGTAATAGTAGTCGGCATAGTTGATGCTGCAGTCGATTTCGCTGCCCGCAGGATAGTTGCCGACGGAGTGCTGCAGGAAGGCGGGACGAGCGTCGCCACAGCGGTAGGGTGGGGCCGACAGCGTCTGCAGCATGGTCATGGCGCGGTCGAGATAGGCCACGTTGCCGCACAGTTCCGACAGACGAATGAGCGCCGAGGCGACGATGCAGGCTGCCGAAGCATCGCGATAGTCGCTGCGCGAAAAGTCCCAGTAGGGGATGAGCGTGTCGTCGGGTAGCCGTTGCAGGTAGGCATCGGTGACCTTCTGTGCAAAATCCAGAAAACGCGGCTCGTGGGTGTATTCGTACACCATCGTGTAGCCGTAGATGGCCCACGCCTGTCCACGCGCCCACATCGTCGAGTCGGCCGCACCCTGGTGCGTGCAGTTGTACAGATGGCGGCCTGTCTCAGGATCATAGACGGCGACGTGATAGGACGTGTAGTCCGGACGGAAGTGATAGGCCATCGTCGTGTCGGCATGGCTCACGGCGATGTCGCGCAGACGTTCCGAGCCTCCGTTGTCGGCCGCCCAGAGCAGCAGTTCGAGGTTCAGCATGTTGTCCATGATGGTGTTGTGACCGCCGAACATCTCCACGTTGCGGGGCCAGGAGAGCAGGGTGCCCACCTGTGGATTGAAGAGCGTGGCGAGCGAGTCGGCAGCCGCCAGCAACACCTTTTTGTACTCAGTGTCCTGCGTCAGCCGGTAGCCATTGAGATAACTGCCAATCATGATGAATCCCAGGTCGTGGTCGTAAACCTTCTGACGCACCAGGTAGCCGAGCGGCTCGGTGAATGCCTGAGCCTCGCGCAGCACCATCGTGTCGCCGCTGTTCTCATAGTCATACCACAGGATGCCAGGGAAGAAACCTGCCGTCCACTCCTCAGGCGTCAGGACGGAGCGCAGGTTCCAAGCCGTCTCGCCGTCGAGGATGTTGCGCGGCGTGCGCGTGTAGTCGATGTGTCCCGAGTCGCCCCGCAGTTCCATCAACGTGCGGTGTACCTGAACGTCACAATAGACAGGAGCCTCGTCTATCCACTCCTCCCTGACCAGCGAACAGCCCGCCAGCAGGCAGAGCGACAGCAGATAAAGAATGCCGTTTTTCATATACCTTATTGAAGTTTCGCAAACTCAAATTGAAAGGAATTTATGGAGGAGTCTGTAGGGACGACCCGTGGGGCGTCCCGATTGGTGTTACTTCCTTTTCCGTCATGGACGCCCCACGGGGCGTCCCTACAGAGTTCCCTATAAATTCCAGCAATTCTAACAGGCGAAAGTTAAGTACCTTTTTATATATAGGTGTTATTTTTCGACGCAAAGATAATAAATCCGCCGTAACCTGCCAAGCAAATCGCCTGCATTTTCACTTCGCCGAGGGTGTGAATCATGTATCCTTCCCAGTACTTGGAAAAACAACGCCAAGTGCTTGGCGTGACAACGCTAAGCACTTAGCGTGAAATCTCCAAGCACTTGGCGTGGTATTTCAGTCATGTTTTCGTAGAGAAGAATCAACGTCTTCCCGACGACGGCACTATGTACGAATTTTCAGTCAACAATGGTAAAAAACCATGCGTTTGAGAGCAAATGGTTCCAAAAATAGTTAAACTATCTTAAAAAACGTTAAACGGGGGGGGTAATTTTCTTAAAATCTATTATTATGCGTACCTTTGCAGTCCAATTTTGAGATATTGTTTTTGGGAGAGTCCTGATTCTATATAAGGGGTGTACCCTCATTAATGATTTCACACAACTTTTATTATCATTTTATACAAAATTCAATTCAAAACATGAGAAAAAATTATGTGGCACCCTGTATCCAGTTGGAACAGACAGAGTGCATCGGGCATCTGATGGGTGCCAGTGGAAACTTGCATGAGATGGAACGTGGATCGGCTAACATTTTTGGAAGTGTCGATGATTGGGATGAATCGAAAGCAAGAAAATCAAACTCTGAAGAAGGAGACTACGGTTCTTTGTGGTAAAACCTCACAGCCGTAAAGACAAAACAATCACACATTAGTATTAAGAAAATCACGAACAGATATGAAGAAAACGATGATTTTGGCACTGGCATCGATGCTGACGCTGGCTGCCTGCAACGACAACGATGACATCCTGGGAGAAGTACAGCCCAACAATCCTTCTTCCGATAAAACAGAGGAACTCGGTCCCACCGTGCCTCTCAACGTGACAGCCATCAGCACCGCCGACGCAGGTGCGGAAGTCAAGGGACAGAATGACGGACTGCGCTTCATTCAACCGTCAGTAACTACGACGGGAGTCACCCTCGCTTGGGAAACCAGTGACAAAATAGAGGTGCTCCTTGGCGCAGACATGGCTAAGACACAGTTGCCCTTGACAGAGAAACAAACAGAGCAGAAGGCCCTCTTCGCCGGTGACATCGCCACAGGCGGCGCTACCGTGACAGCCTCTACGCCTCTCTACAGTTACGTGGCATCAGAGGACATCACCTTTAATGCCACTGCCAAGACACTCACCATCGACCTCACACAGCAGGACGGTTCGATTGAAGATGCCGTACGCCACAGCCTCTTCCTCGCTCAAGCCCCCTATGATGACGGAAGCGTCACCTTCGACTACACCAACCAACTCGCCATCATGGAGTTGAAGTTCCGTGCCGTGGGTAACGAAAACGGTTCGGCTACCGTCACATTCAGTGCCGACCAGGGCATTCCAGGCAGCGTGACCTTTAACCCCGCTACCGGTGTGACAACCACGGTCAGCGGCACCAGCGTAAGTGCCACCAACGTGCAGTTTACCAACGGAGAGGCTACATGCTACGTCGCCATTGCTCCCAACTCATACGGCTCGGCCAATGCCCAGTCGATTCTCAATGCCAAGGTGCGTATCGACATCAACGGTAACACTTGCTACTATGTTCACAACTTCTCGGCTACCAACATCCCTGCTGGTGCCATTGTAGCCGACAAACTGTTCGAGCAGCGCATCAAGGACCCGAAGGTGCCCATCGGAACCATCCTGTACGATGATGGCACATGGGGCGACAAGGATGTGCCTTCGACCAAGAATGCCGTCGGAGTGATTTATGACAACGAACCCAGTGCCGAAGACCGCGCAGCAGGCTTCACACACGGCTATGCCGTCGGTCTGCACGACGCTCCGCCAGTCGTTGTGTTAGGTATGTCAGAGTATAAGAATGCCCTTAAATGGACAACTACCAACGTTAATCGTCAGAACCGTCCCAAATTTGAGATTGTCGATGGTTCAACTGTAGCACAGGTCAATCAGGTTTTGGCCACAGAGCCTTCGGGACTGGGCTGGACCACTGCTCTGCACGATGTCAAGACAAATCTGGGTAACCCCGAATTTAAGGTGTTCGACTGGGCTTGGCAGCAGGCACAGCGTTCCGACAGCGACGGTCGCAACTATCAGGGCTTCATTCCTACAGTAGGCCACATGTATCGCCTGTTTAAGAATCTGGGCGGTCTCGATGACACTGGTACGGCAGTATCGAAGCATAACAGTTCGTCATCTATGTACGACCAAATTGCATGGGCAGGCCAAAGTACCTCTGTCATGAACACCCTCGTCACGAACCTCAACATTCCGCAGGGTAGCGTGGGCAACGCTGCCGAAGCATCCATCAATCCCATGTTCGTAGCCAACATCGACTACTGGACTGCAACGGAGTATGATGGCAACGAGGCTTTCATCTTCAAGTTCGACAATAGCAACAACCGAATCTGGTGTGAAGCGGAGGTGAAGAGCGACCTTAAGCAGGCACGCTACTTTGTTGCCTTCTAATTGCATTTACGCAAAAGTAGTTTTTGTTTCATATACACAGAAGCGGCGCACATCCTGTTCAGGATTGTGCGCCGCTTCCTTTTATGCGTCGTTGTGTCTCAGGCGTTCAGATACCACTGGTAGAGTCGGTGAACTCCTTCGTCAATCTCAATCTTGTGGTGCCAGCCGAGCCGATGAAGTTTGCTGACATCGGTGAGTTTGCGGAGCGTTCCGTCTGGCTTGCTGCTGTCCCAGCGGATTTCGCCACGGAAACCAACTTCCTTCTGAATCAGTTGGGCGAGGTCACGGATGCTGATTTCCTTGCCCGTTCCGACGTTGATGTGGCAGTTGCGCACCTCGTTGATGCCGTCGGCATTGAGGTTCTCGCCGTAGGTGTCACTGAAATCGACGTTGAGCAGCACGTGCACGCTGGCATCGGCCATCTCTTCGCTCCAGAGGAACTCGCGGAGGGGCGTTCCTGTGCCCCAGAGAGTGACGGCATCGGGGGTGATGCCATAGTGGGCGAGGGCGGCAAGGATTTCGTCCTTGCTGTCGGTCTTTTGAGTCAGGGGACGACGTTCCAGGTCACGGCAGACCGCCTCCCAGTCGCCTTCGTTCAGGCACTTGGCAAGGTGTATCTTGCGTATCATGGCAGGCAGGACGTGGCTGTTTTCCAGATGGAAGTTGTCGTTGGGCCCGTAGAGGTTGGTCGGCATGACGGCGATGTAGTTGGTGCCGTACTGCAGGTTGAACGACTCGCACAACTTCAGCCCCGCTATCTTGGCGATGGCATAGGGCTCGTTGGTGTATTCGAGCGGCGAGGTGAGCAGGCTGTCCTCGGGCATGGGCTGCGGAGCCTCACGGGGATAGATGCAGGTGGATCCGAGGAAAAGCAGTTTCTTCACGCCGTGCCTCCAACTCTCGCCGATGACGTTCTGCTGAATCTGCAGGTTCTGCCAGATGAAGTCGGCGCGGTACTGTAGGTTGGCCATGATGCCGCCGACATGGGCTGCGGCCAGCACGACGGCATCGGGCTTCTCCTCGTCGAAGAAAGCACGTACTGCCGCTCCGTCGAGCAGGTCCAACTCCTCATGCGTGCGCCCCACCAGGTTGGTGTAGCCCCGCTGCATGAGGTTGTTCCAAATGGCAGAGCCCACCAGTCCACGATGGCCTGCGACGTATATTTTGGAAGACTTATTAATCATTATACTTAAATATAAAACGGAAAAACACGGAAATACTCGGAAAACACGGAAATTTTTATTTCTTCATGTCTGGCATTGGGTTTGGGGAACATAAAACTCGTTCCATTCAAAGTTGACAAAACGTAACGGTTTAAGAAAAGACTCAGAAAAGTTTACTAAAAAGCCCAGACGATAATTCGCTGCTTTCAGATAATTCAGAACCTGTGCCTTATGCACATTCTGAATTTCTTGAACGGCTTTACATTCGACAATAATTTTATTGTAACAAATGAAATCTGCGATATAAACTTGTAGTAATGGCTGTCCTTTGTAGTCTAAAGAAATTCGTTTTTCGCGTTCAAAAGGAATGTTGCGAATTGAAAATTCCTTAGCAAGACTTTCCTGATATACCTTTTCCAGGAATCCTGTTCCTAATTGTTTATGTACCTCAAAGAAAGCACCACGTAACGCAAACGACTCTTCTGCAAAGATCAACTCCATTATAATTTCCGAGTTTTTCCGTTCTTTTCCGTGTATTTCCGTGGTATCACTTCACGATACCCTTCTCCAGATACTCGGCGAGGTTCGTGCGGACTTTGGCGGCTGCCCCGTCGGCAGCGACCTTTGCCATGTCGTGGCTGACCATGATGCGGATGAGTTCCTCAAACGAGGTCTTGGCGGGGTCCCAGCCCAACTGTTCACGGGCTTTGGTTGGGTCGCCCCAGAGGTTGACCACGTCAGTGGGACGGTAGAAGTCCTCGCTCACCTCCACGAGGGTCTGTCCGACGAGTGCTGGTGAAGCCGTTCCGCTCACGGAGACGCATACGCCTTTTTCCTCCAGACCTTCGCCACGGAACTCCAGTTCGATGCCTGCGTGACGGAAGGCGTGGTAGCAGAACTCACGGACGCTGTGCTGCACACCCGTTGCTATCACGAAGTCATCGGGTTTAGGCTGCTGCAGGATGAGCCACATACACTCGACATAGTCCTTGGCATAGCCCCAGTCGCGCAGCGATGAGAGGTTGCCGAGGTAGAGCCTGTCCTGCTTGCCCTGCGCAATGCGTGCAGCGGCGAGAGTAATCTTTCGTGTGACGAAGGTCTCGCCACGTCGCTCGGACTCGTGGTTGAAGAGGATTCCCGAGCAGCAGAACATATTGTATGCCTCGCGGTATTCCTTCACAATCCAGAAGCCGTAGAGTTTCGCTACGGCGTAGGGGCTGTAGGGGTGGAAGGGTGTCAGCTCGTTCTGCGGCACCTGCTCGACCTTTCCGTATAGTTCGGAGGTAGAGGCCTGGTAGATGCGGCACGTGTCGGACAGACCGCACAGACGTACGGCCTCGAGCACACGCAACACTCCCGTGGCATCGACATCGGCGGTGAACTCGGGGGAGTCGAAACTGACTTGTACGTGGCTCTGTGCCGCCAGGTTATAGATTTCGGTGGGACGCACCTTCGACACCACCTGCAGGATGGACATGGAGTCACCCATGTCACCATAGTGCAGGTGGAATCGTGGCTGTCCCTCCAAGTGAGCGATACGTTCGCGGTAATCGACCGATGAACGGCGGATGACACCGTGTACCTCGTAGCCCTTTTCAAGCAGGAACTCGCTAAGGTACGACCCGTCCTGGCCCGTTACACCTGTGATCAGTGCTACTCTTCTCATTACTTCACGATGAATTTCTTGCCGTTCTGGATATAGATGCCTGGACGGAGGGCGTCGTGGCTTGTCGTAGGTATGAGTCGGCCGTCGATGCTGTAGATAGGTGCATCGGTCTTGTCAGCATGGAGTTGCTGAACGGCGGTGGCTGGGTCGTACTTGACGCGCAGGATGCCACTGCCCAGGTCGCTGGTGTCCCAGATGAGTCCTTTCTCTACATCGATGATGTAGTCTTCAAGTATAGGCAGTCCGCTGATTTGTTCGGCTGTCCACAGGATGATGTAGTCGCCATCGACGAAGGTGTTGGTGCTGAGGACATTGATGGCAAGGCGGCTGCCTTTTTCGAAGGTGAGTTTGCCGACGTTGGAGATAGAGGTACCACTGGTTGCCGATGTGTAGTTGGCACGTGCATTGAGTGAGAGACACGAAGTGGGAGTGAATGTCACGTTCTTGCTGCCGAAGTTGATGGTTCCCTTGTTGACAGTCGTTGTGGAACCTCCCTGAACAGTTCCGTTGATGGTGAAGGATGAGTTGGTGAGAGGTGTTTCGTCTGTCACACCCGAGAGGATGGCACCCTCGCTAACGGTGACAGGTCCTGTGCCGAGACAGGCAGTCTTGGTAAGGCTCAGGTCTCCTTCGTCGATGAGGATGTTACCGGTGTTGTCCCATTTACCTTTGACAGTCATGCGGCATTCGCCCACTTTCGTGAAGTTGGTGGGTCCGCCAGTGACGATCATCTCGGTTGCAAAACTTGACTCACCGCCGACTTCCCAAGTGTTGACACCGCTGCCACCGTTGTTGTCGAAGGTGCAGTAGCCGCCGAGCGCACCCGTGCCTGTCACCTTACCAATACGGTAGGTCAAACCCTTATTGGTGACGACGATGCCAGAGGGGATGCTGAAAGTTCCCTTAGGCATACCATACGAGTTGTTGAGGGTCCAGCGTGTCTCACCTTTGTTCACGGCGGGGATGACAGTACCTTCGAACTCGCTCCAGTTACCCGTGATGGGCGTACGTGTGGCCATCCAGCCATTACCTTCTTCTGAAGGGCAGTAAATCTGCACGGTACCTGTACCCGTCAGTTTGTTGGCGTAGGTAGCACGGGTGACGAGGTTCCAGTACGACGTCTTACGACCTGTCACATCGATGGTGTAACTGCTGCCTGTGTTTTCAGAGAGCGTACCGCCAGCCAGTTCGACGGTCTTGGCAGGTACGTTGCAGTTGACGCACTGTACGGTGCCAGCCGAAACGACAAGGCGGTTAAGGCTGGGATTAGTGACATTGAGTTTCATCCAACCGTTGCCTTTCTTCGTCAGCATCGTGCCTGAAACAGGACTGGCTATGACAAAGTCGGCAGCGTTGTCGATAATGCCGCCTTCGGTTGTCTGCATATACATCGGCGAGCCTTGTGTGACGGCAGCCGTCGTCTTGAGCGTTGCACCGTTCTCCATGATGAATTTGCGCGGAGCAGTGTTGACACCGCCGAGGTTGCCCTTTGCCTGAGTGGCATTGGAGAGCGAACTGACGGCAAGTGTACCGCCACTGATGCGAGTACCGCCAGTGTAGGTGTTGTCGGTATTGACAGTCAGTGTGCCCTTGCCTCGCTTGACAAGTTTCGACTTGCCCACGATGCTGCCCGTACCATTGAAGGTGTAGTTGGAGTTACCATCAACGATGACTGAGTCGGCTTCGAGTTCACCCTTGAGCGTGATGTTGTACTTACCTGTTCCAGCAGGGAAGAGCACCTTGTCGCCCGACACGAACGTTTCATCTGTGACGTCGGGATTGCTGGCCAGCGTAAAGTTCTGTTCGTTGGCAAAGTCCCAGATGTTGCTGCTGCTGCCGTTCCAGATGATGCTGCCAGCCAGGCGTGTGTCGGAGATGACGAGGTAGAGGTTGCCATTGTCAAGCAACAGCGACGTCTTCATCTTCGTGCCCAGCCCTTCGATGCGGATGTCGCCCAGCGAGCCTTCCATCTCGGTAGCAGTACCCAGCAGGTAGTTGCCCTGTTTCATTTCCTGTCCACGTGGAACGACAAATTCAAAGATGGGCGACTGATACTGTGGGCCGTATTCCCAGTTCTTGGTCTCGATGGAGATGACCTTGGTGTTTACTTGGTCTGTGGCCATATCGTCGAAGTTGATGTCGAAGACGACACGCGAACCGAAACCGAGCAACAGCGAGTCGGTCGTCACAGTGCCGATGTTGTTGGCACCGCCTGGACGCAGGATAGAAGCATAGTCCATCTTGATGCTGCGGAACTCACCGCCGTCGGAGTTGAGTTCTGCAAAGCGGTTCAGCCAGAGCGACGACAGCAGCAGTTTGCCGTCGAAGTTCAGCGTACCAGCCCACACATCCGTCGGACCCGTATATTGCTGCTCCACGTTCGGTAGGTTCAGGATGCCGTCGCCCTGCTTCACCAGACGCATGCCACCGCCGAAGGCACCACCCTGCACATTGCAGGTATAGTAGGTGGTGTTGATACGGCCCGTGCCGTCAGTAACTGTGCTGTTCGTACCCTGTACCCATGAAGGCACATTAAAGAAAGTCACATACGGACTGGCACCGTCGTTCACGGTGATGCTTGTGTTGTTCGTCTCGCAGACAATCACCTGCTGGTCGTTGTAGTCACCCATGATGATGCCGCCGTTCGCAATTTCCGTACGGCCCGTCATGGTCAGTGGCGGCGGAGCCACGGTGATGTTCTCCAGTTCACCGAGGAAGTAACTGCAGTGAGGCGGCTGGTTGTAGCCCATCGACTCCCACACCATGCCCTGACGATACTGGTGGTCGTGCCACAGCGTGTAGTTGCGCCACTGCGTAGGCATGTTGGTCGTATAGATACGGATGTATTTGTTATCGCTCGTACGGACGACGATTTCCTCACGCCAGTCGCCCAGGATGTCACCCGTTGCACTCGGCGTGTTCTTCGTCCAGTTACAGTTGGCCGTACCATCGGCCGTAAAGACGATGCTGCCGTTGCCCTTGAACACACGGGCAGCACCCTCACGGCTGCTGGCACCGTCGAGGCCTTCCTCCAGCAGGTCGCCGTCCCAATAGATGCGGAAGTTGTTCGTATAACCGCCAGGACCGCCGCTGATGGGCTTGTCAGCCACACACGAGATAGTTCCCTGCTGCGACGAGTGGCCGATGGCACCCGGATAGTCGTTCGAGAAGTTGCCACACAGCGCACGTCCGTCGTCACTCGTCGATTGCATACGGAAGTAGATCTTACCCGTCGTGCCGTCGCGGTAGTTCATCGCAGGATTGTCCTCGTTGCAGGCGAAGATTTCCTGACCGTGACGATAGGGGTCGAAGTCGCTGCAGTGCTGGGCATCGCCATGTCCGAGCCCCGTCGTGTGCAGACCCTTGCCGTTGTCGTCGATGACCATCGAACCGAAGCAGATTTCGTCGCGTCCGTCCCAGTCCACGTCGGCAATGCCGAAGTTGTGGTAGCCCTGACCATGATAAGGCCACGACGTGCCACTCCACTCCCACTTCATCGTCAGTTTATGCGTATCGGGGTTCACCTCGAACGTCTTGAAGTGATGCTTCGTGTAGCAGCCACGTCCGAGGAAGATGTACGGCTTGCGACCGTCGATGAACGGAGCGCCGAAGTAGTGCTTCGTCGAGCGGTGACCGTAGCCGTCGCCCCAGTCGCTCGCACTGCCACGCGGCAGCGGATAAGTCATCCACAGCGGTGTCGAACCCGAGCCGATGCTGTAGGGCTTACCTGTCGCACCTTCAAGATACAGCAGATACTCGTTGCCCGAGTTTGTGTAGGCAGCATTGTTGTCGTCGTGACGCACCGTGTTACGCGTGTTCACGTTCATGTCGCCGATGTTCGTCGTTGTGCCGTCGGGATGGTGGATAATCATGTTGTCCGCACCACGCATCAGCACCTCCGCCTTGCCGTCGCCGTCCCAGTCGTAACCCACGGCATCGTACTGCTCGTCGGGTCCGCTGACCATGTTCGGTCCGAGGTCAATCCACCACAGACGCTCACCTTTCATGTTGTAAATCTCCAGATGGGTGTACGTCGTCGTGTTGCTCACGGGGTAGTTGCCCTCAGCCTCGTTGTAGTCGCCGCCGAAGTTGCGCTTGACAATCATCTCGGCCTTGCCGTCACCCGTCAGGTCCGCCAGGGCGATGTCGTTGATGTTGTACTGCGCAGTCACGTCCTCGCCGTTGCGGTTCACCACCTTGGCAGCGGCAAACTGGATGTACTGCGTGCCCATGGCCTGCTCGGCCGCACACTTCGCACCCTCCACGCCGCGAACCACGGGAGCCACCTGGTACTTTGAACTCGTCGAACCGCCCGTATCGACAAAGTTCGACACCGGCAGGTTCGAGGCAATCTTCGTCGTGCCACGATACAGATTATACGTCACACCGTAGTACTCCTCGCCAAAGATGCGCCAACTGACGAACATTCCGCCGCTGCTGGCAGGAACGGCCACGAGGCCACGGTCCACGATATCGGTCGGACGCTGCGCCCATACCGACCCTGCCATCGTCATTGCGAGGCAGAGCAAACAAACGATTCTTTTCATATTATTTTCAGTTTTAGGTAGTTTTGCCGTATTTCAGTTGCAAAGATACGATTAAGCGAGAGCAATACAAAAAAAATTAACATTATTTATTTTTATTGCCGAAAGGCTAAGGGCAAGCGAACGAGGTTCGGGAATGCGAGAGTCCCTGTTTTCAGAGGTGTGATACATCACGGTGGCGTTTTGTATCCATTCCATACAACCTTGATTTCCCTTAAACTTTTGTACCAAATTATCCTCACCGTATTGGTACAACTGTTTCACTGCGGTGGTACCAAAATTTCACTGCGCCGATACAAAAGTTTCACCGCAGTGAAACAAAAGTTCCACTGCGGTGGAACAAATACTCCACTGCGTCCAGTTTTTCAGCCTTCATAACACCGATTGTTATCACTGTTTGAAACACGGATTCTTTGCCCGTAAACCAGATTCACGTTCTTGTAGGGACGACCCGTGGGGCGTCCCTGTTGGCAATCCTCATTCCACAATCCTTCATGGACGCCCCACGGGTCGTCCCTACAATTAATATAATTAAGCCTTCGGGAATTGATGGATGTCCTGCATCGCTGTGCTTATACCGAACTCACGTCCAACCCAGTCATTGACACAAAAAGCCATCATCTATATATTCTTTAACAAAAAGCAAACTCCTGCTTGCCTCACGGCACGCAGGAGCTCTTCAAAAGTAAGATTATTTATTAAAAAAGTATGATTCTTCGACTCGGGTAAACACTTTTACCTGAAAAAGAATCTACTCTGCCGTAAACGCTTAGAAAGCGTAGCCGAGGGTGACTGCCACCTGGTTGTACTTGTTGTCGAGTTTACCGACAGGAGCGGGCTGTTCAGCAGGCTTGTTCATACCGAACTGGAAGTTGACGTCGAGGTTGAACTGCTTGTACCAGATGCCACCGCCGACTGCGAGACCCCAGCCAAACTTGCTGTACTTGTCGTACAGTCCCTTCGTCTTGTCTGTATAGTCACCCAATTTTACGTCGTTCATTCCTGTCCCTGTGGTTTTACCGAACAGAGCATAGTCTATAAAAAGACCACCGTGTACGTTGAATTTGAAATCCTCAGCCAGACGGATGTTGTAGCCGAGATTGACAGGAATCTCCAATGCAGTCAGATTTTCGTCTCGCTTGATTCCGCTTTTGTCGTATTTGTAGCCTTTCGTTTTCAAGCCGAGACCTGCACCAACGTACATCCCATCAGTAATAATAGGTTTCTGGATTTCACCGCCAACGTAGAAACCGATGCGAGAGTCCATCTTCTCAGTGCCGAACTTGCCCGTTACCGTAGCCACATCGACACCAGCACGAGCAACATAAGTTACATCGCTAAAGAATCCTTGTGCGTTTGCAGCCAGAGCCATGCAGGCAACGACTGCCAATGTCATGATTTTCTTCATAATTGTTTGTTTTTTAAGGTTAATAATGGGGGTAAGTAAAAGTTGTTTTTTAATTTTAGAAATTGTACTTGGTGAGAATCCATTCTGGTTCGTCTTCCCATCCGTCACCGTTTTCATCCACGCCGTAAGGAGAATCCTCGGCCTCAGGGTAAATCATCAATGTATTACCGTTGAGTACGTACATCCCGCGGTCTGTGTTTTTTTCGACTTCGCCTGATTTCGCCACCCATGTGTCTGTAGCAGTGATGACATTGCCGCTGACTGACCATGTGTCAAGTGTCGGCTCTGCCTTGACAGCACTGACGAGTATCTGAAGTTGTGCGTCTGTAGGACCAGAGTCTGCGATTGGACCAATTGGAATGTTTCGGTCACCAGGGGCATTACCTTTGGAGTCGTAGCCTTCGTCGAGTGAATAATAGGTGCCATCATCATTGAAGATGAATCCGCCAATATACCACTCTTCATCGTAACCGGAAGATTTCACCACTTCCAGCCACGTCCCCACCAGTGCTTTGGCCTGACTTGAAGTTCCGCTTCCCTCCTCCTTGTCTTCCAGCAGGCCAAGACCGCTGCTGCTCTTACTGTTCAGCAGGCTCAAGCCCAGTTCCTCATTGCTGAGAGGACCTTCACAGCCAGCGAACAGGAATGCACAGAGCAGCACAGCCGCTGAAACAAGGCTCTTCGTGCATAAATCTGTTATCTTTCTCATTGTTGTGTGCTGATTTAGAAGTTATAATACAGACTCAGGCTGACGTTCTGGGTCAAGCCTTTGATAGTGAACTTGTTGACAGCCTTCGAACCGCTGACGTCGAGTTTTGAACTCTGGTAGCCTACAAGGCCGAGATGTGTCACGACACTCAGTTTTGAGTTCAGATTGTAGGCGAGTCCAGGCTCAACACCAATCAGGAATGTGTTGGTCTTTGCATTTTTGACACCTGCATTCTGAAAGGCCAGTTCATAGTCGAAGAAGAGGTTGACGTTGCCGCCGATGTTCAGAATCTGATGGCGTACGTAAGGCTTGATCATGAACTCGGAATATCTGGTGTTGCCACTGCCACTGGTGCCAAAACCAATCACACCACCAATGCCGAACTTGTCATTCAATTGATAGCCGACTTCGGGCTGAATAGCAAAGAGCGTCTCGTCGCTTGTCGATTCAAAGCGTACGCCGCCGCCGACATACATGTTCTGTGCACTCATGTTCATTGCCACAAAAGCCAGGGCAATCACTGTCAATACTTTTTTCATTTTTTTTCTTTGTTTTTTAAGGGTTAAAAAAAAGTTAATTAAAAGTTGCTGCAAAATAACATCTTTTAACGCAATGCGGCAATAAAGAAGTGTAGCGGGACTTACGACATGTTGCAAGTTTCGCTACACTTCAGGGCTTTTCGTCCGAAACTTCGTCTGCCAGTTCGCTGAAAAAGTTGTGTTGGAGGATGCGCGAGATGCGGAGAAGGACACTGGTGTCGAGCGACATCTTCTCGTAAATCCGGTAGATGTTAGTGCGGTCGCAGCCCAGTTCACGAGCCAGCCAGACGCTGGTCCGATGCTGTTCGTGCAGGATGTCGCGGATGCGGTGTCCGAGGTGCATGGCCCTTTTGTGTACATCGTGCGCTGCTCCCCTCGTGCGCGTAATTATATAAGGTATATGAAAAAACGTGGGGAACCTTCGCGCATCATCCTGTTTTTAGGTTCTCGCATAACCCGTCTGAAAGATAATGTGTGCTTCGGTCTGCCCACGCTGTTTGTATCTATCGTGTAGATAGATACGCCACATGGACATTTCCTCAGACATCGGCTCTCTCAGACGTATTTTGGAATTTGCGAGATTCAAAAACGAAAGACCGACGCTTGAAAACGTCTTTTCTTAGTATGTCCGTGCCCCATCCGCCCCAAGGCTTCGCGAAGCACGGTGCAAAGGTAAGCATAAATAATTAGAAAATGTAAATAAATATGCTTTTTCTTTCACTTAATCGTATCTTTAACTGCGTCGAAGATACTCACGCTTGGCAATAAAAATAAATAATGTTAATTTATTTTGTATTGCTCTCGCTTAATCGTATCTTTGCAAAACAGAACGAACTAAGTTATGAAGACGAGACATCTGTGGTTATGCATGGTTTGTACACTGCTGACTTGGATGGCAGCCTTGACGGTACGTGCCACGATAGTCGATGGCGGTGAATACTACATCGTGAACGACTACTACGGTATGGTGTTGGGCGTAGGCGACGATATGTCGAAACCTCGGCTGACCCCCGCTGGTACGAACGGTGACGCTGCTACGTATGTTGTCGTGGCAGAAACGTCGGGAACGGCAGGCTGGTGGCTGCTGCGCAACAAACGGACGGGGCGCTACCTGATGGCTGCGACACAGGACTCGTGGAGCGTCTCGTGGAGCGAGAGCCGTGGCACAGGCAATGAATACCTGTGGCAACTGGATGTCCGTTTCGGCGGACGTATCACGTCGAAGAAGGCGACCGACAAGCGGCTGGGCTGCGACTGGAACGAGACGGAGTCGGTGCCTGTCTATTACGATAAACCTGCATCGAGCCGCGCACGCTGGAGCGTGTTCCCTGCTGTGGCTGAGGGCTACGAGGCTTCGCTGCTGCAGGCCGAGACAGAGGTGTTCACCAATGCTCAGGGTCGGCTGGAGAAGGACTACTGGCAGGTGGCATCGGTGGTCGATGTTGAAGATGCCATCGACGTGCATCTGGCGGGTGACGTGCCGTTTGCGACGACAGGCCGTCTGAATCTGGTCAATACGGATGCATGGGTCGTCTTCGACCATGTGTCGCCAAGTGAGGTGATTGCGTCCTACCTTCGCTATATCAAAATCAATAACCGTCCGGCAAGTGTTGGCTCGAACGTGCGTGTGGCCATCTGGCTCGATGGTGCCGCTGTCATTCCGTGCCGACCGTCGGAAACAGCGATGACAGGCTATACGGAGACGGGGCTGAGCGGTCGGGAGGTGAGATTGGGCAACCGGAACACCGCCACAATGGGAACGAACAGCAACGCCATCCGCAGTTTTGTACTTAAGCGTGGCTACATGGCTACGCTTGCATCGGGTGAGAACGGCAAGGGCTACAGCCGTGTGTATGTGGCGGACCATGCGGACGTGGTTGTCGAAAACCTGCCTGAGCAACTGGACCGCCGCATATCGTCGGTGAACATTCGGCCGTGGCAGTACGTCGGCAAGAAGGGCTGGTGCTCGACACAGAAGACAGAGTCAATTGTCGATCAGATGGGCCGCCTTCATGCCACATGGTTCTACACATGGAGTGCCGACCGCGAGACAACGTCAGACCAAGAATATGTGCCTATTCGTCAGCATCTATATTGGCCGTCACTTGCCCAAATCAACGGACTGACGGCCTCGACCCACGTACTCAGTTTCAACGAACCCGAACATGCAGAGCAACACTCGAGTAACAAGTGTGACTGCGGCGGAGTAATTGACAGTTGGAAGGCGACGACGCTGACGCCCGACCTTCAGGAGAGCGGTATGCGCATCGGTTCACCGGCTCCGACGGATATGAGTTGGTTGTACGAGTACATCGGTCACTGTGACGACATGACCTATCGCTGCGACTTCGTGGCTATTCACGCCTATTGGGGCCCCAACGAGGCTGACGGGGCTTCGGCGTGGTACAACAAACTCAAGGAAATCTACGAGACGACCCACCGTCCCATCTGGATTACCGAATGGGCCTATGGTGCGTCGTGGACCAAGGAGTCATGGCCGAGCAACTACAGCGAGCAACTGGAGAAGAACCGCGCCGCCATCATGGACATTGTGGATATGCTCGAACGTTGCCCCTATGTCGAGCGATACAGTTACTACCAGTGGGACACGTCGTCGCGCCGCTTCATCAACGACGATGGCTGGATGACACCTGCGGGACGTGTCTATCGTGACACACAATCTACCTTTGCCTACAATGCCGACATGCAGAAGATTCCCCACTGGTGGCGTCCGTCTGCGAAATCGTCCACCCTCGACTTTTCCATCAATCGGGAGACCCAACAAGTCATTTTCACGCTGGGCAACCCCAACGGCGACTGCACCGACGAGTTTGTGCTGGAGCGTATCACGGCTGACGGTACGATGGAGGAAATCACCAACAAGACTAATACACGTTATTCGTTGGAGAACACCACGTTGACTGCCCGTGTTCCCCTTGCTGACGTGGACCGTTGGTCAGACACATTCCGTGTTCGTTCGACGACGCTTTTCGGTGCCAACACGAGCAGCGTAGCCGTCGGTCTGGGTTTCCTCCAAAACACCGATGCCGAGGACGGCACGAACCACTGGACTGCCAGTACACTTTCAACTAATTCAGGTGAGGCTTGGGACGGCAACGCCAACAATGTCTATTGGGATCAATGGAAAGCCAACGGCCTCTCCTCGTCGTTGTCGCAGGAACTCTATTGTGTCGAAGACGGCAGATACAGCCTCTGCGCATTAGTGCGTGCCTCGTCGAATGTCAGTATTACCATGACTGTCCGCATCCTCCATGCCGACGGGACAGAGGAGACGGTGGAAGCCGCTGAGCAGGGACGTGGCAACAAGACGCTTGCCGACAGCCCGTGGCAAAACGGCTGGATGTTCCTCACACTGCCGGCATTCACCGCTCAGGCCAGCGACACCGTCACCCTGACACTCAAAGCCAGCGGCAGCGGTTCGGCATGGTGGAGTGCCGACCACGTCACCGTCGGTTTTACTCCTGCCCAGCCTGACTGTGTCGAAGCGGTTAATAGTGAAGATTTAAAAGATAAAGTGGAAGGAGTCTATGACCTCAGCGGACGCATTCTTCCCAACTCCTCCTTTGAAAGGGGAGGTGCCCGAAGGGCGGAAGGATATAAAGGTATATACATCCAAAACGGCAAAAAAACGATTAATAATTAACAATTTACTTTTAACTTTATGAAACACCTCACAATGGTATTTGCTGCCTTTTTGTTGGCAGCAGCGTCGGCAACAGCACAGACGCACACATTCGACATCAACACAAAGAAACTCGGTGCCCCGATTCAGAAGACCATGTACGGCATCTTCTTCGAGGACATCAACTATGCAGCCGACGGTGGTCTGTACGGCGAACTCGTCAAGAACCGCTCCTTCGAGTTCACGCCCGACCCGCTGATGGGCTGGCAGGCGTTTGGTAAGGTGGTAATCAAGAACGACGGCCCCTTCGACAAGAATCCCCACTATGCACGTCTGCTCTCTGCCGGCCACCGCGACATGTGGACAGGTCTGCAGAATGAAGGTTTCTTCGGCATCGGCGTTGAGAAAGATGCCGAGTATCGCTTCACTGTCTATGCCCGTGTACCCGACGGCAAAGCCCAGAAACTGCGTGTGCAACTCATCGAGCAAAGCACCATGCGCGAAAATCAGGAGTTCACCACCAACGACATCGTCGTAGATTCGAAGGACTGGAAAAAGTACACGGTCATCATCAAATCGACACGCACTGCCAGTCATGCTAACTTGCGCCTGTTCCTCTGCAACGACAACGGCAGCAGCGGCAACGGCACAATGGATGTCGAACACGTATCGCTCTTTCCCGTTGACACGTGGAAAGGACATGAGAACGGTATGCGCAAAGACCTTGCACAGGCTCTTGCCGACCTCCATCCAGGTGTGTTCCGCTTCCCTGGCGGCTGCATTGTCGAAGGCACTACGCTCGACCAGCGCTATCAGTGGAAGAACAGCGTAGGTCCCGTCGAGAACCGTCCCATCAACAAAAACCGCTGGGAGAATACCTTCACCTACCGCTATTTCCCCGACTATCACCAGTCATACGGTCTCGGCTTCTACGAATACTTCCTGCTCAGCGAGGAAATCGGTGCAGAGCCGCTACCTGTGCTAAGCGTTGGACTCGCCTGTGAGTTCCAGAACGGCAGTCATCGCAGCGATGCCCACGTGCCTGTTGACCAACTTCAGCCCTACATCGACGACGTGCTCGACCTCATCGAGTTTGCCAACGGTGACCCTGCCAAGAACGTGTGGGCTAAACTCCGTGCCGACATGGGGCACCCCGCACCCTTCAACCTCAAATTTGTCGCCATCGGCAATGAGCAGTGGGGTGAAATCTATCCCGAAAACCTCGAGCCCTTTGTCAAGCAAGTACGCGCCAAGTATCCCAACATCAAGATCATCGGTACTAGCGGACCGAACAGCGAAGGAGGCGACTTCGAATACCTCTGGCCTGAGATGAAGCGTCTGAAAGCCGATCTCGTCGATGAGCACTTCTACCGTCCCGAATCATGGTTCCTCAAGAGCGGCAACCGCTACGACAACTATGACCGCAAGGGCCCGAAAGTCTTTGCTGGCGAATACGCCTGCCACGGCCGTGGCAAGAAGTGGAACCACTACAATGCAGCCCTGCTCGAAGCCGCTTTCCTCACAGGCGTTGAGCGCAATGCCGATGTGGTTCACATGGCCACCTACGCACCCCTCTTTGCCCATGTTGATGGCTGGCAGTGGCGTCCCGACATGATCTGGTATGACAACCTGCGCAGCGTCCGCACCTGCTCATGGCACGTGCAGAGCCTCTACGCTAACAACAAGGGTGACAACGTACTCTCCCTCACCATGAACAAGAAACCCGTAGCAGGCAACGACGACCAGGACGGACTCTTCGCATCAGCTGTCTATGAGAAAGCCACCAACACCGTCATTGTCAAGGTGGTCAACGTCGGTGACAAAGCACAAGAGGTTACCCTCAACCTGCAGGGCATGAAGGGCAGCCACGAGGCCACCTGCACCCTCTTCAGTGCCTCCAACCTCGATGGCGAGAACACGCTCGACCAGCCCAATGCCTACTTGCCCACTACTCAGAACGTAACAGTGACGGCGCCTGCCTACACGGCTTCCGTTCCCGCCAAGTCCTTCGCCATGTGGCGCATCAAGAAATAGAAGGCATAATACTACATACAAAAATCCCCTTCGGCATATCACCGGAGGGGATTTTTGTATAACACAAGAAACTATGCTGTCATTATTGATTGGGAACAAACACCTTTCGTATGCTCCCGTCACTCATTTGAAGAATGTTCAGGCCGTTTAACAGACCATCGGTACGACGACCATCAATAGAGTAGTAACGAATTACTTGCGGTTCGTTGTCTATCTGTTGTTTCTTCAGGCCTGTTTCGCTTTCCGTCAAAGCCACAATCCTGCTGAACATTCGCCAAGGAGATCGTGCCGAATAGCTGTCAACTAATTGCGATGGGACATGTAGTGTGGCTTCACTTAACGGAACATTGTTGAACACATAAGATTGTGTCTGCGGTATAGCAGGAGCATGTACATATACATCTTTCAATTGATGGCACTCATCAAAGGCATAGGAACCGATGGAGGCCAGTGTTGATGGCAACGTGACCGACTTGAGGTATTCATTCCCAGCCATGGCGCCATTCCAAAGCGATACAATTCCTTCGGGAACAATGTATGAGTCGCCTGGCTTTCCTGATGGGTAGCAAACCATGTAAGTCTGTTCCTTATCATAAACAACACCATCGAAACTTATATATACGTCGTTGGCATCATCGATGCTGATACTGCTCAGATTGGCACAGTAGTTGAAAGCGTGAGCACCTATCATGGCTACACTGGCTGGGACGGTTATAGTAATTAGATTGTCAGCCCTGCAAAATGCTGTAGGCAGGATTTCTTGAACTGATGCAGGAATCACGTAGGTCGCTCCTATACGTTGAGCAGGGTAGCTGATCAGAATTGTCTTGTCCTTGTTGTACAATACGCCCGACTCACTCGTAAAATACTGACTTTTGCTGTCAACATTTATTTGTGTCAACGAATTACAATACGTGAAGACATAGTCACCAATGTTCTCCACGGCTACAGGTATGTTGATTGTAGGAAGACTTGTACATTCATAGAAAGTATATGAATTCAATTTCTTCAATTCAGGTGGCAGGTCAATATCTACCAAACTTATGCAGCGACAAAAAGCTCCTTTACCTATTTCCGTTACAGATGAAGGAATACTTATGCCTTTAAGAGCTGTAAACTTGTAAAAACACCAGTCGCTGATAGACGTAAGGCCATCATCAAGATAGATGTATTCAATATCTCTAACAGGAACCACTACAACAGGTTCTGCTGTAATCCTGTTTAGCATTGTCGAATCGAGTTTCCCTTCCACATGGACATACAGCGTATGGCTTTTATCTGAATAGCCCCAGTAGCCATTGCTCCAATAACCCGCCTTATCAGGATTCAGCATTTCCACATATAGAATCGTACCGAAGTCCTTCCAGGGAGCAGTCGTTTTATACAGGTTCCGGGAATTGAACGGGACATAAAGCGTGTCGTTGGCGAGATCCATACCCTTAAACGTGGCCCAGCCAGAAGAAGAGTTGGCTGTTGGAGGGACTGGAGCAAAAGAAATATAGCGGGTTAGCTTTGTACATCCAGAAAATGCAAAACTGCCTATAGAAGAAACATTACATCCCTGTGTCACCTGCTCAAGATTAAGACAATCGTAGAAGGCCTCCTGCGGAATCGCCTTGACGCTGTCATTAAAGACAACCCTCTTCAGCAATCTCATGCTGGAGAAAGCATATGTGTACGTGTCCCAATAGTCTGGCGGAACAAGATAAAAGGGGCGCCCGATGTACAATTCTTGTACGTCAGGGCTTCCTGCTATATTAATCTCATCGGAACCATCGTCAATGTGCAATTCATCCAATGATTTACAAAATTGGTGCATTTCCTGAACTGATGCTGGCACAACGAAACTGGTCAGCGGACAATTTCGGAATGAATAGTAGCCAATGTACTGAACGCCATCTCTAAGGGTAATCTTTTCCAAACTCGTGCATCCTGAAAACGCATAATCTGAAATTATCAATCCATCGCCATTGATGTCGGCACGTTTCAGGTCTGTACAGCCAGAGAAGGCATATTGACCAATCATCTTTGTATGATCAAGCGTGGATAATTCCACCAAGGCTGTACAATCTCGGAAGGCATATTCCCCGATAGTTTCAAAATTAAAGGGGAGATTCACTTCGGAAAGACTGGTACATCCATCGAAGCAATAGCCTCCAATAGACTTGACACCTCTACCGATGGTCAGCGTGGTCAGAGTCTTGATGTCTTGAAATGGACCATAATACCCATTAGAGACGATAAAACTTGAGTAAGGATCGTAACTCAAATCGCGCCCAAGATGTACCGTAGTTAGAGATGTGCCTCTGAAAGCATCTTTTGTAATTGACAATGACGAATTGTTATCGGCAATATACACAGACGTTAGTTTAGTGTATTGGCTTCCCGTTTTAAATGTAACATTGGTGACTGAAGCATTGATTCTGATAGTTTTGATTTCAGGAATATATTCCGTCCATGTGACATTACCCGTGGCGCCACTGCCAGATATGGTAAGAGTGCCTCCGGAAAATGTCCATGTGCAATCTCCCGTCGTGCCACTTTCAGAATAAACCGACAGCGAACAAATAAATGCACACCATACAAATAGTAATTTTTTCATCATATATAGTATGGAACATAAAATAATGCCTGAGTGAACTCTTGACAAGCAAAGGCACACTCAGGCATTGCGGTTACTAATTTATTTCTTCTCGAATTTATAGAGCTGTCCAACTTCTTCTTCGGTCAGCGATACGCCATAGACGCGAACGTTGTCAACTTTGAAGGGGTCGGCCCAAGGCGTAAGCCAATCATCATCATGACATCCACCTATTTGCATCTTGCTGCCTTGAATGTCGAAACCAAAGCTTTGATTGTCAGTTAATGAGCCGTCTATATACAGTTCTGCAAGATTCTCACTCCCGACAATGGTAATCATGTGCCATCCCGATGTTTGGAGAGTAGTGGCGTTATAATTGAATTGCTTTTCTTCAAACCCGGGAACGCAACTTATTTTGCCCGAATTTTGGATATATATGCAACAAGCATCCACGCTGTTGTAACCACTACCATCATGGAAAGTCGTAAATAGATAGCCCGTTCCGAAGTCCTTTGCCCACAAACTGATAGTATAGGCTCTCTTGCCATTCAGCGGATTTCTTGCTACATTGACATACTGCTCTTGGTCGAGGAAGAGGGCTTTGCCTTCGCCATTGGGCGTGTCGGTGATGAACTGGCCGTCGCCCATGAGCACGCCGTTGTTCTGCGAACCGGCGGCATTGTTCACCGTGCCGTCGTCGAAGTTGTAGAAGGCGAGCAGGCCGCGCGTCACGTCCGTCTTATCGCCGGGCACGGGGTCTTCGCCGCCACCGCCGCCTCCGCCGGGAACTTCACCGCCCGCGTCCTCTGGCTTCACGTTGTCGTTGGTCGTGGTGAGCATGATGGCGTAGGAGTCGGTGCCGACGTTCACGCGGACTATCTGCGTGCCGCTCGTGGTCACCTTGCTGCGGTCGGGCACCGAGACAAGGACGGCCTGCTTGCTCTTGGGCGACAGCGAACCGGTCAGGGGCGATATCTTCACGTAGTCGGGAACGTCGCTGAAACTGTACGTCAGCAGTTGGTTCGTGTTGTTGGTGATGTAGAACACCAGTTGGTCGATGTTCTTGCCGAACGTCAGCGACAGCGTCGAGAACTTCACGTCGAGCGCACCGCGCTGCAGCGAGAAATCGCACGTGGTCACGTTGCCGGCCGAGACGTAGGCCATCTGCGTGTTGGACTGGAAGTTGTTGGCCACAACGGCTACGGTGTAGGAGCCGACCGGCAGGTTGTCGAACTCGAAGCGGCCGTCGCTGCCCGTCACCTTCACGGTGCCCTGCTGGACGAGCGTCACCGTGGCGCCGGCCACGGGCACGTTGGCATGGGCATAGTCGGAAACGATACCTACGATGCGGCCGGTCGTCGGCGTTGCAGGGCTGTCATCGTCGCTGCCGCAGGAGGTGGTCACACTCACGCAAAGCACGCCGACCAGCAGTGCGGCCAGCAGGTGCAGGAAATTTTTCTTTTTCATTGTTTTGGGGTTTATAAAAAGTTAGTACTAAGTGAACTGTCTGTCTCTCTGAAAGGACGGCACTAACTTTCCGGCAAAAAGAAAGCGCAGACCTACTCCATATCTCCTGACAGGCTTAGCACGGCCCTATATCACCTATGGATGCAGTCTACGCTACGTTGCGTACACTCCAATGGTGATATATATTTCTCGCTCTCTTTTTTCTCTCTGTGTGAGGTGCTAATTCGTCAGGAGAATTTGAGCATTATCAAAAAAACGGACGTCCGACGCCGCCCCTGAGGCGGACACACGGATTCCACCGCAAAAGTACGAACTTTCGCACAATTCTCCAAATATCTTTGCAAAAAAATGTTGCAATGACACAGATGCCGCCACCAGCACGGCTGCAAAGTCCTGTTTGGTACACAGGCCGTCACGCTTGGTACACCGTCAGTCCTGAAAGGACGGCTGAGTATAGGCAGGGGTGGAGCGCAGCGAACCCCCTGCAAGCCACGACCAGCACCGAGAACCCCGAACTCATCAAGCCCACCACGGCTCCCAACTACAGCACGTCGATTCCCGCCAAGTCCTTCGCCATGTGGCGCATCAAGAAGTAGTTTCCAACACAATCATACAACGACCTCCAAGTGGTCGCAAAAACAATGGACACAAAAAAGGCCGAGTTCCCAAGCAAGGAACTCGGCCTTCATTTATTGAGTTTTCCGCTCACTTAATCAGCACTTTCTTACCGTTGATGATGTAGATGCCTGGACGGGACACTTGAACCTTGCGTCCTTGCAGGTCATAGACGTCGGTATGGGTAAGTGTCAAAGGTTCATTCTCCATTGCATCGATTCCTGTCGGCGGAACATTGTCGGTCTTGAGACAGGTGAGACGGAAGTTGTCGGTTTTGAACCATCCGTAATCGACGAAGAAGCCCAGTTCGATATCCACATTGTCGTCGGGTACACGGAAGTCGAGTGTGACCTGTGTGCCAGTGTTGGCATCGACGAATGAGGTAAAGACGTTTTGGTCGTTCTCTCCGCCTGGGTAATACTTGGCGTAGAGCCAGCCATTCTTGTGGTCGGTGGCAAACACGGCCTGCAGACGATAGGTGCCGGCACGGAATCCTTTGACGACCTGGCGGACATAGGTGCCTTCGGCAGGGTCGGTGCCCCATGTGTTGAACACGTAGTCGCCGTGGGTGTTGGTCATGTTATAGACGGTGCCCGACCATGCACGTGCTCCGGTGTCGCCGCTGGTAGGAGCGTCCCATCCAAAGGTGCTGCCACCGTAGAGTTCGAAACTTGGGTTCCAGATAGCAGTGGTGAGGTTGGCCCCAGTCGTGGCATAGGTGAGCGTTGAACGTGCAAGGGCGTTGTAAAGTTCGTCCCACTCCTGGGTGCCGTCGGTGATGGTGCGTGCATCATACTTACCTTTGACGTTATCGAGGATGGAGGCGAACATATCCTTAGCACCTTGCGGCAGAGTGGCACATCCGATGTTGCTGACTTTCTGATACAAGTCGGCGATGTCGGCATAGACGGCGATGCTGTTTTTCACAGCAGCAGAAGCATCATCAAGTGCTTGAATGGCTGCTTCGAGCGCTGTTCGGGATGATTCGTCCACACGTCCACGGTCGTTGTTTTGGATGGTGGCATTGAGTTCGGTAAGAACATCGGCGCAAACTGGTGTTGCGGTGTCGGCAGCAAGGGTCTTGGCAGCGTTAAGGGCTGTTACGTAGCGTGCTATAATGTCGTTGATATCAAGATTACAGATTTGAGTGAGACGCAGGTTGGAGAAGGCGAACCATCCATTCGCGACATACTGCGGCTTGACAATCTGGAGGTCGAGCGTACCGTCGCTGCCGACATAGGTATAGACGACGTTGTTGTATTTGCCGTTGTTGAACATGTTGGCTACTTCACCCAGCCAATTTGGATAGTTGTCGTTGGCACGCTGACCAGCCCAGTCGGCTATCTGTACTTTGTAGTCGTTGGCACTGAGGTAGGCATTCGACATCTTGTCCCATCCGGAGTTGGCATAGCCTACGCAGGCAGGATTGTCGCCGTCGCGGTAGAAAGCGTAAAGTTCGACCTTGTACAGTCCCTTCTCAAGTCCTCTCACGGTCTGTGAGTAGGCCGACGCGCGGTTGTTATAGTTTTCGAGCACACCCTGGTCAATGCCGACACCTTCGCCGCTGACTGTCCAGCCATTGATGCTCGTCGAGAGCGCAGCATTGGTGACCGAGGTAGTCTTATCGACCAGTTTGCAATGTTCTTCGATATATGCGTCGAGCGACTGTCCACCCAGGTTCATGCCAGCCAGAGCCAGCGCCTTGTCCAGCGCAGCCTGCTCACGTCGGTTGATGACAGCGTCACGTTCAGCGGCCGTAAGGAATTGCCAACGCGTCGTAGCCCCCGACTTCAGTTCGGTAGCCGTTCCGTCGTGAGTCAGAATGCTTCCGTCGGCAGTCTTCAAGACGTATGTCCCGTCGCCCTCTGTCGTCATGCTGAAGTGGAGTGCAGCGTCCAGACCGCCGTCGGTGTATATCAAGTCGGGCTTGTAGAAATACACCCCAGCGTTATCCTTCAAACTGAGCACATACGAGTTGTCCCCTTCAAGACTGATGCCTACAGGAACACCGTAGTCATCGACCACGAGTTGCGTACCCCACGAACCTCCACGACTCAGGAACTTGTCCGACTCGGCATCGTACAGATACTGGTCCATGTGCGAACCCACGATGGTCGTGCCGCTGAATTCCACCTGATAAGGCCACTGGTCGTCGTTCAGGATGTTCTCGTCCCAGAGGTGTGTGATATACTGTGAAAGTGCCGGAGAAACGACCAGCCACAAGCGTTCGACATCGGCTGGAACGGTGTAGGTGACGTCGGCCGATGTCACTGTCGTACCTTTACAGAACACCTGGTCTGGCGTATAATACTCACGGGTGCCATCCTTCTTCAGAGCCACATATCCTAGTCGGAAGCCGCGGTAACTTTCACCGTCGAAATGGTTGTAGTTGTTCGTATTGATGCCGACTACTCTGTCGCCGTTCCAGAACAGCCGCTTATCGCCCTCGGCCAGAGCACAGCCAGGCTTCAGGGCCGTGAAGTGAGTGTTGATTTGCGTACCGCCCTTCGGTACCTTCAGTTCGATGATGTTGAAACCCGTCGATTGCGGACAAGTGCCGTACGATACTTGAAACTTGGTCGGGCTCAGTTGCACGTAGTCATAGATGAAGTTGCCAATGTCGTTCTTGCCAGCATCCTTCCAGTAGGGGTTCTGAAAGTCCCACGTCACAAAGTGCATCGCAGCATCCATATACTCTTTGTACAGGTCAGCGACCGACATATTATTGATTTTTCTGTACACCGTGTTCGGGTCGTCACCCCAGCCTGTGTTGCCACGCCAGATACGTCCAATCATGTCGCCGCCGTACTTGTCGGCCCAGTAGAAGTGCATCCAATAGGACTGATAGCGGTGCCATTCGTGAGTGAATGCCATGTTGTGGCTAAAGCGGAATACACCCATGCTCGAGGGAAACGCCTCCCACCAGTACTGATACTTGGCCTGAAATTCGGCAGTCTGTTCCCAGAACGACGAGCCATTGCCGTTGCTGTAGCGGAAACCGCTGTTGCCGCCATAGTCACAGAATACCTGAAACTGGAACGAGTGGCCAATTTCGTGCGCAATCGTACTGCCCACGGGGTGACACGTGTTCGGCGACACCCACAAAGCCCCTGTAAAGTCGTTGTTTCCACTGCCCGTAGCCACCCAATCCAGCGTGTGGATGATGAAGATACCCATCTTATAGCGGTCGAGTTGCGAGTGCCCCTCCTCCGTAAACTTCAGGTCGTTGACATAGCAGTTGTAAAAATCCTCGGCCTTGTTCAGCAAGTCCTGCACATCGACAAACAACGGGTCGGACGCAGGCAGTTTGTCAGGCGCCGTCGTACCGTATTCAATTCCATAGAACACGTCGAAATGCACACTCTCTAGCGAGTGTTTGTAGAACTTCGTGTTGTCCCACTGGCTCCAGCAGTTCAGGCCGTTGTCCCAATACACACCTGGATACATCTGACGCTGTCCGAATGTCGATATTACCGTCATCACCAGCACAGCAAGCAGCAAAGTAAAACGTTTTAGTTTCATAAGAAATGATTTGATAATAAATAGTAAAATGTTAATATGAAAATAGAATTTGCTAACCACATCGCAAATATAGACATAATTCATCACTGCTGCAAACATTTACCAACCTCACAATCACTTTGACGGAAAATTACAAACCTTTGACAGATATTTATAAGAATGGGAACCGATAATGAACTCTAAAAGAAAAACCATGGAAAGATAAATTAAGTGAAATCTTGCTAATCACCTTTCTGCGGACGTTTGTTCTTTCGTGAACAAACGTCCGCAGATATGTTGTTGCCGTGGAGCAGTCTGATATATACGCCAAGTGCTTGGCGTGATGACGCTAAGCACTTGGCGTGAAAAAGGGAAGCACTTGGATGCAAGTGCGAAGTGTGTCGTTTAGAGTTCCAGTCCGGCCTTCATCGAACGGATGACGGCAGAGTTGAATCCGGTGTGGTCCATGGCGTTGAGTCCGCGTATCGCACGTCCGCCGGCTGTGGTGACGCGGTCGATGGCGTCTTCGGGATGCAGCCCAGTCTCGCGCAGGAGGGTGACGGTGCCTTGCATGGTCTGTAGTGCGATGTTGAGAGCATCGTGCGGACGGAATCCCATCTCGACTCCTGCTTCGGTCTGAGCGCGCAGGTATCGCATGACGTAGGCAATGCCGCAGCCAGCCATGACCATGCCTGGGTCCATGAGGTGCTCCTCGCACACATAGACGTCGCCGACGAGTCGGTACAGGCGTTCGATGGTGTCGATGGCGTGTTGAGGTGTCTTGGGCGCAGGTGCTACGAAGGTCATGCTCTGGCGGAACTCTGCTGCGATGTTGGGCATGACGGCGAAGGCGGCGGGACCGTTGGAGTAGGTCCAGTCGCGCAGTTGCTGGGTGGTGACGCCGGCAGCGAGTGAGCAGAGCAGTTGTCGGTCGATGTCGATGTGTTCACGGATTTCAGCACAGACGCCTTCGATGAGCCAGGGCTTGACGCCGAGCACGATGACGTCGGCGCTGCGGATGGCTTCGATGTTGTTGAGACTGGTATGGAGTTGTGGACACTGTGCCTGAATGCGGTCGAGTGTCTGCTGCGTGCGAGCAGTGACGGTGACGTTCTCGCCTGCTGCTGTCCAGCCTTTGGCGAGCGCACCGCCCATGTTACCGGCACCGATAATCGTGATGTTCATTGTGTTGTGTTATTTCTTCTTGAAGTAGTCGTTGTACATTTTTATACCGAAGACGATAAGACTGCAGGAGGTGGTCACAAGGTTCGTGATGAACAGCGCCCAGAGGGGCTCTGGTCGGTGAAGGATGCCCTGGAGCATGAAGCAGATGCCACCGATGCCCATCATGAGGAAGGTGGGCAGTGCGATGTCGTCTGTCTTTCGTGTACGGATGGTCTGGATGGCTTGTGGAAGATAGCCGAGTATCATACCGATGCTGGCCAGCCAGCCACAGATTTCATAAACAACAGTCTGTTCCATAGTCATCATTTTTTTTGTATTGATGCTGCAAAGATACAACATTAAATTAAAAGTTAAAAATTAAAAGTTAAAATAATCTGTGACATCCGTATTATCCGTTGTTAAAAGTTGAAAGATAATATGTTGAAAATGGAGTGAATAAGAAATGGAAATATGCGGAATTTTCAGTGTCTTTCCGAGTTTTTCCGAGTTTTTCTGTTGTTTTTCTCAT
Source organism: Bacteroidaceae bacterium (assembly GCA_024684455.1). Classification (GTDB taxonomy): domain Bacteria; phylum Bacteroidota; class Bacteroidia; order Bacteroidales; family Bacteroidaceae; genus UBA3839. The sequence goes on along the minus strand of JAIKWU010000011.1, from coordinate 13,035 downwards.
CACTTTTCCCTCCACTCTCAACTTTTTTTCTTAACTTTGCAAGAAATATGTGTGTTTATGAGTGACGAGACGAAAGAGAGAGAACAGGCTGAGGTGAACGACGACCTTGACGAGCGGCTTTCGGCTGCCGAACAAGCGTATATGGACAGTCTGTCGGCAGGGCAGCCGCCCAAGTCGGACTACGACCCCACGAAAAACAAGGACAGCATCACGCACCATCTGAGCGGCATGTACCAGAACTGGTTTCTGGACTATGCATCCTACGTCATCCTTGAACGTGCCGTACCGCACATCATGGACGGCCTGAAACCTGTGCAGCGTCGCATCCTGCACTCGATGAAGCGTATGGACGACGGACGCTACAACAAGGTGGCGAACATTGTGGGACATACCATGCAGTTTCACCCACACGGCGATGCCTCCATCAAGGATGCGCTTGTGCAGATGGGGCAGAAGGAACTGCTTGTCGATTGTCAGGGTAACTGGGGCAACATCTTGACGGGCGACGACGCTGCAGCCGGCCGATACATCGAGGCACGGCTGTCGAAGTTTGCCCTGGATGTGGTGTTCAACCCCAAGACGACGGAGTGGAAACTATCGTACGACGGCCGCAACAAGGAACCCATTGCGCTTCCCGTGAAATTCCCGTTGCTCCTGGCTCAGGGTGCAGAGGGCATTGCGGTGGGCCTCAGTTGCAAGATATTGCCTCACAATTTCAACGAACTGTGCGATGCAGCCATATCCTACCTGCACGACGAGCCTTTCCAACTCTATCCCGACTTCCCGACGGGCGGATATATTGACGTGTCGAAGTACAACGACGGAATGCGCGGAGGTTCGGTGCGTGTGCGTGCCAAAATCGAGAAACGCGACCAGAAGACGCTGGCCATTACGGAAGTGCCGTTCGGCAAGACCACAGGCAGTCCACAGCATCCGAGCCAGTTCATCGACTCCATCCTGAAGGCTGCCGATAAGGGAAAAATCAAAGTGCGTAAGGTGGAGGACATGACAGCCGCGGGTGTGGAGATTCTGATTCACCTGATGCCAGGAGTGTCTTCTGACAAGACCATTGACGCGCTGTACGCCTTTACCGACTGCGAAATATCCATCTCTCCGAACTGCTGTGTCATCGACGACGACCGTCCGCAATTCCTCACCGTCAGCGATGTGCTTCGCCGTAGTGTTGATAACACCAAGCAACTCATTAGACGCGAACTTGAAATACGCCGTGGAGAACTGCTCGAACAACTGCATTTCGCTTCGCTCGAAAAGATTTTCATCGAGGAACGCATCTACAAGGCGAAGGAGTTTGAGAACGCAAAGACGATGGACGAAGCCTGCGAGTATGTAGATGAGCGACTCACTCCTTTCTACCCGCAATTTGTGCGTGAAGTGACGAAGGACGACATCCTGCGTCTGATGGAAATCAAGATGGCACGCATCCTGAAGTTCAACAAGGACAAGGCGGACGAACTGCTGGCGCGTCTGAAGAAAGAAATCAAGGATCTTGAACGTGACCTCAAGAACCTCGTCGAAGTGACGGCTGCATGGTTCCAATTCCTCAAAGATAAATACGGTGCAGACCATCCGCGCCTCACAGAAATTCGTTCGTTCGACACGATTGAGGCCGCCAAGGTGGCCGAGGCGAACCAGAAACTCTACATCAACCGTGCAGAAGGCTTTATCGGCACCAGCCTCAAGAAAGATGAATTTGTAACGAACTGCTCCGACATCGACGATGTCATCCTCTTCTACCGCGACGGAACGTACAAAGTCGTCAAGGTGGCTGAGAAAATCTTTGTCGGAGAGACCGAACGCAGTAAGCGCGAAAAGCGCAAGGCGGAGATTATCCACTTGGATGTGTTCAAGAAGAACGACTCGCGCACCATCTACAATGTCTGTTACAAGGACGGACAGAGTGGCATCACGTTCATCAAGCGTTTCAATGTCACGTCGATGACCCGCGACCGTGAGTACGATGTGACAAAGGGCACACCGAAGAGTCGTGTGACATACTTTACTGCAAACAGCAACGGTGAGGCCGAGGTGATTCGTGTTGTACTGAAACCGACGGCGAAGGTGAAGAAACTGCAGTTCGACAAGGACTTCAGCGAAATTGCCATCAAGGGTCGCTCCAGTATGGGCAACCAGTTGACGAAGCACGATATTCTGCGCATCCAACTTAAGAGCCGTGGTGTCTCGACTTTGGGCGGACGCAAGGTTTGGTACGACCCCGACGTGCAGCGAATTAACTACGACGAGCATGGCACTTATCTCGGCGAGTTCCACAATGGTGATGCTATCTTGGTCGTGTTGGACACGGGCGAGTTCTACCTCACAGACTTCGACATCAACAATCACTACGAGCAGAACATCACACGCATTGAGAAGTTCGACCACGACAAAGTCTGGACAGCAGTGCTCTACGATGCAGACAACGGCAGTCTTCCTTACATGAAGCGTTTCCAGATGGAAGCAACAGCCAAACGTCAGAATTTCCTTGGCGACAATCCACAGTCGCAACTCATCTGCCTGACAGACGTGGCTTATCCACGCTTCGAAATCACTTTCCAAGAACCCGACACATTCCGTGGCCCGCAGGAGATTGATGCAGAGCAGTTTATTGCCGTCAAGGGCTTCAAGGCCAAGGGCAAACGTATCACGACGCTGCGTCTCGATAAGTGTACCGAACTCGAGCCGACACGCTTTCCTGAACCCGATGAAGAGCCTGAGCCACAGACAGACTCCGACGCTCCTGACCTTCCAGAGAAGCCCACTGCTCCCGAGACGCCTGACACAGTGCCTGAGCCTGCTTCCGACGAAGAACCTGCTTCCGATCTCCTCGACGAGGCCACAGGACAGTTGAGCCTGTTCTAATATATGAGTACAGTATGAACTCACTAAAAAATCACCTTTGCAGAAGGCTGATGGCAACGCTCTTGTTGCTGTCAGCCTTTACTTGTGCCTTTGCACAGCACGAGCGTACCCACTCCACCATGGTCGGCGGAGGCTGGGCCAGCATCTACGACACCTACCTGTCGCCCTTTACCTATACGGGCAGTAATGTGCACCTGCTGCGTGAAACTCGTCGAGAACTGCAGCATCCCCTGATTCACATCGACGGACTCACGTTTCAGACGCTGCTTGACATTGATGCCTCTTTCGTGAAAAGCCCTGCCAAGAACGTTGACGAGACGGCAGGAGGTGTGCGCTACAGCCTGGGTTGGCTCTATCGGTTGCCGTTTCTCGACCGTTTCAGCGGTACTGAACGTTTCGGACTCACGGCAGTTCACGTGGGTCCGCAGGTCAGCGGCTACGCAGGTGCCATCTACAATGAACGCAACGGCAACAATCCGGCACAAGCCAAAGTCGATTTGATGGTCGATCTCACAGCCATGGCACAGTTGCACCTCCGTTTGTTCAAGCGCAACTGCAACCTCCGCTATCAGGTCGCCGTACCTTTCTTCGGCCTTGCCTTCTCGCCCCAGTACGGCCAGTCCTACTACGAGGCATTCACTCTCAAACATCACGACCATAACGTTGTCTTTGCCCACTTTGCCAACATGCCCTCCATGCGTCATCTGCTCACGTTTGACTTTCCTCTCCGAAGTGATTCGCGCACCACGCTCCGTGTCGGCTATGCAGGCCAGTTCATGCAGAGCACCTTCAACAACCTTCGTTACCACTCCTATACCCACTCGTTCATGATTGGGCTGACACAAACTCTCAACCGCTTATGAAACGCAGCACACATACTCCGCTCTTTTTATTTATTGTTTTTTGCTTTTTACTTTCCACCGTTTCTTCCTGCGTCAAAGAAGAAATCTCGTCGGAGAACACCCCGCAGAACAACTTCGAGGCTCTCTGGCGCATCATGGACGAACACTACTGCTTCTTCGACTATAAGAAAGCCGAAATCGGCGTTGATTGGAATGAAGTCCATGCCCGCTATGCAGCCAAAATCAACCCCAACATGACGGCCAAGCAACTCTTCGAAGTGCTCTGCCAGATGATAGGCGAACTGCGTGACGGACACGTCAACCTCGGCTCCGCCTTCGACTATGGACGTAATTGGTCCTACTATGAAGACTACCCCGACAACTACCGCGCCGACATCATCGACAACTACCTCGGCCGAGGGACCGACTACCAGATAGCCGCAGGACTCAAATACCGCATTCTCGATGACAACATCGGCTATGTCCGCTACGAATCTTTCCAGAACAGTGTTGGTGAAGGCAACATCTCCTACATTCTCGATGCTCTCAAAGCCTGCAACGGACTCATCGTGGATGTGCGCAACAACGGCGGCGGCAACATGGAAGAAGCACGCCAGTTCGCTTCCCACTTCACCAACGTGCAGACCCTCGTCGGCTACGTCCGGCATAAGACGGGCAAGGGACACAACGACTTCTCCGACGAACAGCCTATTTACATCGACCCCTCCTCCTCCGTGCGCTGGCAGAAGAACGTCGTCGTACTCACCAATCGCCGATGCTTCTCCGCCACCAACGACTTTGTAAAGTGTATGCGCGAATTTCCCCTTGTCACCATCCTCGGTGACCAGACTGGTGGTGGCAGTGGCATGCCTTTCACCCTCGAACTGCCCAACGGATGGAGTGTCCGCTATTCAGCCGTCGTATTTCTCGACCCTCAGCACAAACACACCGAGTTTGGCATCCAGCCCGACAAACCTCTTTCCATGGACGATGCCGACCTTGCCGCCGGCCGAGACACATACATCGAAGCCGCCCGCAAGATGCTGCACCCCTGATCCTCCCCGTTACATTACAACACACCATGCAGAGATGCTGCATACTTAGATTGCGACTGCGTGATATATAATAATTCACTCTCACACCTCCTTTCTCACTCTTTTTCTTATCATGTAATGCGAAATTAGTAAATATGAGAGTCAAACAAAAAAACGTTAAAAAAAACTCTTGTTTGTTTAGAAATGTAAACAAATAGCCTTTTTGTGATATGTGTCCGCACACACCTATGCTTTGCAACATATTTTTCAATGATTAGCACGCTTAAAATTGCAACATTGTAGGAACCTTTTCCCTCGGTTTTTTATAGAAATGTTCAGAAAAGTTGGTCAATATGTAACTTTTTGCAAAAAAAATGAAAAAAAGTTTTGGTGGTATGGAAATAATGCTATATCTTTGCAGCGGAATCAGTTCTGAAACCCTAAAAATCAGCGGTTTTTAAGGCTCGGCTCATTCCTCAAAAGTAAGAAATTAGTGTTTATCAACATTTTTTATTAACTTTATTTATTAAAAAAGTAAGATTATGAAAAAGATTCTTTTGACTGCTCTCGTAGCAGTGGCTGCTCTCACAGCAAACGCTCAGGGTTACATTGGTGGTACTCTCGGTTTCGGCAGCAGCAAAACTCCTGGTGCAACAGAAGTAACAACCAATCGTTTCACTATTGCTCCTGAAGTAGGTTACTCTCTCGATGAGAAGTGGGGCCTTGGCCTTCGTCTTGGCTATACTTACAACAAGAACAAGTCAACCACTGCTGGCGTTTCTACAGAGGCAACTTCTTCAACATTCAATGTTGAGCCGTACGCTCGCTATCAGGCTCTGACTTGGGGTAAGGCTAACATTTTCGTTGATGGTGGTGTGAACCTTGGCGTTTCCAGCGCAAAGAACATGAAGTCAGGTCTCGACCTCGGCGTGTTCATCACTCCTGGTATTGCTTTCAACTTGAATGAGAAGTTCTCTCTCGTTGCTCGTGTTAACCGTCTCTTCTTCTTCGGTTATACAAAGCAGCAGGTTGCTGACGTTGCTGGTGCTCCCGATGCTCCTACATCTTTCGGTTTCGATGTTAACGAGAATAACGGTGGTTTCAACGTAGGTCGCCTGACCTTCGGTCTCTACTACAACTTCTAATCAACCGAATCATTCAAACCCAAGCGGGACACCATCAGGTGCCCCGCTTTTTTGTCTTTTTATAAGTGCTGTTTTCTATTGTGTGAGCCTTAGTATCTGTTGGGCTACACGATGGCCGACGATGTCTTTGTCCTGAGGATGGATGTCGTTGGCTTCGCCTGTGTCGAGGGTGATGACCAGTGCTGAATTGGGAATGAGCGTGGCAGCACGGTACTGCTCCTGACGGATGCGTGTCCAGCCGTCCCGTTCTGAAGGGTAGTTTGGGGCGTCGTAGCGTGGCAACTGCACGATAACAAAAGGAACTTTACGTCCTTGTTGCTCGCGCCACGATGCAGCCAAAGCTGCGAGATAGTCGGCGTATTGGTCGGCGTTGTTGACGTTTGACTCGCCCTGATACCACACCATACCACGAACCGGAAAGTCGCGCAACGGCGCAATCATGGCATTGTAGAGGGCAGCTGGACTATCGACAAAGTACGTGCTTGCAGGACGTGGCGGCATGGTGCACCCGACAGCCATCGTGGCCGTTTCAGCAAAGGGGAAGGCCTGTCCCGCCACATTTAATTCATAGCGTTTCCCAAAAGTAAAACTCGGCTTTCCGCTCTGTGACATTAGGTGGACGACGATGTCGTTCTTACCAGCCTTGAGAACGTGGGCTGGCACCGTGTAGATGCGAGGTGGATACTCGTAAGTGGTGTTGCCGACAAAGTGCCTGTTGACAAAGGTCGAGTCGGCATCTTTCATCGCACCGACACGCAGTTCGGCAGGCATTTCGGCCAGCGACGGTGGCAAGGTGACGCTGAAATGAAACCAGTAGGAACCGTTCTTACCGTTACTCCAATCCGTGAACACATCGACTGGCTGCCATGTGTCAAAGCCCTCGTTTTTCCATTTGTAAAGCACGGCGTCGCTGGCGTTCATCTGACTCTCCCATTGACGAAAAGTCCTTTGTTCGATGCGAGCAACCGAGTCTGTCCAGTTGATCTGCTGGTGTTTCGGCTGCCGAAATTCGGTGGCATAGCGGTCGAACGTCTCCAGCACTTCTTGAGGCATCCAGGCCTGCACCTGTGTGCCACCTACGGCACTATTAATGATGCCGATGGGCACATCGCTTTCTGCTTGCAGTTCACGAGCCATGAAGTAACAGAGCCCACTCACCTCGCCGCAGTTTTCCGGCGTGATGTTCTGCCACGGACGAATGTGCACGTCTTCGTTGGGCTGGAGATAGTTGTACTGATGTGGAAATTTCAGGTAGCGGATGCGGTCGTTGGCATAGTCGCGAACCTGTTCGCCGACCACATCCATGCAGCGCCGGATGGGCAGTTCCATGTTCGACTGCCCGCTGCACAGGTACACGTCGCCCACGAGCACATTGTGAATGACGTGCTGTCCGACTGTCAGTTCATAGGGCCCGCCCGCTTTCATCTTGGGCAGAATCACACGCCAGAAACCGTCTGCCGCAGCCGTGGCATTTGCGCTTTTCCCGTTCATTGAGACCTTGACAGTCGTTCCAGGTGCAGCCCAGCCCCACACGGGGATGCGCCGGTCGCGCTGAAGTACCATGCCATCGCTGAAGAAACGAGGCAGATGCAGACGGTCGGTCTGGGGTAGTTGCTGTGGGTCTGGAGCCGTGTAGTTGTCGATGTCCAGGCGATAGTCCATCAGTTCACGAAGCGTGAAAATGGGAGCAGGGCTGTCTTTCGGAAACGGCAGGCTTGAGAAGGTCTGAAAATACAGCAAGCAGGCATCGCGCCACCACTGCGCATCGACAGCCTGACGGCGGAAACGCCACAGTTGTTCTTCATACAGTTCACGGTCGATGTAAGGACGCATCGATTCCCATGTGCTGACAAAGCGTTGCGCCTCGGTTACCCCGCGGTCGTACTGATGGCACAGCGATTCCCAGAGCGTGCTGCCGTCCTTCATCCGATGCGTCCATGGCACATGGTGGAACCACAGCAGCAGTTCTTCGGGACAGGTGTCCACATTGTTGTAAAGCGAACGTAGCGGTTCGGGGTAGAGTAGGGTGTTCCCCGAGCCGTTTTCGTCGCGCAGACATGGTTCGCGGTGGTCGGTGCGGTTGAAACCAATGCCGATGGTGTCAGCACGATGATAGTAACGTGGCAGCCAATCCTCGCGCCATCCCTGACGTTCGCACCAAGGCTCGGGACCGTAGTGATGGCCGCCAGCAAAGATGTGATGCAGGCCAAGCGGCATCATGTAATGCACCAACGTGGCGTGGCTCTGCATCAGCAAGTCGGTGACAGTGAGGACAAAACGTGTGTTTTTGCTATAGTTCTCGCGCAGAAAATCCTCTGCAATCTGACGTGGCGAATCATTCGGATTGTTGGCCAGCCGGCCGAATGCCATCCAGTTGACTTGTGCCAACGGGTTTGCCGTCCAGTTCGCTGCGTCGCCAATGTTCGATACGCCAGCCACACCTTCGAGTCGTACTCCCTGCGCCTCCAGTTGCTGGAAAAAGTCGGACCACATCGGTGCCAGATAACACGTGTGGATGCTGTGTCCCGTGTACTCCTGTGTGATTTGCAATTCGGCCATCAGCCTTGTGTGCTTCATGGCGAAGAAGAGCGGTGAGGGCGGTTCTGTTGGCTGAAAGTCGATGGGACCATTCTTGACTTGCAGGATGACGTTGTCGGCAAACTTTCCGTCCAGCGGAACAAACTCGTCGTAGGCCTGGCTGGCACGGTCACCGCCGTTGGAGGCATAGACGAAAGCACGCCACATGACGATGCCGCCATGCGGTTGCAACGCCTTTGCCAGCATGTTCGCACCATCGACATGCGTGCGTCCGTAGTCCATCGGCCCAGGCTGTCCCTCGCTGTTGGCCTTGACCAGAAATCCGCCGAAATCAGGAATCAGACGGTAAATCTCCTCTGCTTTCTTTTGCCACCAGTCGATGACCTTTTCATCGAGCGGGTCGGCTGTTTTGAGGTTGCTCAGCGATAGGGGTGATGCAAAATTAACCGACAGATAGACACGCAGTCCGTAGGGACGTAGCACCTCTGCAATCCGTGCCGTCTTTCGCAACATGTCGAGCGAAAGCATACGTGGACTGGCGTTCACATTGTTGAGAACCATGCCGTTGATGCCATAGTCGCGGTTTAATCGCCCATATTCTTCATAACGAAGGCGCAAGTCATTCGGCAACGGAGTGTTGGCATCGGCAGGGATTTCTTCCCATTTCCAAATTGAACGTCCGGCATAGCCACGCTCAACCGTTCCGTCAGGATTGTCCCAGTGGTTGAGCAGACGCAGTCTGAAAGGCTCGGCCTTCAACACGAGCGAGGCAGTAGCGAGCAGTAAAAGCAAGGTTATGTGTCTCATCTGTGTACAAAATTACGGTTTTTGGTGGATTTGACCAAAAGGATGAACTGAAAAGTGCTGTCAGCACCCCTATGCGCTTCTCTCAAAATACTGCTTGGATTATTGCTTTCGAGGGTTTTGCTCCTTTTAATTTTGTGATACGGAAAAAAAGCCTTATCTTTGCAGCGCTTTGACCGAAACACTTCAACAAGGTCAAAGCGACATCATGCGCTTGTGGCGGAATTGGTAGACGCGCCAGACTTAGGATCTGGTGTAGTAATACGTGCAGGTTCGAGTCCTGTCAGGCGCACTCTTTTTGCAATGTGTTGCTGTTTCCTTTCTCTATGACGGCAGGCATAGATTCCTACTCATTTTGCTCACTTAGATTTTTAACTCCAAGCGCTTGGCGTGATTTCTCCAAGTACTTAAAAGGGGCGTTTTAGGGTAGTGTGTCGGGCGTGTTGAGCCTTTCCCATTCGAGCGATGCCCAAATGAAGGGACCGACGCCCTTGACATCGTTGTCGCGCTGGGGCTCTGAAAGATAATAGTCGAAGGAACCGTCGCGCCGACGGTTTTCCTTTACATGAGGCGCTGCCTTGCGTACCTGCTCGCTGAGGCCAGGACCGAGTCCGGCGACTGAGCAGCAGTGGGTGAGCGAGAGGGTGCTGTCGGCATTGACCTGGACAAAATGACGAAGGATGCCTTCGTAGGCCTGTCGCCCTGCCTCTTGGTAAGTGGCATCGACATAGCCCAGCCGTGCGGCTTTGAGCAGACTGTAGGCGAACATACAGGAACAGGTGGCCTCGAGATAGTTGCCTGGGCGCTCAGGGGCATCCATGACCTGATACCACAGATGGCTGTCGGCACCTTGCCAACGTACGACCGCCGCCAACGTTCGTTGCAGTAGTTGGACGACTTCCTGACGCCGTGCATAGTGCTGTGGCAGTGCGTCGAGCAGTTCGACAAGGGCCATGGTGTACCATCCCTGGGCACGTCCCCAGCAGTGGCGGCTCTGACCTGTCACGGGGTCGGCCCAGAACATCTGGCGTGTCTCGTCCCAGGCATGACGGTTGAGGCCAGTGGCAGGGTCGAAGGTGCGGGTGTAGGTGGCGAGGACTTGGTCGGTGACGTCGTCGTAAATCTTCGTGACCTCGCGTTCGTTCATCAGCAGTGAGGCGGTGAGCGTGCGGAAAGGAAGTCCCATGAAGATGCCGTCGAGCCACACCTGATAGGCATAGATGGCTTTGTGCCAATAGACACGGTCGGCGACGGTGCGCGGTTGCTGCTGGAGTTGTCGCATCAGCGTCTGCAGGGCCAGCAGGTTCTTGTGCTCGGGATGCTGGGCATACATGCGGGCGACGAAATGACCTGTACGCACGTGGTCGAGGTTGTATTCGTCGAGATTGTAACCGCGAATCTGCCCCTGTGCGTCAATCATCGTGTCGGTGTATTGCTGGCAGTAGGCCCACAACGACGTGTCGCCATATTGCAGATAGGTGTCGAGGATAGCCTCGAGTTCGATGCCCATCACATAACTCCATTTCGGACGGTTGGAAAAGTCGAGCAGATAACTACGAGGCGTGCGACGCATCTCAGAACGAGCCATCCACTGGCTGTAGTGGTCGTAGGGTTGCTGAATGCTCTCTTCAATGCTGCGATAGAGCACATCGTCCCATCCGACAGCCGTGAGGGGCAGGCAAACGAATGCAAGGAGAATGAAGAACTGTCTCATGGAGGAGTTATGAAAGCAGCAGCACAACGGCCGCTATCTGGACAAGGAGGATGAGGGGAATGCCATACTTGAATTTCTTGTGCATCGTCTTATGGTGCCAAGCCTTCATGCCGAGCCACGCCCCGATGCTGCCTCCCAGCACGGCAAGCGTCAGCAGGGCCGTCTCTCTGATGCGCCACTTGTCCTTCTTGGCTTTCCACTTGTCAAGTCCATAGGTAAAGAACGTCGCCACATTGATGGCCACGAGGTAAACAAGGATGATATGTGTGTAGTTCAGGTGTTCCATCTTACTTAATCAGTTGTTTGTCATCGGGACGTCAGCCTCTCCTTCGGCCACGAGCGATGGTATTCCCTCGTTTTTCTCGCGGACAAGGATGGTGGCGTGAGTGAGGTGCTCGTTGGCAAATTTCTCGTTCAATCCACCAAGTTTTGATGTTTTCGTGTTTCATATTTCGTTGTCAAAGGTACGATTAAGCGAGCAAATAACCAACTTTGCTTGAGCATTTTCGAGTTTTAGCGTTTATCTGCGGAGAATTGTGTAATTTTGTAACCGAAATAATCACGAATTTGCGAATGAGCGAATCGTTTTATAGGTTTGACGAATGAAAAAGATTATCAACCCGTGGCGCAACCATCCCGGCTATAACTGCTTGGGCTGCTGTCCCGACAACCCCATCATGCAGCACGATATTGCCAAGCATGGCTTTACCTATTGCGGCATCATTTATCTGGCATCAGGCGCCAAGCGCTTGGCGTATCAGAAGAAATGACCGATTGACGGATTTACAAATGACAACTTACGACCTTTTGGGACGTCGCTCTACAAACCAAAAAAAGGCATCCACATTGTCGTGGATGCCCATGGAAAGAGGTACAAGGTGTTGTTCGGAAAACCTTGAACGCCTTACTACTTAAACAGTTTTTGCGCCATCATGTAGAGGCTTCGGCGCCATGTCAGGAACTCATGGGCAGTACCCTCTGAGATGTAAGCCTCGGCATTGAATCCTGCTGCCTGCAGGTCGGCAACGGCTTTGCGGACACGGTCGGGACCTTCCTTGCTGCCGCAACTGATGAAGATGTAATCGACCTGTTTCTTGTCTTTAATCTCGTCGGGGGTGTAGATGCCGCCGCTCAGGATGCCGTAGTGCCCGAAGACCTCAGGACGTGCCAGCGTGATGGAGTGCGTTTCCATGCCACCCATCGAGAGTCCGGCCATGGCGCGGTTCTTCTTTTCAGCCTTTGTGCGGAAATGACTGTCGATGTAGGGCACCAGTTCGTCCACCAACACATGCTGGAAATCCTCGGCCACTTTTCCGCGGTCGAACGGACGTCCGAACACAACGTCGTTGGTCATGCCGTAGGTCATCACGACGATGAACGGCTGCGCCTTTCCGTCGGCAATCAGATTGTCCATGATGATGTTGGCCTTGCCCTGCACAGGCCATGTGGTCTCGTTTTCGCCCCATCCGTGTTGCAGGTAGAGCACGGGATAGCGCTGCTTTTTGTTCTTCTCGTAGTCGGCAGGTGTATAGACGTAGGCCACGCGGAGTTGGTCGCCGCCGACCTTGCTGGGGAAGAGTATCTTCTGCACATTGCCGTGTGGAATGTCAGTGCGATCGGCATAGAAGGCATCGTCATGAGCAGGCACTTCGACGCCGCTCATCCAGCGTGCTCCACCATAGTAACTGTTGGTGCCCGGGTCGATGACCTGTGCTCCGTCGATGGACAGCGTGTAGTAGTGGAAACCTTCGTCTTCGGGCAGAAGGGTAGTACCCATCCACGAACCGTCCTTCTGCTTCTTCAGCACGGTACCACCCATGCCACCGCCGTGACCTGCAGAGGCAATGACGTAGCGGGCTTCGGGAGCCGTCACGCGGAAGCGCACATAACCCTGCGAGTTGACTTGCGGATATTCCTGACGGGGCTGGCAAGTGGCCGACGGACGGAAATCTTCCTTGATGTCGGGATGGTCGGTCGAAGGAATGAAGTCGCGGATGACGCGGTACACGTTCTTGGGCTTATACTCGCGGTCGAAGGGCAGGGGATAGTTGTTCTCGCCCAGCCACGAGTCGCGGTCGCTG
>JAIKWU010000010.1 GCA_024684455.1 Bacteroidaceae bacterium | reverse complement strand
TACATAAATGCACATTTTAATACCGACTTTTAATACAAAGCTACACATTTTAATACCGACTTTTGATGCAAAGTTACACATTTTCTTTTACTTTGCATCATGCAGTGAGTATAAATGATGAAAAATTAAATCAGTTTAACCTTTGGTCTGACCTCAACTGAAAAAGGTTGTCGCTTTTTGGTGAGTTAAACTTAACTGGTTATTACAATAATTACTATCTCACTAAAAGTGTTTACCTCTTTTGATTCTTATAACGATATTTGTTGTCAGTCAGACTATCTAGGTTGTCTTCATTTTGCTCTTACAACTGAAAGGGTTAACCCTTTCGCGGCAGTTTCACTGGCCAGGTTACGTTCTTATCGTTCTGAATCGTGTGCAAAGATACAAACTTTTCTTTAAGAATCAGCATTTTCCCATGGATTTTTCCACATTCGCTGCTGCGGCCCACTTTGAGTATGCGCCACTGACGGTGTCTGGTTGCCGATGCTCATGTGCGGTCTCTCGTCGTTGTAGAAAGAGATGATACGGTTCAGTTCCTTCTTGCATGCCTTACGTGTCGGGATGGTCATTCTGTAGAGCCATTCAGTCTTCAGTATGCCGTTGGCACGCTCGGCAACAGCATTTTCCAATGGGTCGCCACTCTGCGTCATACTGATTTGCGTTCCCCTGCTTTTAAGGATAGTCACATACATCTGGCTACAATACTGGCAGCCTCGGTCAGAGTGGTGTATAAGGCATCTTGCCGTATCGTCATCGATAGTTTTGTAGGCCATATTGAGAGCCTCTATCGGATACACCGTTTCAAGTGTCGGTCCGACAGACCATCCTACAATTTTATGTGAGTACAGGTCCGTAATAAGCGACAGATAACATACGCCTTCTATTGTTTCTACATAGGTGATGTCACTGGCCCATACTTGGTTGGGACGGGTCGGAACGAGATCCTTGATGAGATTTGGATACTTGCGGTAGTTGTGCTCGGAGTCTGTCGTCTTGTAACGCCTACGACGCTTGATGCGTACCATAAGCCCATGCTTGCGAAGCATCTCTATGAATGCGTCACGACCAGGAAAACAGCCTGTATCGTCGAACATCTTCTTTAGGATTGCATGCAGCTTGGACGCGCCCAGTCCAGGATTGGACTTGCGATACTCGCGAGCTTTCTCCATGATGATGGGTTCTATGGCATCTTCGGCAAAGCCTTCTTTGTCATCTCGCTTGTTATATGCCTGTCTGCTGTAACCAAACAGCCCGCAAAGCGTACTCAGGGCTGCCCCTGAGCCGTCTTCGCGAAGCAGACTTACTGTTTGGTGCCAGATTTTTTTCTTACAGGGATATTGAAGGTCTGCTCTGCAAGGTCAATCATGGTCGAATAGGCATGGGAACGGAGTTTCTCCAGTTCCAGCGCCTTGCGAAGACGCTTGATCTCCGCGTCTTTCTCCTTTAAGCGTTCGTCCTTTGTCTTTGCCATCTCCTCTTCAGAAATTGATTCCTGCTGCAAAGGTAACAAATCTTTTTCATTCAGGAACTTGTCCATCCAAGAAAACAGCACCGAACGGCTGCTAATGTGATACTTCTTGATGATCTTCTCTGCGGGAACGCCGCTTTCAAGGTATTCACGGACGATTATAATACGGTCGTCGTCCGTGAACGTGTAACCTTTTAACTCTACTTCGCGTGTCTCGTACCAACCGGTAGCTTCGTTATACACGCGCTCTGTCCTTGTCTTGTGCTTCATTGTCACTTGCTTTTTGCCTCCGAAAGTGACAACTTTTTCTAGTCTAAGTCAAACAAGGAATCATGGAACGACTGCAAGCCACTTTCGACAGACTGCTGCGAGATACAACAACTCATTTTCACCGCTATATGTATGCGTCCATCAATTGGGAAACCCGCATGATTGGGCTTGTTGGACCTCGTGGTGTCGGTAAAACCACATTGGTGCTCCAGCACATTAAAGAGGAACTGCCCCGACACGAATCGCTCTACGTCACTGCCGAGGACCTCTACTTCAGCACGCACCATCTCGTGGATTTGGCCGAAGAATTTGCCCGTATAGGCGGACGTTATCTTTTTGTTGATGAAATCCATAAATACAATGATTGGAGCAAGGAACTGAAGCTCATCTACGACTATTGCCCCAAACTCCAAGTGGTCTTTACGGGCTCCTCCGTTCTTGATATTGTGGAAGGACTTTCCGACTTGAGCCGTCGTGCACGGATGTACCAGATGCAGGGGCTTTCCTACCGCGAGTATCTTCAACTGTTCCATAGTATAGAGTTGCCATCCTATACGCTTGAACAGATTATCAATCAGGAAGTGAAGTTGCCTGAAGGCTTCCTGCCGTTGAAATACTTCTCCGATTATCTGCAACGTGGTTATTACCCATTCACAGCATCCGACAACGACTTTGCCAGCTATGTCCAGCAGGTGGTCAACGTGACACTGGAGAACGACATTCCACAATATGCCGAGCTTACCATTGCTACAGCCCGCAAACTGAAACAGCTGCTGGGCATCATTGCTCAGAGCGCACCCTTCAAGCCCAACTTCACGACCATAGGAGGTCAGATTGGCGTCTCGCGCAACAACGTTGCCAACCTCTGCGCCTATATCGAAAAGTCGGGACTCATTGCCCAGTTGCGCGAGCCGACAGGCGGCATCATGGCATTGGGCAAGGTGGACAAAATTTACTTGGACAATACTACACTCATCAGTGCACTCGGAGCACCCAATACTGAAATCGGCACAATCCGCGAGACCTTCTTCATGAACCAAGTACGACTGCTTCACAAAATCGCAGCATCGCCTGTTTCTGATTTCCTCGTTGACAACCACTTTACCTTTGAAGTTGGTGGGAAGAAGAAAAAACAACGACAGATACAGGGACTGACCGATGCCTACGTCATAAAAGACGACATAGAAACGGGATACGGCAACATCATCCCTCTTTGGATGTTCGGACTGACTTATTAGCTTCACAGCATTCCTACGATTTTGTCCAACAATTGCTTGCTCTCGGCGTTCAGCGCCACTATCTCGCTGACGATTTCCTGCGGCGTGCGCTCGTCCACTTCTTCCACCTTGTGGGGATTCTTCACAGAGAGGTCGTAGTCCTCGCCAAGGGACGAGACGTCGATGCTCCACGAGTTTTCGCTGTCGGCATGTATCTTTTGCAAGGCGAGGAAGTCGGCAAGGTCGGCTTCCGTCAGGGGCTGCGTCTTGGTGAAGTGCTTGTCCAGCTGGTAGTACCACACGCGCTCCGTAGGTTCGCCTTTGGTGAAGAACAGCACGACGGTCTTGACTCCGGCCCCCGTGAACACGCCGCTGGGCAGGTCGAGGATGGTGTGGAGGTTGCACTCCTCCAAGAGTTTCTTTCGGAGCTGACGCGCATCGCCGTTGCTGAGAAACGTGTTCTTGATGACGATGCCGGCACGGCCTCCTGCCTTCATCATGCGCATGAAGTGTTGCAGGAACATGTAGGCCGTCTCGCTGCTCTTGATGGGGAAGTTCTGCTGCACCTCCTCGCGCTCGCTTCCTCCGAAGGGCGGATTGGCCAGGACGACAGTTTTCTGCTCCGAAGGGGTGATGTTCGAAAGGTTCTCCGTCAGCGTGTTGGTGCGCACGATGTTGGGCGACTGCACACCGTGGAGAATCATGTTCATCATGGCGATGATGTAGGCCAGTCCCTTCAGTTCCTTGCCGTAGAAGGTACGGAGTTGCAGCGTCTCCTCCTCGGCTGCGTTGGTCACGCGTTCGTGCATGTAGGTGTATGCCTCGCAAAGGAAGCCCGCCGAGCCGCAAGCCCCGTCATAGACGGTCTCGCCTATCTGTGGGTTCACGCTGCGGACGATGGTGCGGATGAGGGGACGCGGCGTGTAGTACTCTCCGCCGTTTCGCCCAGCGTTGCCCATCTGTCGCAGGCGGTCCTCGTAGATTTGCGTCATCTCGTGGCGGTTCTCAGCGGTCTGGAAACGCAGTTCGTCCACGCGCTCAATGACGTCGCGCAGGTTGTAGCC
This sequence comes from Bacteroidaceae bacterium, assembly GCA_024684455.1. GTDB lineage: Bacteria > Bacteroidota > Bacteroidia > Bacteroidales > Bacteroidaceae > UBA3839. The sequence continues at coordinate 2,480 of JAIKWU010000010.1, read as the reverse complement.
GCTCGAAATCTTGTTCTTGATGTTGGTGAAGATGATGCCCACCTTGTACTCTATGGTGTCGGGCTCATAGCGCTGTGTGAAGTCCTGAAGGTAGGGGAAGAGCCGCCCGTTGACGAAGTCGATGAGGTCGTCGCCCACCAGTGCCCGCTTCGGGTCGTATTTGCCCGTCGGGTCGAGGGGTATGGCCCATTGGTTCCAACGGTATTCGCCGGAGATGATGCGCTCGTAGGGCTTCTCTTCCAGCTCGGCTGCCTGTTCGCGTGTCTGCTCCAGGTCGTCGAAATACTTCAGGAAGAGCACCCAACTCGACTGCTCCACATAGTCGAGTGCCGTACTGCACCCGTCGTCGTGGTGGAGCGTGTTGTCAATCGCCTTAAATGTCGATTCAAATGCCATGTCTGCACTTCGTGTTTGCGCACACTTGCACTTATCGGGCTTTACAGGTACCCTCCACCCATGCAGACACAGAAAAGCGCGGACCGCTTATCCGTGTCTGAGGTGGTGAGATAGTACCCGTCCGCGTTGATAAGTGAAATGTCCACGCCAGAAGCGCAGACATTAGTCATTTACCGTTACGCAGACATCGTGTTCTAAACATCTCACCTTTCAGACACGCCGAATAACTGCTAATGTGCTGTTATTATTACCAATAAGATTTTGAGCAGAGCACCTCCGCCGAGTATCCACCGACACACGTATAGAAACGATTTCATGACCTGTCGGCAACAAAGGTACAAAGAAAAAATAAAAATTAAAAAAGAATAATTAAAAATGTGCAAGGTGAATTATTCTCATTTTGTCCAAATTACCAAATTAATTAGGGGATAAGGATTAGGGATTAGGGATTATTTTGTAATTTTGCATCGGATTTATAAAAAACGACTATGAAACAGCCCTTCTTCCTTCATTTTCTCATTCTCTCATTTTCCCTCCTCCTCATTTCCTCCTGTCAGCAGAAAGGAGAACAATTTACCATCGAGGGACAAATCACCGAGGCACGGGACACCATGCTCTATCTCGAACACCTGACGCTGGGCAAAGGCGTGGTGCCTATCGACTCGACAAAGCTCGATGAAACGGGCGATTTTTCGCTTCATGGCGCCCGTCCCCAGAACCCCGAGTTCTACCGTCTGCGCATCGGTGCACAGGTGGTGAACCTCTCTGTTGACTCCACCGAGACCGTGCGCGTCGAGGCTTCGCTGCCCCAGATGTCGTTGGGCTATCAGGTGGAAGGAAGCGGCAACTGCGACACCATACGTATGCTCTGCCTGAAGTTGGACACGCTGACCCGCAGCATACGCCGCGTAGCCCAAGACCGCGACCTGACCATAGCCGAGCGCGAGGAACGCATCCATACTCTCGTCAACGACTACAAGACCGACATCAAGCTCCGCTACATCCAAAACCGCTACGAGCGGGCCTCATCGTACTACGCCATGTTCCAGACCGTGGAGGGACAAATGATTTTCGACCCTGTCAACGACCCTTCAGACGTGACGTGGTTCACCGCACTGGCCAATGCCTGGAACGTGGAGTACCCCGACTGCCAGCGTACCGAGAACCTGACCAACATAGCCCTTCAGGGCCATCGCAACACACGCCGCCGCACGCTGGAAATCGACATGTCGAACGCCAAGGTTTCGGAATCGGGCATCATCGACATGGGCTTCCCCGATAAGACGGGACACGAACGACGACTCTCCGAACTGAAGGGCAACGTCGTGCTGCTGGACTTCATGGCCTTTGAGCTCAAAGGCACACCGGAACGCACCCTGCTCCTGCGCGAACTATATAATAAGTATCACGCGCGCGGGCTGGAGATTTACCAAGTCTCGCTCGACACCAGCGAGCACTACTGGAAAACGATGTCCGACCAGTTGCCCTGGGTATGCGTGTGGAACAGCGAGGGCCTTCAGAACGACATCGTCCGCATCTACAACCTCCAGACCCTGCCCACGTGGTTCCTCATCGACCGAGGCTCGAACCTCGTAGGCCGCATGGAACTGATGGAGGAAGACCTGGAGCACGCCATCGCCCGACTGCTGTAGGAGCGGGGAGGGCTGTCCGTCGGAACTTGAAAAATCTTTACATTTTCCACCACCTTCAAGACAACCCTCTATCTTCTTGTATTTCAGCGTCTTAAAACCATCGAAAATAGATATACTTAACTTAGCCCTATAAGTTAACTTAACTTAAGGCCGTAAGTTAACTTAACTTTCGCCTCTAAGTTAACTTAACTTTCAGGGGTAAGGTATAAGCCTTCTCTCCCGACATTGAAAAATCTTTACAAAAACAACAAATTCGACGAATACAACGAATGAAGTTGCTTCACTCATACATCGAATGTCACGAACCCGCCGATAGTTGTTTTATGTTGTTCATGTTGTCTTAAACCCTGCCATTTTGTTTTCAAAACAACAAAGACAACAAGAGACAACATGGTCAACATTTTCGGTCTGACAACCGATTGACATTTAACA
>JAIKWU010000086.1 GCA_024684455.1 Bacteroidaceae bacterium | reverse complement strand
TATTTAAACTAAATCTAACAAACCAATGTCAATAGTCAAAATCGGTAAATACGTATAGCGATTCGCCAGGCATGTCGAGGTCAATGCCATTGGCAAGACACAACGCTGGAATGACTGTTGTAGGTTCGAGCACACACTCATCCTTGATCTTCAATTTGTACTCGGCATAGACAAATTGCTTGCACTGGGCAAGGCAGTCTTCGCCCTCGACGTGGACCGCCTGTGGCTTCTTTGTAGGATTGAGCACGGCAAGCATGGTCTTCCCATTGTACTTCACCTTGAGCGCCTTCACCATGGTGTTGCCCTCGACGGTCGAAGCATAGACATCGCATCCCGTAGGCATATATCGGCAAAGGAGGCTCCAGGCAAAGAACCATGGTCGGATTGCTTCACCGTCGGCGCCGAAATACTCCTCACCCAGAATGTTCCAGAATCCCCACATCTTCAGTTGGTCGCCACTGTCGCCAGCTGCATGCATCGCATCGTCGAGCATCCATGCCACCGCGCCCGAATAGCCGGCATTGGCTGTCTGGATGAGGGCATCGGCCATATCGGTGCCATACATATAGTCGAAAACGAACATCTGCGAATCTTCGGTCGATGCAAACGGTCGGGCAGCGGCGCGACGCAGCATCTCCTGCTGATAGAGCGAGTCCTGGGCCTCGACAAACTTCAGTCCAATTTCGCCCATGATGATCTTCCGGTCCGTCGGAGTGGCATCCCTGTACGCCTTGATGATCTGGCCATACTCCCCACTGTTGACCGTGCACTTCGAAGGATAGGTGTGGATGTCGAAGAGTCCGAAGTCGAGTTCGCGGCTCGCCTTCTCGAGCCATGGCACTTCGGCAGGTGTCCAGATGGCAAGGTCGGGGCCGACGAGTGCAACCTTCCCAAGCATCCCGTTTCTCTTCAGACGATTGTAGAAACACAGGGTGATGTCGTGCCAGAGGTCGTAGTTGCCCTCGGTGGTCGACCAGAAGCCGTTAGGCTCGTTTATCATGTTGTAGTACTTGATGCAGGTGAAGCCTCTGTCCTCGATGAGCCATGTGACGTAGTCGGCAGCCAGCTCCACCTTCCTCCTGTCGAATTCGGGAATCCTGGCATTGGCGAGCCCCCATCCCCAGTCGCCGAAAACCACAGTCACGCCATGGCTCTGACAATACTCGAGGATGTGCTCGATCTGGTCCAGGTTGCCCTCCGGACGGAGCTTGTAGTCGCTTATGAGGCTTGCCGTATTATGCACCACACGCATAAGCCGAGGTCGCATGAAGTCCAGCCGACGATAGATCTTCTGCCATTCCTCTTCGCCGATCTGCAGTCGCACGCTTCCGTAGTCCAGCTGATAAGGATCCCATTGTGCCCCATTGCCGATATAGCCGTGATTTACTACCTCCCCGCCGAAGGTCACCCGGGTGACATTTCGTTCGGGCTGTGCCGCCAGGGCAGGATTGCCCCAGATGTTCAAGGAAATGATGATCGAAAACAATAATTTTTTCATAAGCATTCTTCATTCAATTTTTCAGGAAAGGAGTCTCTGACCCTGCATTCGTCCGAAAGGAGGTACCCCAGCAGTTGTGACACCGAGGCAGTGGCAACGCCCACGTACTTGTCGGCTGCACCATAATAGACGTAGAGGGTGTCGCCGAGGATGACATTGCCCGTAGGAAACACACATCCTGCATACATGCCGCACTTCTCATAGGCTTCGGTGGGCTGAAGCACAGGATTCGGGGTGCGGCCGATGATCCTGGTCGGGTCGTCCTTGTCGAGAAGGAGCAGCCCCACGCGATAATTGCCCGTGCCGCCATGCTCAACGCCATGGTAGGTCATGATCCATCCCTTCGCGGTGAGCAGGGGTGGAGCACTCGCCCCGATCTTCTCCTCCCATGTGCCCTTCCGTCCGGTAAGGAACAGTTGGCTTGGCTTGTTCTCCCACGAGAGGAGGTCGTCCGAACGTTTCAGCCAGATGGAAGGATATTCCACGCCATATTGCTTGCCTACGTATTGTTTCGGACGATGAAGCATATAGTACATACCATTGATTTTCTCGGGGAAGAACATCACGTCGCGGTCGTCAAGTCGCGATTCGGTGACGCGTCCCAGTCGCCGATACTTGCGGAAGTCGCAGGTCATGGCAAGGCCCGTGTTCCCCATGTTCTCACTCCATGCCACAGGTGCAAACCCGTCACTCTTGGGTTTCAGCACAACATCGTGAGGGAATGTCCAATATCGGCCAGGTGCCAGTGGGCGATAGGCGTAAGTCACATAGTATGCATCGCCGAACCTTACAATCCGAGGGTCTTCCACGCATCCGCTGTCGGGACCATCAGCCGACGGGCCGAAAACGGGGACATTGCTCACGCGCTCGAAGTGGAATCCGTCGGTACTTTCAGCCAGTCCGAAACGGATGACGTGCTGTTCGTCGTTGCCGGCACAGCGATAGAGCATGATGAATTTCTCACCGTCGTGAATCACCCCCGGATTACATGTGATCAACGATTCCCACTCGTTCTCAGGATTAGGACAGAGTATCGGATTGCCTTCAAATTTATTTAGTTCCATACATTATTCTCTTTTTGTTCAGAAGTACTTTTTCAATGGAATAAGGCTGTTGCAAAGTCACGCAACTGCTCCCTCCACATCTGCCACTCATGGCCGTGTTCACTATGACGGAACGTATGTCTGATGCCCTTCCTATCTAATAGGCGGCAGAACTCCTTATGTCCTTCCCAGCGTGAATCCTTTGTACCACACGAAACCCATAACAACGAGAGCATGGAATTCACCTTTACAGAGTCGTCAATGCTTGCTATACCATATTTTGAGTAGTCCCAGGAAGAGTCGCTCAGTAGGCCGGAACTGAATTCGCCTATCGCTGAAAACAACTCCAGATGACGCATTCCAATGACAAAAGCCTGACCGCCACCCATTGAGAGGCCAGCGATAGCACGCGACTTGCGATCGGTTAGTACTCGATAGCGTTTTTCTACGAGAGGAATAACATCATTAAGGAGTTCCTCCTCCAAAGCCCTCATGCCCTCTACATTACTTCCTCCAGCCCAAGAGCCATCGGTAAGTCCATTGGTCATGACAACAATCATCGGCTCGGCATTACCCCCAGCAATGAGATTGTCCATGATTGCATCAGCCGATGCTGAGCGGATCCAACTACTCTCGTCGTCGCCTCCACAATGTCGGAGATACAACACCGGAAGTCTGATTTCAGGGTTCTCATAATACACAGCAGGAATGTAGACATATACCTTCCTTCGCTGAGAGAGTGAGGTAGAGATATAACTGATAACATCGACCTCACTGCCAGCATGAACATACTGGTCGAAACGAGGAACTGATGCACACACCTCTACAACGCTTCCATACACCTCAGTACCGACTTTCACTTGAGGGTTCTTGTAGTCTAATACTTTCAGACCATCAATATCGAACTTGTATTCATATACGCCTGGAATAACGGGGCCGATTGTTATTTCCCAGTCGCCTTTATCGTTCTTGTGCATATTGACCGGTTGGACATCCCATTCTCCAAACACAAGTTTCACGTCCTTGGCATTGGGAGCATATGTGCGAAAGGTAATCTGTCCATCGGCAGTTACCACAGGTGAATATTTTTGCGTTTCAGCAGACCACCAACCTTCCGTTGAGAATGCCTGTCCATATAATGAGATATATGAAACCAGAAAAAGTAAAATGGCAAAAAGCTTTTTTTCCATTTTTATAGTTTTTGTATTGCTTTGACTATTTATTCCATTCCAAAGTTATAACACTTCCACTTGCCAACGGAATCTCACAATACTTTCCATGATATCTCACCCAAACTGACTCTGAAGAAGAATGGGTGTTGGAAACAACAAGGACAATTCTACCGTCGGGAGTCTCGAATGCCACATTCGGCAACACGCCCGAATGCTCGTACTCCACAGCACGCATGGTACCCTCCGACTGTTCATCCTCGAAAAGGATTGTACCGCTGTCGGTTGGCGATGTGCTTGAGATACGGTAAGATCCAGCAGGAACAAACTCTGAGGCGTGAGATAAACCGTAGAATGCAATATTCTTGTGCCATCGGTTGCCTATTATGGTGACAGCGCCATGACAGAAAGGACAACCACCGTTGTCAGTATGTGGCCCTGCATCAGCATCTGCAGCCAGATTCCACAGAATTACATTGCACGACCAGTTGCGTACAACATTGACCACCACTCGTTCCACCACTGGTGCTATCGTGGCAGTAGCACTGCCCGAGCGATCGATTATCATTTGTTCCGTAAAGAAAATGTCTTTGTCAGGACGCATCTTATGAACAGTAGTCATGCCCGAGTGATCGCCCATGTATTGATGAAAAGCCACTCCCGAAGCATATTGCGACACTTTTGGGTTACTGAGAATGGTGAGAGGATAATCCGGACGGTCGCAGTTATGATCGAACAATACAATCTCGGTAGAGATTCCATTTTTTCGGAACTGCGGTCCAAGATAGTCGGCAATGAACTCAGCCTGTTCCTGCGGTGTCCATGCCATGCTCGGTGTATTGCGCGAATTGAGAGGTTCGTTCTGTATTGTAATGGCTGAAATCGTTATGCCCTGCTTTGCCATTTCCTGAATATATCTGACAAAATAACGAGCATAGACATCATAACACTCCTTTCGCAATTTGCCTCCCTGCACGTCGTTGTTAGTCTTCATCCATGTGGGCGCTGACCATGGCGATGCCAATATCTCAATGTCAGGATTGACCGCTAGTATCTCCCTCATGACAGGTACGACATCATTCATATCCTGAGCTAGCGAGAAATTCTTTAAGTCCCAATCGCTCATGTCACGAGGCATATCGTCGTAAGAGAACACAAACGAGTTCATGTCTGATGCTCCAACTGTCAGGCGAAGATAACTGATACCTGCCTGACCCTCGCCATGTCCAAAGAGTGACAGGATGAGGTCGTGACGGGCATCGGAACTCATAGCCATCATCAGTTCTGCACTCCCACCAGTGAGAGCATATCCAAAACCACGCATCTTCTGGAAATGCTGTCGGTCATCGACGGTGATAGGTACGCAGCGATCAGTCGGCTTGTCAGAAAAAGAATAAACCTGAGATCTGAGAGTTACACGCGACTGTCCGTCGCGGGTTGTCTCCCACACTTTCACATCCTGAGCCATTGACGCTGCTGACAACAGAGAACAAACTAATAGAGACAGATATTTCTTCATTATTCTTGCCAGATGTTTCGCCTACTGTACGGCAGCTGGCGAAAAACGAATTTTATTAGACTTACTGTTTTTCGAAAATCATTACCCAGTCGATAGGAGCATTTACGAAGCGGTCAACATCTGTCCAACGCTGTGATGTGGCATCCACCATATCCATGATATGGAAATGAATTGCAATGCA
>JAIKWU010000072.1 GCA_024684455.1 Bacteroidaceae bacterium | reverse complement strand
TCAGTCGCTCATGGCCAACGGCAAGTCGGGCCTCGCCGACGTTGACCTCGTGCAGCAGCAGAAGTTGCTCGGTTTCGAGAGCGGCGCCATGGGCATGACCAATGGCAGCGAATTCCTCATGATAGGTCTCCCGAAAGAAGGGCAGACGCTCGACGAGGTGCGTGACCTCATGCTCGCCGAAGTCGCAAAACTCCAGCGCGGCGAATTCGACGAAGGCCTGCTCGAAGGCATCATCAACAACATGCGACTCGACGAGATGAAGGGCCTCGAAAGCAACGTGCGTCGTGCCAGCCAGATGTACGCCGCCTTCATCCATGGACGCGACTGGGCCGATGTCGTCACCCTGCAGCAGCGCCTGTCGAAACTCACCAAGCAGGACATCATCGACTACGCCAACCGTTGGCTCTCGACCTCCGACTATGCCATCGTTTATAAGCAGCAGGGTCCCGACCCCAATGCCAAGAAGATTGACAAGCCTGCCATATCGCCCATCGAGATGAACCGCGACAAGACCAGCGACTTTGTCCGCATGATTCAGCAGCGCCCCGTACAGCCCATCCAGCCCGTCTTCGTCGATTTCTCGAAAGATGTTTCGCAGACGACGCTCCGCAACGGCCAGCCGATGCTGTACAAGCAGAACACGCAGAACGGCGTCTTCTCGCTCTACTACATCGTGCAGCGCGGCGAGAAGCATGACCATCTGCTCGACGTTGCCACCAACCTCTTTGACTATCTCGGCACGAAGCGCATGCCCATCGACTCCATTCAGGCCGAACTCTATCGCCTGGCCTGCGACGCCAGCATTTCGTGCAGCACCTACGCCACCACCATCTACATGACGGGCCTGGCTGAGAACCAGGAGAAGGCCGTACGTCTGCTCGAAGACTGGCTGAAGAACCTGCAGCCCGACGACGAAATCTACTCCGTGCTTGTCGGTGACATTCTCGACCAGCGCGAGCAGAACAAGTCGAGCGAAGACGCTTGCCTCTCCGCACTCCGCGCCTATGCCACCTATGGTCCTGTCAACGCGACCACCGACATCGCCTCGGCCGACGAAATGAAGGCTGCCACCAGCAAGGACCTCATCCGTCGCCTCCAGTCGCTCTCGCAGTATCCGCAGATTGCCCTCTACTACGGACCGTCGTCGCAGCAGGAGATTGCCGCACTCATCGAGAAGACGCACAAGGTCAACAAGAAGGCTCAGACCGACTTTAAGTTTGTGCAGCCGCTGGCCGACCGCTACCCGAAGCAGGAGACCGTCGTGCCCGAAGTCTATCTCGCACCCTACGAGTCGAAAGCCGTGAAACTGCTGCAGTACAGCAACAACGGCCAGGCCTACGACGTGGCCCTCGAACCCAAGGTAACCCTCTTCAACGAATACTTCGGTGGCTCGATGAACGCCATCGTCTTCCAGGAACTGCGCGAGGCACGTGGACTGGCTTACTCGGCTGGAGCCAACTATGCTACGGCTGCTCATCCGCAGGAGTCCAACACGTTTATGACGCAAATCGGTTCGCAGAACGACAAGATGGGCGACTGCCTCGACGTGTTCCACGAAATCACTGAACACATGCCCCTGGCGCAGAACTCGTTCGACCTCGCCAAGGATGCAGTCCTCAAGCGCATGGCCACCACACGCCGCGTAGGAGCCCGTTCGCTCTTCTACGTCTATAACGCCCGCACGATGGGCTTCGACCACGACATCGACGCCGACATCTACCGTCAGGTGCAGACCCTCACCCTCGACGACCTGCGCCGCTTTGCCGACGAGAATGTGGCTGGACGTACCTATCGCTACATCGTACTCGGCGACCCTGAGAATCTCGACATGAAGAAACTCGAGAGCCTCGGCACCGTGCATCGCTTGACTCTCACCGACATCTTTGGTTATTGAACATGGCGCACTTCGGACCAGACCCCGACTTGCGACGCGACGAACTCATCCGCGTCATAGAGCACAGCCTCCCGCTGCTCAGCACAGCCGAACTCGAGGCACTCTACTACGACATGCTCACCAAAGATTACATCAAGCAGTAATCATCAACAAAACAAAAAACTCTCCGCATGACTACCATGCGGAGAGTTTTTTGTTGAGTTCCTCCTTGGGAGGATTGAGGACGTAAATTACTTCACGAATACCTTACGAACGGTACCGTCGGACATCTTGATGAGGTTGATGCCACGCTGCGGAGCGTTGAGGCGTGCGCCGCTGAGGCTGTAGAACTCAACGGGCTTGGCATTTGCATCAGCAGCTGTTATGTCGTCGATGCCCGTGCTCGTTCCGAGGAAGTAGAGATTCCATTCACCGACCACTTCGTAGTCGTTCTGGAAAGTCTCGTCCTTCTTCAGACCGATGCGTACCTTGCAGTTGTCTTCGTGAGCCGTGAAGTTGAGCTTGTTGAGGTAGCGGCCTTGTGCGAACCATGCGGCGGTCGGGGTCGTTCCATCGGGAGCGTGGCGTCCGTCACCGTAGTCGTAGCAGTTCACACCGTAAGTCTCGGTCTGTGCGTCTTCGACGAGGTTCATGACGAGGGTCTCGTAACGCTTCTCGGGTGTCTCGGCATAGAGGGTGGTAAGGTGTGTGTCCTCACCGTTGGCGATGTGCTGGATTTCTTCGTCGTAGTAACCGGCACGGTAATAAGTGTGGACAGTGAGTTCGTAGTTACCCTTCGGCACGGTGATGTCCTGATAGAGGTGGAATGCAGTTTTGTTGTAACTGCAAGTCCATTCCTTGTAGCCATTGAGGGCGGTAGTTACCCATCCGTCGATGCGTGTCTCTGCCTTGTTGCCGCGTTTGGGGTCAAATTTGTTGTTGACGATGAGGCTGGAGTAGTCTTCGCGCACCTCTTTCTCTTCTCCGAGATAGTAGAGGTTCCACTCGCCGACGACTTCGTAGTCGTTCTGGATGATTTCGTCTTTCTTCAGTCCGATGGTGACGCTGGTGTTGTCTTCACCGACGGTGAATTCAAGTTCGTTGAGATAACGGCCCTGTGCAAACCAGGCAACGGTGGGTTTCGTACCGTCGGGTGCATGGCGTCCGTCGTCGTAAGTGTAGCAGTTCACATCATAAGTCTCGGTCTGTGCATCCTCGACAAGGTTCATGACGGGTGTCTCAAACTTCTTGTCGGGTGTCTGGGCGTAGAGGGTGGTGAGGTGAGTGTCTTCGCCGTTGGCGATGTGCTGGATTTCCTCGTTGTAGTAGCCAGCACGGTAGTAGGTGTGTACGGTGACGCGATACTTACCCTTCTTCGGCACGGTAATAGTTTGCTTCAGGTCAATAATGGCCTTATTGTAGCTAACGCTATACTCCTTGTAGCCGTTCATGGGCGAGGTGGTCCATCCTTCGATGGTCTGTGTGTCCTTGCTACCACGCTTGGGGTCGAAGTTGCGGTTGACGATGAGGTCGGACATATCGACTTCTTCTTCGGTGTTGTCACCGAAGCGGACGGTGGCAACCATTTCTCCGAGTTGGGCTATCATGTCCTGTGCCTCTGCGTTATCGTAGGTGCCGTTGTTGTAAGCGTCTTGTGCATCGGCAAGCAGCGAGTTGGCTTCTTCAAGATGGCTTGATGTAGGTGTCTCGTTGATGGCTGTCTGAAGGTTGCTGAGTGCGTCGCTGAGTTTCTTGTAGGTGTCGATGCACTCCTGCGCAGCGTCCATGGCGTTCTTGAGGGTGACCATGGCATCGTAGCGGGCTTCGCCTTCGGTGTCCTGTGCAGTGATGATGGCTTGGTCGAGTGCGTTGGATTCGCTGACTCCGAAATGGTTGCCGAGGATGTCCTGTGCATCGGGAATGGTCATGTCGATGACTTCGGCGAGCACTTCGGGATTCTTGGCGCGGAAGGTGAGATGGAAGTCGCTCCATACTGCCCAGCAGCCTTCGTAGCGGAGGTCGTTGCGAACACCAATCTTCATGGTGCCGTCGGTGACAAGGCCGTAAAGCGTCAGTGGATAGTTGCCAGCGGCGAACGATGCGGCGGCTTCGTCAACGGTGTTGGGCACGTAGCCGACATCTACGATGTTGTAGCTGTGACCATTCTCGTTGGTGGCTGTAGCACCGCTTTCGATGGTGTTGAGGTGCTTCTTGAAGCCGTTCATGTAGAGGAAGGCCTGAGGCTCGTTGCCATAGTCAACAGAGCCGTAGTTGGCTGGACGGAAGAGGCCATTGATGTTGACCTCGTACAGACCATCCTGTAGGCCTGTCAGTTCTTGCCAGGTGTCGAAGAGGATGCTGAAGCCTTGTGCCAGTTTGTAGGTGTCGGGACCGAGCGGCCATTCGGGGAATCCTTGCTTCGACCAGATGCCTTCTTCGGTAAAGTGCGGGTTCTTGATGAGTTCGGTGCAGTCGGTGCCGTCGGCCATGCCACCCTTCATGGCATCGTCGATGAGCGTCTGCAGGTAGTCGGTTTCGGTGATGATGTCAGCGGTCGATAGTGTACCGTTGTTCATGATGTAGAGACCTGTTCCGTTGGGATAGGGAAGCTCGGTCGAGGGTGCCTCTTCGTCGAAGATGTATGTGCCGAGCAGTTCCATACCTTCGCCCACGAAGCTGGCTTCATGTTCAACATAGAAGTCTTCGGCATCGGACATCTTCTGTACGAAGGCTGCGTAGGCATCGACATTGGCTTTCATCAGTTCGGCCTGTGCGTCGAAGTCGGGAATGGCAGCCATGATGTCTTCCTTATTTGTAGCTTCCTTGAGTGCGTTGTAGGCTTGCGAATAGGTCTCAAAGAGGTAGGGTGAATAGTACTGCAAGTCGCCGTTTGCCTGCATCTCCACGTAGTCGGGATAGGCGGCAAGGTGCTGGTCGCGCAGTTGCTGGGCAGCATCGTCACGGTCGCCCAAATAGGCGATGTGCCAGCCGTGGAGGAAGGTCCAGTCGGCATCGCGCCAGATTTCCTTCTTCACGCCGAAGGTGAAGGCTTCTTCGTCCTCGGCATAGACCATGACGGTGGCGGGGTGTTTGTAGAGTCCCTGTTTGAAGTAAAGGGAGGCTGTGTACATGTTGTTGGGGATGTTGCCGTAGGTGGTTGTACTACGGTCGTCGCCAATGATTGCATCCGTCACGCCGTCGTGAGCCAGCGGCAGGGGTGCGGTGCTGGAACCTGCGGCACTGGTGGCATAGAGCATAGCGTTCTGAGCGGCCTCTTCGCCGTTCTTCAGTTTCTCCCACTCGTTTGCATCGTCGTTCGCCCAGCCTGAACGGTAGAAGGCATCGACGCTGATCTGGTAGAAGCCCTGACCTACGCTGTGGGGATTGGTGCGGTGGGCATCGTAGTTCGTGGAGTAAAACTCTGCGCCCTGGCAGGACTGGAAGCCGGGAGCGTCGCCTTCCCATTGGTCGTTGTTGTCGTTGGCATAGTCGAGGTTGACGGTGCCGTCGGCGAGGATGAGGAAGGTAAGGTCGGCGGGATGATCGACATCGGCGCGTGTAACCATCTTGTTGGTCAGGCTTTCGAGTGCGTCCATGTACTTGCCGGCATCGGTTCCTATGTTGCTAAACACGGCTGTCTCGTCTGTGATGTCGAGGTCGGGGAACGTGGTCTCTGCATACACGAGAGCGTCGTGCAGCTGCTTGGCGGCCTTGTAGGCCTGCAGTGCTTCAACGTATGCCTCGAAGCCGCTTTCGCTCACGAGCCTCCATCGGATGTTGGGCTCGTAGTCCGTGTAGTCTTCCACTTCGGTGTCAAGAAAGTAGAGGCGCGTGTCGTTGTGCTGGTCTTTCTTGATGCCAAGATAGACGCCTTCGTCGGTGTAGGTCGTGTTCAGGGGCGAGAGTCCGATGCGGTAATCGTTGTCACCTTGTGCCTCGAAGATAATGTACTGGTCGTCCGTGCCACCCAGCACTTCGTCAATCCAGATGCTCTCGTAGCCGAGAATCTTCATCGTACCTTCCTTGCCAGCATCACCACCCGTCTTGATGGTGTAGGTAATCTGGTACGACTTGCCGTCCCACGTCTCGTCGGCATTCAGAGCCTTGACCACGTTGACGCAGTAGCCGTCGGTGGCGTTGAAGCTGGCACGGGTCTCCCAGTCGTTGGCACCCGTGTAGAAGCCTTCGGCCGCTACGTTGTAGAGGTAGTACTTGCCTCCTTCTGCCAGCGCTGATGCGACGGGTTCGGGCTTGTCCCACATGTCGGGAATTTGCGAAAATGCTCCCATGCTGAGCATGAGCAGCATTGCCATGAAAGTAAATTTCTTGAACATAGATAAAATAGTTTTGGTGAATAAAATAAATAATTAGGCGATAAATAGAATTTTAGTACAGAGATTTGGCAAAATTAGTAAAAATACGGCAATCGCATAGTATCAAATCGCATTTTTTTTGTATTTTGAACAAAAAAATACGTTTTGACATTACAAAAAGAGTTTCACCGCAGTAAAACAATTGTACCACTGCGGTGAAACTGTTGTACCACTGCGGTGAAACAATTGTACCACTGCGGTGAAATAATTGTGTCAACACAGAGTGAAGGATAGAGAAAGTCAGTCAAGGTATCCAGCCTTCTTGAGTTCGCCTGCCACCAGTTCGCATTCGTCCCACCACGACTGTCCGAATGCACGGATCAGGGGCTCTTTCAGAAACTTATACACGGGCAACTGCAACTGACGTCCCAACTGGCACGCGCTGTGGCAGACATCCCAGCGGTGGTAGTTGAGTGCAGTCAGTCCGCCGACATCAGAAATGCGGATGGGATAGAGGGCGCACGACAGCGGCTTCTCTATAGGAGTACGCCCTTCGCGGTGAGCACGGTCGATGGCGCAGAGAGTGGTGCCGCCTTCGTCCTGTACGGCAAACACACAGTCACGGTCGTGAACTACCGATGTGACGAACTCGCCGTCGCGGTCGATGCTGACGACGCCCTCGTCGCGGATGACCCGACGAGCCTCTTCCGTCAGTTCTCCCTCAAGTAGTTCTGCTGCTTCTTCCAAGTCGCCAATCTCGTCTTTACTGACTGGCGCGCCGGCATCGCCTTCGACGCAGCACTGTCCGTGGCATTGAGCAAGGTCGCAGCAGAAGCATTCCTTGAATACATCGAGGCTGACTAATGTATCTTGTATCTCTACCATCGTTGTTTTTATTCTTCGTTCTTCTTTTTCTTCATATCCCTCCTGCTCTTGCTCTGTGTCACAAGCCATACACCTGTGAACACCAGCACGATGGCTGCCGACTGACTCCAACCGAACACGCCGACACCCATCCACACGCTTACCAGACAAGCAACGATGGGCTGCACATAGTTGTACATCGACACCACGGTGGGGCGCAGCGTCTTCTGGCCTTGCATCATGAGGATGTAGGCAATGAACGTGCCACCCACGACGACAAATGCCGTCTCCATCCATACTTGCGTCGAGATGCCTGCCCAGTCGAGCGCAGCCATGCGGCTGAATGACACCGGCGTGAGCACAATGGCGGCGTAGGTAATCATCCACTTCATGCAAGTGACCACCGAATAGCGCTGAATCAGGTATTTGAACAGAGTGAGATAGATGGCGAACGACAGTTGGGCTGTCAGGCAGAGCAGGTCGCCCAGCGTCGAACCTTCACCGCTGCTTGCTAACGACACGAAGCCGCCTGCCCGTGTGCCAATCAGAATCAACGCCCCGATAGCGCCGCAGAAGATGCCCAGCACCTTCTTGGACGTGATGGGTTCGCGCAGGAAGATGGCCGCCAGCACCATGGTGATGATGGGCATCATCGTCGTCATGATGCTCGCATTGATGGGCGACGTCAGACTCAGTCCGATGGTGTAGCAGCACTGGTTGAAGACAATACCCAACAGCGCCGCGAAAAAGAACAGCAGCAGGTCTTTCGGACGCACCTGTTCGTTCTTGACGAAGAAAGACAGCAGCCAGAAGCATGCCGCTCCGCCGACCACACGCATCGTGACCATCTCCAGTCCACCCACACCGTTCGTCATGGCATGCTTGCCAAGCGGAGCCATCAGGCCCCAGATAGCACATGCGACGAACATGCACACGTGGCCCATCACAGCCGCTCTTTCAAGACCTTTATGGTTGGAGCGGGGAGTGGTAACGCTTTCTGTCTGAGTATTTGGTTCTGGATTCTCCATGAGTGTTTGTAAAGACTCCCCTCCCTCTACGTGAGGGGTTAGGGGTGGGTCTGTTTTTCATTTCTTTACAATGCTCCTACCTATTATATATATATGCGCGCGTAGGGCGGCAAAGTAGCCATAGCGGCGGCACATGATGCGGAAGCGTTCGAGGAGCGAGGCACGCTGGTGTTGCGTGGTCATGCCTTCGCTGAGATAGTCGGTGAGGACGGCGTGAAGGTTGTACATGCTCAACCCCTGCTTTTCGCACGCTTCCATCACACGGATGCACCAGTCGACGTCGGCCGAATACTTGTACTGCAAGTCGTAGGGCTGGACCAGACATCGGTTGGCATAGAACGACTGATGGCAGACGACCATGCCGCGCAGAAACGAGCGGCTCGTCAGGTGTTCGGGCGCACTGAGGCGGCGGTGGCGCAGGAATTGACCTTGTTCGTCGACGATGTCCGTCTCGCCATACACCACGCCAACTTTCTCTGCATCGCACGCTGCCACCCGTGCGAGCACGTCGTCAGCATGGAGCATGTCGCCCGCATTGAGGAAAACGATGAAGTCGCCCTCAGCCATGTGGATGCCCTTGTTCATGGCGTCGTACAAGCCGTGGTCGGGCTCGCTCTGCACGATGATGTCGCGTTGGGGATTACGTTCACGATAGGCTTCGGCGATGCGCACGGTGTCGTCGTGCGATGCGCCGTCGATAATGAGATGCTGGAACGTGGAAAGGGTCTGTCGTTCGACACTCTGCAAGGTGCGTTCGAGCGTCGAGGCACAGTTGTACGTCACGGTGATGACGGTAATATCAGTTGTGGGCTCCATACACTTCGCAATAGAGTTGTGCCACGTGCTCCTCTCCGTAGGTGGCCACGGCTTTCTCTCGGGCTGCGGCTGCGAGTTGGGCGTTGCGCTGAGGGTCTATACAGAAAAGAATGCCACGCGCAAAGTCCTCGGCATCACGGTAGCGGGCAACGTAGCCGTTCAGTTCGTGGTCAATCATCTCGGGAATACCGCCCACGCGGAATCCGACGCAGGGTGTTCCACATGCCAATGCCTCGACGATGGTGTTGGGCAGGTTGTCCTGAAGCGAGGAGGTGACGTAGGCATCGACGCTGTTGTATAACTGCGCCATGTCCAACTCTTTCTTTACATAACTGATGGGGAATACCTCGTAGGGAACGGCGTGGCGCACGGTTTCAGAGTCGCCGCCCACGACTACGATGCCGAGGTCGAGCGACGGCTGCTGTTGCTTCAGGATGCGGCACGACTCGGCCAGTAGCGAGAAGCCTTTGCGCTCGTCGGTAATGCGCTGCGAACTGAAGAGAATGAGACGTTTCCCTTCAGGCAGGCCCAGAGAACGGCGTGCCTCCATGCGGTCGCTGACAGGACAGAAAACGTCGGCGTTGACTGCATTCGGAATGGAAACAACACGATGGCCGTGTGTCAGTGCCGAACGGCTTGCCATGTCGGCTATCCACTGGCTGCAACCCACGAATGTGATGTCGTGATGCGCGTACATGAGCATCTTGCGGTCAAAGACACGGCGCGCATAATCGATGCCCTGTTGTGACATGAGCGGGCAATCGGTGCATTGCGTTTCGTACTTCTGGCAGTCGGCAGCATAATGGCAGATTCCAGTAAAGTACCACATGTCGTGCATGGTGATGACGATGCGCTTGCCCGACTTCAGGATTCGCTCCAGGTCGGAAAGCGAAAGAAACGACTGGTTGACCCAGTGCAGGTGGATGACATCGGCACGCTGGAACTCTGGCATCTGCGTGATGTCGATGCCTGTGTTGGCTATGTCCACGCTCCAGAGCGTACTGCGCCGGAAGCCGTTGTTCAGGAAGATGACGGCGCGTTCCCACAGGAACTTCAAGGGCAGCCACAAAGACTGGCGCACCGACACCACCGACATCTGCTGTGTCTGGCGGTCGCGCACCAGCATCTGCACCTTCACACCGTGCTTCTTCAGTGCCTCCATCAGACGGTTGGCGGCAATGGCTGCACCACCAACACGCTCCGACGTGTTGACCAACAATACTTTCATGCTGCAAAGGTACGATTAAGTGAGCAAAAAACCAAGTTTACTTGAGTTTTTTCGGTTTATTTATGAAGGAGTTATGGAGAATTCTGTAGGGACGACCCGTGGGGTGTCCCGATTGGTGTTACTTCCTTTTCCGTCATGGACGCCCCACGGGTCGTCCCTACGGAGTTCCCTATAAATTCCAACAATTTCAGTTCTTTCGATTGTCGGTATCCAAAAGCGTGTAAAGAGCAGAAATACGAACGATGCTAACATTCAACAATCGTGTACGCATTGCACATAACTCTCACTAATTTAGTGATATAAGTCGGTCATAACGTACAATAAACAAGGTTTTTTACGTTTTGACTTTTTTTTTGAGAAAAAAACAGAGAAACAGCAATTTATTTTGAATACCTTTGCAAACGAAACCCAAATAAGTGGAACTGGTTCGTCTCACGACGCCTAACTTTCGAATCATTCATTTATACATAAGCCCCTACTATGGTATATAATTTTGCTAAACGATTGGAAGAGTGCATGAGCCTGGAGCACGTCTATCTGAATCCCCGACTCACGCTTTCTGACCTTGCGCTGCGTGTGGGGACGAATCGGACGTATTTGTCGAACTACATTAACCAGGTGTTGCACCAGACGTTCTTCGATTACGTCAACTCCTTGCGACTCAAGTATGCGTCGGAACTCCTGCTGACCACCAACTACACCCTCGAGGTGATTGCTGAGAAGTCGGGCTTCAATTCACTCTCCACCTTCCGACGTTGCTTTATGCAGACATACGGAAGTTCGCCTTCCGTCTATAAAAAGGAACACCGCAAACTCTGAAACAGGCGATTCCACAGTGCGTAACCCCTATTCCCAGATACCCGACAAAGGGTGTCTGGTTTTTTTTTTGACAAAAGCGTAAAATTTCTTACGATATATTTTGCAATTTCAACACTTTGTACTATCTTCGCGCCCAATTTATCACAGACTCTAATCATCAACTATAAACTAATATGTATTGGACACTCGAATTGGCCATCTCGCTCGAAGACGCACCCTGGCCAGCCACCAAGGAAGAACTCATCGACTATGCAACGCGCAGCGGTGCTCCGATGGAAGTGATTGAGAATCTTCAGGAAATCGAGGACGAAGGCGACGTCTATGAGTCCATAGAAGAAATCTGGCCCGACTATCCCTCGAAAGACGACTTCCTCTGGGACGAAGAAGAGTATTGAAAGAACAAGCGATGTAATCTTACATCGCTTGTGTCTTTTATACAGCACATTCAGCGCAGGCCACTTGTTCGAACAGGTGGGTGGCAAGTTGACCTAAATCAAACACAATACAAACATGAAGACTTTTCCTTCAAATCGTTCAAATTCCTTTACTGGGTTGCAGGGCCGATGGAGGTCGCTCCTCCTCTTGGTTCTTATGGTTTTGCCAACCCTGTTGACCTCATGCTCTGACAACAAGCCGACGATAAAAGGTGTCATCTTGTCGTACAACGAGTTCGGTGCAGCTATGTTGGATTTCACCGAAGATGACATGACGAAGGCAGGATTCACACTTGGCGACGTCGTCAGCATCACCCTCGACGGCAAGGAAATCGTCATGCCCTACTACGACGGCTACTACTCCCGCAATGGGGAATACCTGTGCGTGGCCTATCCCACTTATCCCAGTATTTGCTTCACAGCCAACAACGTCGGACTGCCTAAAGAACTCATGGGGCTGGAAGGACATGCCGTCGTTGTAAAGATGAAGGAAAGAGGTGGCAGCCTTGACGTACAACAGGCGCTGAGCATGAAGTACACTAATGACCGCAAGGACTATCCAGACATCTCCGATGCAGAGTTTGCCAACGCGCGCGCCTCAAAAGCCGACAACATAGCCAGTGGCAGGCTTCACCGCAGTTCATCGCCCTTTTCAAACGACACAGGCCGTGCCTTCTATGTGTCGGAATACCTTGAAAAGGAAAAGGTGAAGACGGTGCTCAACCTCGCCGATACAGAGGAGAAGATGCTAACCTACGACATGCCTCCCTATAGCCGTACACTTTGGGAAGAAGGCAGTGTCATTCTGTGCCCGTTGAAAGCAGACCCTACGGCCGAAGACTACAACAACCGACTGATTGAGGCACTAAAAGAACTGCCGTCGCACCCTGCACCCTATGTCGTGCATTGTATGGAGGGAAAGGACCGCACCGGATATGTGTGCGCTCTGTTGGAGGGTTTATGCGGAGCAACGTATGAGGAGATTGTCGCCGACTATTTGATTACCTATAATAACTATTATCGGATTACCCCGGAAAAGAACCCTGACGTGTGCAAAACCTTGGTGTCGTTGAGGCTCAACACATGCCTGATGTATTATGCCAGCGTAAGCGATGATTCACAACTGCCGAACGTTGACTTTGCAAAAGCCTTTTCCGAATATCTCCTCACTCACGGCATGAGTAAAGAACAACTTGACGCACTGGTTCAGGTGCTGACAAATCCCTGAGGAAACCCGTATAACCGTAAACCCGCAAAACTGTAGATAATGATGAGAACAACGATTTTTACCATCGTCCTGATGCTGACAATACCCGTCGGTGCACAAGAGAAGAAAACGTTTACATCCCAGAAGCAGAACCCGATAACGCCAGTCAAGAACCAGTACCGGAGCGGAACATGTTGGGCTTATGCAACGCTGGGCTTTTTCGAGAGCGAAATCCTGCGACAGACGGGAAAGACCTACGACCTCTGCGAGATGTTTGTGGTGAGCAAGGATTACATGGATTGTGCCACTCATTACGTGAGAATGCATGGCTATAGCCAGATTTCGGAAGGTGGGTCGTGCGACGACGTTTTGGAGGTCATCCGTCAGCACGGCATTTGTCACGAGGGGGACATGCCTGCACCAGGTTCATTGACAGGTGACTCGCTGGCAAACTTTGAGGTGTTCTTTCCCGAACTGACACGTACGGTTCGTTCCATCGTAAAAGAAGGTGCCAAGTCACCGACGGCTCACTGGCAGGATAGTGTTCAGGCGGTGGTCGAAAAATACCTGGGTACTTGTCCCTCGACATTTACCTATGAAGGAAAGGTTTATACGCCCCAATCTTTTGCAGCGAGCCTTGGTCTCGACTTCGAAGACTATGTCAGCCTGACCAGTTTTACCCATCATCCTTTTAACCATTGGTTTATTCTCGAGGCACCCTATAAATGGCGTCTGAAACCCAGTTACAACATTCCCATGGAGCAGCTGATGGAGGTGCTCGACCGTGCCCTCGACGCAGGCTACACAGTGGCCTGGGGAGGCGATGTTTCGGGTGATTTCTTCCGTACGGGGTTGGCTCAGTTGGAAGAAGGTGTCGTGCCCACACAGCAGATGCGTCAGGAGCAATTCGACGACTGGCGCTTTACCTACGACCATGTGATGCTCATCTATGGTAAAGCCGTCGATGAGCAGGGAAAATCTTACTACATGGTGAAGAATTCGTGGGGTCAGTCTGGCAACTACCAGGGCACGTGGTACATGTCGCGCGACTATATGGCGCTGAACACGGTGTACCTCTTCCTCAATCGCCATGCGCTCCCTAAGAAATTGAAAAAGGCCCTGACAAAGCACGCTTTCTGAGGTGTGCAAAAAGAATAGTTAGGCGTGGACTGACCAGAGATATACTGAGTCAATCCACGCCTTTTCTTTAGGCCGCTAAGATTCAGTTGAGAGTCTTTGAGAGTTCGTCAAACTGGTCGAGCACGATGCGCAGGAGCGGGTCGAGAATCCAGTAGCATCGTTCGGCGATGTCGGCAGGGACCTCCATGTCAGGCGTGGCTGCTGCGATGCCTCCGGCGATGCAGGCCATCGTGTCAGCGTCGCCACCCATCGAGATGGCCTTGCGAATCGTTTCTTCCCACGTGTTGGATTCTAAGTAGCAGATGATGCTTTCGGGTACGCTCGTCTGACAGATTTCCGTAAACCCGTATCTGGGTCGCATCTCATCGATCGTGCGGTGCAGGTCATATTGGAATGTCTGCTCGACGTAGTCGCGAATCTCAGTCTTCGAAACGCCCTGACGTGCCATGAAGATGGCTGTGGCCGTGGCCTGTGCGCCTTTGATGCCCTCGGGGTGGTTATGCGTCACCTCTGCCGAAACCTTTGCAAGGTCGATCGCTTCGTCGAGCGTCTTTGCATAGAATCCGACGGGGCTCACACGCATGGCCGACCCATTGCCGAAACTATTGTATGGCTCAGTATCTTCGTTGTAGAGCCAGTGGAGAAAACGTCCTCCGTAGCCTCGGTTGGGAAAGTCGTTCCCAATCAGATGCATGGTTTTCACCAGACGTTTTGGCGTGTGGTCGGGGTCGTCGCAAAGCCATTTGGCAACTGCCATCGTCATCACCGTGTCGTCGGTGAACGTCGTCTGAGGCAGAAAGAGCGGAAACTCCATGTGTTTCGTGGGGTGAAATTCGTAGGCAGAGCCGATGATGTCGCCTGCAATGGCTCCGAGAATACCTTTTGTGTTCATTGTCATGGGTAGGATTAGGTTGTTTTTGTTGATTCCAAAGTTATGCCTCGTCGGGCGTAGTGTCGATGTAGATGAAGGGCGGATATTCGCCCATCACCGTCAGCGTGACGGGGCAGAGCCAGAGGCGTGGCGTGCCTATATTGGGATGGCTCACGTCGTAGTGGGCGCCGCCCAGGAGCGTCCAGTCGGTGCGCTTGAGGCAGATTTGACCTGGCAGGTCGAGGGGTTGCTCACTCTTGGTCACCTTGACGCGCACATAGTTGCGGCGTTTCTGACCTTGCTGACAGACGCTGAGCGAATGCTGGTCCACCTCGTCGAGCAGGGTGTCGGCGCCAGCCACCATGGCCAGGTTGCCACGGTTGCCGTCCCACGGCATGTCAATGTACCACACGCCCTTGTCCTTTACAAATGCAAGGTCGTACGACTGAGTTTGCTTGCGGTTGCGGACACCATCCACAAAGCGCTGCGCTGTCTTCAGAATGTTCATGTTTTTAAGTTAAAAGTTAATGGTTAAAAGGTAAAAAAATAAGATTGAAAATAGGTAAGAGTAAAAATGAGGTCTCAGAATTCCAGTCGGAATCCGCGTTGTTTCATTTCCTGGTATTTCTGCTGGTTGAAGCGGTAGAGCACGGGTGTGCGGGTGCCGTTGCGTTCCTGGTTGGGGTCGGCCATGTCGAGCAGTCCGAGGGTGAGCAGTTTGCGGGCGAAGTTGCGGCGGTCGAATTTCACTTCCAGGATGGCTTCGTACAATGCTTGAAGTTGTGGCATGGTAAACACGTCGGGCAAGAGTTCGAAGCCAATCGGTTCGAAATGGATTTGCTCCTTCAGCCGCTTTTGTGCCACGCGCAGGATGTGGTCGTGGTCGAATGCCAGCAGGGGCATTTCGTCGATGCGAAACCAACGGGCATCGGCAGCATCGTCGCCTCCCTTGACGTCCTGAATGTTGACGAGGGCGAAGTAGGCAATGGTAATCACACGTTCGCGAGGGTCACGATGTACGTCGCTGAATGCACCGAGTTGCTCGATGTAGGCGGCTTCCAGTCCTGTCTCTTCTTTCAACTCGCGCAGCGCACCCTGTTCGGCCGTCTCGTCCATCTTTAGGAATCCGCCAGGGAACGCCCAGTGGCCTTTGTAGGGGTCGATGCCACGCTCGATGAGCAGCACTTTCAGTTGCTGTCCGTCAAATCCGAAAATCACACAGTCGGTCGTCACGGCTGGGTGCGGATACTTGTAACAATACTTTTTTTCTTCTTCCATTTTCTTATTATGATTAGTTTAAACAATAACCTTATTAAGATTAAAATCCATCTATCGTGTATTTCTGACGCAAAGTTACAACATTTTTTGTTATCCTCCAAATTATTTGCGTAAATATTACACATTTCGGCAAAAAAGAGGAGGCTTGGTTCGAAATGGGTCATTTTCGGGCTTGATTTGTTAAGAAATATGACAAAATTTGCACCGCAGTGCATTTTCAGTTACACTGCGGTGCAATTTTTGACGTATTTCGGAGACCTTCAAACTCCATTTCACCCCGTTTTTCAATTTTCAATTAATTGTTGTACCTTTGATTTCATCGAAGGAACTCACGCTTGAAAAAACTCAAGTAAACTTGGTTTTTTGCTCACTTAATCGTACCTTTGCACAAAATTTTGAGACACATGGCACAGAAACCTGGTATTCCGAAAGGAACACGCGACTTTTCGCCCATCGAAATGGCGAAGCGAAACTATATCTTCGATACCATTCGCGAGGTGTATGCTCTCTACGGATTTCAGCAGATAGAGACCCCGGCGATGGAGAACCTCTCGACGCTCATGGGAAAATACGGCGAGGAAGGCGACAAACTGCTCTTCAAGATTCTGAACAGCGGTGACTTCCTGCATGGCATGACACCCGATGAGGTGGCAACGTCGAATTGTTTGAAACTGGCCAGTTGCTTCTGCGAAAAAGGCCTTCGCTACGACCTGACCGTGCCTTTCGCACGCTATGTCGTACAGCACCGTGAAGAGTTGACGCTGCCTTTCAAGCGCTACCAGATTCAGCCGGTGTGGCGTGCCGACCGTCCGCAGAAAGGCCGTTACCGCGAGTTCTACCAGTGCGACGCCGACGTCGTCGGTTCCGACTCGCTGCTCAACGAAGTCGAACTGATGCAAATCATCGACACCGTCTTCACACGTTTCGGTGTGCGCGTGTGCATCAAAATCAACAACCGCAAGATTCTCTCGGGCATTGCCGAAATCATCGGTCAGGCCGACAAGATTGTTGACATCACTGTGGCCATCGACAAAATCGACAAAATCGGGCTCGACAACGTCAACGCCGAACTGCGCGAGGCCGGACTGCCCGACGATGCCATCGACAAACTGCAGCCCATCATCCTGCTCAGCGGAACGAACGACGAAAAACTGGCGACGATGAAGGAGGTGCTGCGCGACAGCGAGGTCGGACTGAAAGGCGTGGCCGAGAGCGAGTTCATCCTCTCGAAACTGAAAGACCTCAACAACGCCATCGAACTGGACCTCACGTTGGCCCGCGGCCTGAACTACTACACAGGCGCCATCTTCGAGGTGAAGGCCCTGGACGTTCAGATAGGCAGCATCACTGGTGGCGGACGCTATGACAACCTCACCGGCATCTTCGGCATGCCAGGTCTCAGCGGCGTGGGCATCTCGTTCGGCGCCGACCGCATTTTCGACGTGCTCAACCAGTTGGACCTCTACCCGAAGTCGGCCGTCAACAGCACGCAGTTGCTCTTTGTCAACTTCGGAGAGTGCGAGGCCGACTACTGCCTCAAGGCGCTCGCTGCCGTGCGTCGTGCCGGCATCCGTGCCGAAATCTACCCCGACGCTGCGAAGATGAAGAAGCAGATGTCCTACGCCAATGCCAAGCAGATTCCCTTTGTCGCCCTTGTCGGCGAGACGGAGATGGCAGCGCAGAAGATTACGCTCAAGAACATGGAGACCGGTGAGCAGCAGTTGGTAACGGTGGACGAACTGATTGCGCAACTCGGTTAAATAAAATAAGTAAAAAAGAAACGCCCGCGACACACATCGCGGGCGTTTCTTTTTTATTTGTCCAACTGCATGGCCTTCATGAAGGCTTTCTGCGCTTTCGTCGGTTTCTCCACGCGGCAAATTTGCCAGTCGTCCGTGATGTAGAGACCGGCGTCGTCGAGCCAGGCAGCATAGTCGATGTCCTGCGTCGTGTCAACAATCTGACGGAGTTCAGTCAGCGGACTACCTGCCACTTCGGCGCACACAGCCCAGAACTCCTCTTCGGTAAATCCGCGTTTCAACTCTTTATAGAAACGGTTGTAGAGCAGACGCATCACATCGTCGAGCGAGCGCTGCTGGTTCGTTTTTCTACGGATGTCGATGTCGAGGAGCAGACCCACGACAGGACCCTTGAAGTAATAGTTGACGCGCACGTCGCGCGAGTTGGCATCGTGGTTCATGAAGTTCAGCCAGATGTCGTAACTCGACTGGCGAAGGCTTTGGTGGCGCTGGCCTTCATAGGGCGCATACATCGAAAAATAAGTGGTGAGCAACTCCAACGACTCATCGGGTGTTGCGATGCCGGCATAGCGGAGCAAGCGGAACTCGTAGTAGCACGTCAGGCCCTCGCTCACCCACAGCATCGGCGAGATGGCCTCCTGGTTGTAGTCGATGGGCCAGAGTTCGGCGGGACGGATACACTTGACGTTGTAAAGATGGAAGTACTCATGAGCGACGAAGGCGAGAAACTTCACTTCGGCGCGGCGACTGCTGAAGTGGTACGTGCCGTCGGTGTAGCAAGCCTGCGAGTTCAGGTGCTCCAGTCCGCCGCCGCCAGCACCCATGTGGATGAGGCTGTAGAAGGTGTAGGGAACGTCGCCCATCAACTGGGTCGCTGCCGAAACAATCTTGCAGAAGTTGCCCTGCAGGTCCAACTCGTCGGCCCCGTCGGGTGTCTCCATCGCAAACTCATATTTGCGACCTTCGTGCTCAAATTCCTTCGTGTAGAAATTGCCGACCAGCAGCGGCGAGTCGTACAGCGTGTCGAAGTCAGGAACGGTAAAGTATGCTTCTAGGTCGGTCGTACCATCAAGACGTCGGGCTGAATGAGTATGCCACTTCCACTGCTTCAGCCCTGTGGCAACGTTTTCCCAGCCCGAAGGAAGGAAGAATGCGACACAGACCTCATGCTGCAGGTCTCCATCGACATGCATGAAGACGCCGCACGGAGCCACGAAGGCGATGTCCTTTTCGACGCGGCTCGACGCCACGTCGCGCTCGTTGGCAAAGATGCGGTAGGAAACGGAGGTGTGTCCGTTGTCCGCCAATGTGATGCGCCAGCGGTTCTTACCCTCCTTGCGCCAGGGCAACGGCTGGTTGTTCGTGCCAGTCACGGCAAAGTCGCACAGGTGTTTCGGAAAGTTCAGGATTTCGTAGTAGCCTGGAGCCCATACCGGCATGTTGAGCACCATTTCCTTCCCCTCATTCGATTCAGTCTCAAGGTCAAGCCTGACATTGATGTAGCGTCCGTCGGTGTCGAATGTCACATGATAGTACATCTCGTACTGCGACTGGGCACGGCCGACAGTCCACAGCATCACAAACAACACGGTGGCGACGATGCGCATCGTGCCGTGGTTCATCCTCTTTTTCATCTTCAAGTATTGTATAAAAAAGCCCTCTCCGTCGCCTGTTTCAGCGATAACGGAGAGGGCTGTGTGTCGGTTGCGGTTACTTCAGCATCTTGACAAAGTCTTCCACAATCTTTGCCTGAGCGGTCGATTCCTCAACAACGAGCGGCAGAACGTCCTTGCTGAAGTCGACAATCTTCGTGGCATTGGCAGCCTGCTTGGCAATCTTCACCTTTTCCAGGGCGTTGGCATTCGACAGTTTGTTGGTCAGCGTCGTCACAGCCGACGTCATGCCCAGTGCACCGTCTTTCACGGCCAGCACAGTCTTTGCTTCGCCCTTGATTGACATGGCCAGCGCGTCCATTTCGTCGATTGATGGCATTTCTGCACCTTCCGTACCCTGTGCCACAGCCGCGAGGCGGTCGTTGAAGGCCACCAGTTTGTCGCTGTTATCGACAAGTGCCTTGGCGGCATTCACCAGGTCGGTGGTGTAATTGTCCACTTCCTTGATGCCGCAGGTCTTCGGCGTCTTCTTCAGCAGTTCCTGCAATTTGGCAACACGTTCCGAACTTGCAGCCATTTCTTGCTGATTCTGTGGATTTACCACCTGGTTCTGAGCGTACAGGCTCATGCACGTGGTCATCATGGCGATGGCGGTCAATAAGAACTTTTTCATAACGCAAACGGTTTTTAATCCCGACGTTTCGTCAGTAACGACGAGAAGTAGTTAGTAAATGGGGTTAATTGTATATGTTGCAAAGATACGTCATTTTTTTGTCCCTGCAAATATTTTTCAAAATAAATTTTCAGGACGTCTCCAAGTACTTGGAATTTTCACGCCAAGTGCTTAGCGTGATTACGCCAAGTGCTTAGCGTGTTTTTTCCAAGCACTTGGAGGTTGGGGCGAAAAATGTGTGAAATAGGATGTGATTGCTTAAAAACTCCTCCCCAGTCATTGTTTGTAGGGACGACCCGTGGGGCGTCCCGATTGACATGTTTTTCCGACTATTCATGGACGCCCCACGGGTCGTCCCTACATCCCACTCCTCCTCTCGTTCGGAAATAAAAATAAAAGTTTTTTCAACTTTCATTTTGTATTTCGCTCACTTAATCGTACCTTTGCTTTCGATTCAATTATTTAATGTCATGAAAACGAGTCTTACCTATTTGCTGGGCTGCCTGACAGCCGTTATTTCTTTGTGTTTGGTTTCCTGTGGCGATGACGACGACTACGGACGTGGCTATCCCTACTATCCTAATCATGACGACCAGCCGGTGACGCCTGTCAACAATACGATTGAGGGCCAATGGAAGGGGAGTCTGAAGGTGAAATGCTATGTTTTCGGACGTGTCTTTACGTCCGACGAAGAGTACATCCGCATCATCCCCGACAAGAACAACAAAACCATCGGTACGGGCGAGATGATCTGCTTCTACGACGACGAAACGTGTCCGCTCAAGGCCGAGAGCATGTACTTCACCTGGTATGAGAAGGACGGCGAACTGGTGGTGTCTGTTCCTTGCGACAAAAACCTGGACTGCACCGTCGCGAACTGGTCGGTGTCGGGCGGCAAACTGTCGGGAGTGATCAAGGGAAATACCTTCTCTGATGTGCTGTCGCTCTCTCCGCTCACCGACTACGACGAGTGGAACCTCTACTTCGAAGACAGCAAGTACGGCGTTTACTATCGCGACCAGGCCGTGAAGGGCGAATGGACGGGCGACCTTGCGTTCTCCTACACCGAGAACGACGTGGTCTATAAGGCCAAAGCCAACATCCGTTTCGTGCCGAAGGACCAGAAGGGAATGAGCGGTACAGGCGAGGAAATCGAATACTACGAGCGCCCGTGCCCCATCCACTACGAGAGTCTGTACTTTACGTGGGAAATGGTGAACGGCGTGCTGGAACTGACCTATCCCTTCGACGAATCCATGAACATGGACATCTACCAGATTCTGCAGACCGAAGACACGTTCGAGGCCCTGGTCAACGACGATGCTGAATGTCACCTGACAAAACTCGTCGGCTACAAGGATTGGGGACTGTTCGACGTCACCAAGGGCTATGCCATCGCCTACTATGACGACATGCCGCTGCCGCCGACGCTGCTCCGTGCCGCTGCCGCTGCAGGCCGCGTCGGGCACCGCTCCGTCGGTTCCGCTGCTCAGTCGAAAGGTGCCACCACACGACGTGTCGGCAAACAATGATTCATTATTCTCTAACCCTATATCAAAAAAATCATGAGAAATTCCATTATCAAGTTCCCTGTTCCGGCCAATGAGCCGGTCAAGGCTTATCTGGCTGGTTCGCCAGAACGTGTGGCACTCGAGGCAGAATTGGAGCGCCAGTACAACACCGTCGTTGACATCCCCATCATCATCGGCGGCAAGGAAATCCGTACAGGCGACGTGGGTGAGGTGCGCTGTCCGCACGAACACGGCCATGTGCTGGCTCGCTATCACAAGGTGAGTGAGAAGGAAGTGGAAATGGCTGTCGAGGCTGCCATGAAGGCTTGGCAGGAGTGGTCGAAGACCGACTGGACCGTACGTGCAGGCATCGTGCTGAAGATGGCCGAACTGCTCGCCACAAAGTATCGTCCCATCATGAACGCTGCCTGCATGCTCGGACAAAGCAAGAACATCTACCAGGCCGAGATTGACTCTGCCTGCGAGACCATCGACTTCTTCCGTTACAACGTCCACTATGCATCAAAGATTTACGAAATGCAGCCGAAGGACGGCGTGGGCAACATCAATCACACGGAGTATCGTCCGCTCGAAGGTTTTGTGCTGGCTGTTACTCCGTTCAACTTTACGTCCATCGCTTCGAACCTCTGCATGACGCCTGTCCTCATGGGCAACGTCGCCGTTTGGAAACCCTCGACAACGTCGTTGCTCAGCAACTACTACCTGATGCAACTGTATAAGGAAGCCGGTTTGCCCGACGGCGTAGTCAACTTCCTCCCCGGCAGCGGCGCCCTCATCGGCAAGGTCTGCACCCAGTCGAAGTATTTCGCAGGCATCCACTTCACCGGCTCCACAGCCACGTTCAAGAGCCTCTGGCAGCAGGCCTGCTCGAACCTCGACAACTACATTTCCTACCCGCGTCTGGTGGGCGAAACAGGCGGCAAGGACTTCATCTTCGTTCACCCCAGTGCCGACCCGAAGGCCGTGGCAACGGCTGCCTTCTGCGGTGCTTATGAGTTCCAGGGACAGAAGTGCTCGGCTGCCAGCCGCATGTACATTCCCAAGAGCCTTTGGCCCGAAGTGCTTGAGGGCATCAAGCGCATGGCTGCTGAAGTGAAGATGGGCGACGTGCGTGATGCTTCGAACTTCATCAACGCCGTCATCGACGAGGCTTCGTTCGACAAGTGCAAGTCGTACATCGACTTCGCCGAGCAGGCTGCCGATGCCAAGGTTGTGCTGGGCGGCAAGTGCGACAAGACGGTCGGCTGGTTCGTCGAGCCCACCGTCATCGAGACCACGAACCCGCGCTTCAAGTCGATGGAAGAAGAAATCTTCGGCCCCATCCTCACCGTCTATCCGTACGACGACGACAAGGTGGAAGAAACCGCCACACTTTGTGACGAGACCTCACCCTA
>JAIKWU010000062.1 GCA_024684455.1 Bacteroidaceae bacterium | reverse complement strand
ACATTTGCCAGGTCGTCTTCTGACGAGCAGGCACTGAATGTGAGCGCAAGGGCGCCCATCATTCCAAAGAATAATAATTTTTTTCATGTGTTGATAAAATAAAAAAATGAATAATGAATTGATAAATAAATAATAATTGATCTCTATATATTTTGGATGAGCTATCTGCTTCCAGTCAGTTGTTTGTTGTTGTTCTTTCTTTTGTTCGTTCGTTTTAATGTTCTACAGAGTGAAAAACCGTTGAAGATGAGATGAAGCCATAGGCTTGAGAATGTTACTCGCTGAAATACGTCGCTTTTTCAGCCTCGTAGAGGCGTTTAGCATTGAGGTAGCCCTGCACACGGGTGACGTTCTCCCTGGAGTCGGCATTACCGTTGGCGGCCGAGCGGCTGAAAAAGTCGAGGGCCTGGCTGCTGTCGCCCGTCTCGAAGAGACAGACACCGAGTGCATTCCAGGAACGCGGGTCCTCGCGTACATTATTTAA
The DNA here is from genome assembly GCA_024684455.1 of Bacteroidaceae bacterium. Classification (GTDB taxonomy): domain Bacteria; phylum Bacteroidota; class Bacteroidia; order Bacteroidales; family Bacteroidaceae; genus UBA3839. The sequence continues at coordinate 2,071 of JAIKWU010000062.1, read as the reverse complement.
TAGATTAAGGGCTTCCTGCCAGTTCTTCTGTTGCATGAGATTGACGGCACGGTTGATAGCTTCGGCGTTGGCATCGGGCACACGGTCGAAGTAAATGCGCAGGTAACCGGAGTTACGCTGGTCGGGCAGCAATTCGTCCTTGATGTAAGCGTAGGTCTTGCCTCCGTTCAGACGGCGTATCTGCTGCTCGCGGCGGTTTAAGTCGTTTTCAGAGTCGATGATGTTAAGTGCCTGGCGAAGTCCGTCGAGGGGAGCATTGGCATCGTTGGCAAGCAGCACGTCGTTGATTTGGTCGCGCAGCTCTGCCCAGGCCTCACCACCTCCGTTAAGTTCGAAGATCTGGTCGGTGGTGCCAGGCACGTGCTCCTTGATGTATTTGCGCAGAGCCAGTGCACGCCCGTTGCCTAGGTCTTCGTTGTGCTTGATGGTTCCTTCGACAGATGCAAGACCGATGATTTGGATGAGTCGGACGTTAGACATCGAGTCGGCCATAATCTGACGTGTGATGTCTACGATGCGGTCGAGGATGGGGGCATTGTCGCGGAAACCATACGTAAGTTCGGTCTTGTCGAGCGGGAAGTGCACCCAAAGCATGCCCTTTTCCTTGCGGAGTACGCGTGTACGGTCGTAGGGGCGGTAGTTGCTGAACTCTTCGAGCACGGGATTCTTCGATGCGAGAATGTCGCTGACAGTGGCAGGCGGCAACTCGGAGAAGAGAAGGAAGGGTAGGGTGGGCGGTGTAATCTCGACGGGGGTAGATACCACCTGGAATTTCTCGGTCTTCGGATTGAGAACGATATTAAGTGCGAGCTTCGGCAGGAGGAAAGGACCGTCGTAGTCGCCGATCTTCGTTCCGCAGTGTCCACATTCGTAGCGGTCGCCCCAGGCATAGCCCACGTCAAGTCCTGCCTCTGCCTCGAGACGGAACAGACGGTTCAGCCGCCATGAGCGTCCGATACTGGCCCCCACGGCGACAAGGTCACCTTGACGGCGCTCGTCTTTGATGGAAGGATAGAGGGTGGCAACGGGGAAACCCAGATTGGACACGTTATAATGGCTGTAGATGGCGTTCAGGCCCCAGAACCAGGTGTCAGCAAACACGGAGTCGTTCCAATGGCGAAGCTCGGGCATGATGAGCAGGTGACGCCATTTGGTGGTCTGCATGTCATCGGTAGGCCAAGGACGGTATCCGACGGTACCTCCCAGCGACCAGTTCTCGCTGAGGCGGAGGTCGAAACCCAGGTTGGGCGTGAGGGCAGCATCGTAAAGCAGATTGTTGCGCAGCGCCCACGGCTGAGTGTGGCTGTAGGTGAGTGTGTCGTGTTGATAGACGATTTCTTGTGCGCTTACAGTAATGGAACACAAGAGAATCATCACCGCAGCTGCTAAGCGACGAGTGGCATGATTATGTCTGTTAGAGATAGCAACATTCATGGACCTATTTTTTTTATATATATTAGGGTACAGAGTTACGTTTTTTATTTAAATTGTTGCTAAAATAATTGAAAATAATTTCATTTTGATAAAAAATTAAAATATATTAACAAATGAAGGGAGGGTAATTAACCATTCAGTTATCGTTAAAGGCTTCTTTTGGTGTCACATGACTGAGCAGTTGCGGGTATGAATGTTAACCTACATATTCACGAAGATGATGTTGAAATCCGATTCTTTTTTTTGCCTACGGCATCGCTCGGCTCTGCCGCTCTTATGTCGTTTTCAACTGCTCACCGTCTGTCCTCCACGTCAATTAGCAGGACTGGTAGAAAGTGAGGTGCACCGTTTCGTTGGCGATACCGAGCAGAGCGACGACCTCACACTGCTCATCATCAAGCGGCTGGACAACTATAAACGGCAATGCCAAAGTGTTTCAAGACGTCGGCAGCACTTGGAACAAAGTGTTTCAAACATTTTCTGCCAATGAAACACTTTGTTTCGGCCGCAGAAACAAAGTGTTTTTACGGTCGAAACACTTTGTTTCAAGCACAGATACAGTTATAGACATCTTCGTGATGATATAGGTTTAGTTCGAAGGGAACTCACAGTATTGGTTCTAATCCAATATGGAGGA
>JAIKWU010000028.1 GCA_024684455.1 Bacteroidaceae bacterium | reverse complement strand
GAGGTGACGGTGGCATCGTCTAAATCTGCGAGTATGCCACAACGTGTGCAGAATCGCTTTCCCTGACACTGCCACTGGCCTTCGAGCAGGAACCATGTGTACCCAGGCTCGCCTGGTTCGTGAGGAACGACGCTGGCGGTGACGGTCACATCGGCGTCGGGCATGGTGAGGACATGGCCGTCGAGGGCTGTGGCGGTAATGTCGTTGTTGTCGGCATCGGTGACGGTCAGGACGAGGTCGTTGCCCGCAGGTACCTCACCGCTGTAGTTGAGGGTGAGGGTCTGTGTAGCGCCGCTGTAAATTTTGTTGTCGTAGCCGATGGCCACATTGCCGTAGGCGGTGATGCCGCTCACGTCGTAGGTTGTCACGTCGCCGTCGATGCTGAGCCCCTCGCCGAGGGTGAGGGTGCGTGCCTTGCGTGCGCCGTCCACATCGGTCGTGCTCCATCCGACAGCCTGATAGTTGTCAGTGGTGTAGTAGTTGTTGAACAAAATCTGAGAGGTGGGAGCGGGTTGCATACCTGTGATGGTTCCGTAAGAGTTACTAGCATAGTTGGTGCCGAACGTGCCGCCTGTGTAGAGGCAGTCCTTGACTGTTGTTGTTCTCACATTCGATAGGTTCCCGACAATGCCGCCATAATATTGTCCGCCTTTGCTGCTCACAGTGAGTTTGGCTGCGCTGCGGCAGCCCTCGATGCTTAAGTTATCCTCACCGAACCCTGCGATGCCGCCGTGAGCATCTGAAGTATAGGTTGTATCGTAGTATGCCACGGTAACGCTGCTTTCCACCAGGCAGTTGCGAATAACGCCGTAATTATCACCCACGATGCCACCGACAAACCTGTGTCCCTTGATGGTGCTGCTCCTGAGCCATACGTTCTTGACGACGGCATTGGCGCCTGCTACGCCGAAGAGACCGACAAAAATGTTGTCGCTCGCGCTGTTGCCGTTGATGGTGATGCCGCTGAGGCTGAAGCCGCCGCCGTCGTAGGTGCCGTTGAAGGGCTGGCTTTCAGTATTACCGATGGGCGTGAGGGTGCCTATGCTGGCGATGTTGTTCGTCTGCCGGAAGGTGAGGCCTGTGGCGTCGTTGCCTGCGTTGACATAGGAAGCGAGTCCTCTCAGGTCGGCAATGGTGCTGATGAGGTAGTTACCGTCGCTGTCCTGCTCGAAGTCGTCGAGCGTGTAGGTAGCAAGGTCGGCATCAACCTTCACGCCGCTGAAGGTCGTGGAGACGCTAGTGTTTAAGTAGATTTTGTTGCCCGCGAGATCCGTAATATAAACAGACGCCGAAGAGCCAGATTGGTCGTTCATGCTTGAAATGCTGAGTTCCCTGCCTGCGTTGGCGGTGATGGTGCCGCGGAAGGTGAGCACGTTGGAGCCTGCGCCTGCCTCGTACTTGAAGTCGCCCCACGTAGTGGAGAGTTTCAGGTCGCTGGCACCGACGACGTTGACCGCCTCGGAGAAGGGAATGCTGAGGTAGGCGACGTTGCCCTTGGCATGACGGCCGGGAGAGAGGACGATGTCGCCCTGCTGTTGGGGGCTTGTCGCATCGTTCGCCTGAATGTGTGCGACGGTGTTGTCGGCGTACCATGTATCCTCATTGTCGCCCGAAGCGTCGAAGCGGATGCCGAGGGTGTTGAGGTCGGTGGGGATGATCAGGCGTCCGTCGCTGGCACGGCAGTTGGTGTTGAAATACTGCTGGCGCAACTCGCCGACGTTGTTGGTCGTGTTGATGTCTCCCCAGACAAGCCCGACATTGCCGCAGTTGTTGCCCTTCGATGTGACGGGGAAGAGGTAGTTGGAGTAGGTGGTATTCTTCGAGCCGCCTTTGTGACAGAAAGTGGCCATGTAACTGGAGTAGTTCATGGTGCCGGGGTTGTTGTCGCCTGCACCCTCGTCGTGGTTGCTGGTCTGGTTCACGAGTATCTGCACGTGCTGGTAGCCGTCGTCTTTCTCCTTTGCCTGAAAACCGAGCGTCATGCGCAACTGTGCGCCGATGCAGAGGAGGTAAGCCTGGGGACGGGTTGTGGTGAAGTAGTTGGAAAGGGTTACTGCGTGATAGGCCTGGGAGTAGTTGTTATCGGTCACGGTTATCTCGCCAGCATTGACCGTCACGTCCTGCACGTCGAAGAGGTGGGTAAAGGTGTCCACATCGGTGCCTGAGGTCTTGTCATAGTTGTAAGTGGCGAGGACGAAGCCGGCACGGTCCAGTATCTCGACACGAAAACGGCGCTTCGTACCGCTCTGATACTTGAACGCCTCGACGGTAGGATTGATTAACGGAACCTCGAAGGAAGTGGCATTGTCTCCTGCGGAAATGGTCTTCGAGCCGTAAACGGCCGTGAAGTGCTGCCCGTCGATGGCGGAGAGACTGACCACACGATAGTAAATCGTCTCGTCATAGTCTTGATGGTCACGGTTCACGAGGATGTAGAGGGTGGTCGTGCTCTCCGAACCATACACCGTCCAGTTCGAAGCCAGGGCTTCGCTCTGCCCCACAGCCATGGCTGCCAACGTCAGCAACAGCACGAGGACTTGTCGGAAATGAGTCGTTGTTTTCATTTCTATTTATTATAGTTATTATCTTTTGAAGTGAATATACGCCACAAAAATACACAATTTTTTTATAATCTCCATTTTACCGCATAAAAATCGCTATAAAACGGCGAAAAAACGCCCACAACACCAACAATTCGTTACAAAACCACACTTCCCAGTGACACACACCGCAACATAACGTCCAAGTGCTTGGAATTTTCACGCTAAGCACTTGGCGTTCGAACGCTAAGCACTTGGCGTCATCACGCCAAGCACTTGGAGGGGTATGCAAAGGATGTATGGGAACTCTATTCGTGGTGGTAGGGTTCGCCCTTGAGGATGGTGTGGGCACGATAGAGTTGTTCGACAAAGATGAGGCGGACCATCTGATGGGAGAACGTGAGCGGAGAGAGCGAGAGTTTCTCGTCGGCACGGGCATAGACATCGGGCGAAAAACCGTAAGGGCCACCGATGATGAAAACCAGCCGACGCGAAGCCGCACCCTGCTTGCGCTCCATCCAAGCAGCCAGTTCGATGCTGCGGAATTGTTTGCCGTGTTCGTCAAGCAGCACGACGTGGTCGGACGGTTGCAACTGCCGTAGGATGAGGTCGCCTTCGGCCTGTTTCTGCTGCTGCTCCGAGAGGTTCTTCGTGTTCTTCAACTCGGGAATCACGAGCAGTTCGAAGGAGGTATAATGACGCAGCCGACTGACGTAATCGTCAATCAGCGCCGTGATATGCGCGTTGGTGGTCTTGCCCACAAGAATCAGCGTGGTTTTCATCGACTTACGTTCTTCACACCCTTCACACCCTGAATCTTCTTCACCAACAACTTGAGTTTGTTGAGGTCGTCGAGTTGAAGGGTCAGCGTACCGGCAAAGAGGCCGTCCTCGCTCGACTTGATGTCTATCGAACGCAGCATGACGTTCTGCTCCTTGGCGATGATGCTGGTGATGTTGTTGACAATGCCAATGTCGTCGTTGCCAACGACACGGAGGGTGACAGGATAGAGGCTGCTACCCTTGCCTGCCCAACGTGCCTGAATGACACGGTAAGGCATCTCGGTGCGCAGACGTCGGGCATTGGGGCAGTCGTCGCGGTGTATCTTGATGCCACGACCTGCGGTCACAAAGCCAAAGACCTTGTCGCCATAGATGGGATTGCAGCAGCGTGCCATCGAATACTCCACACCCATGATGTTCTTGTCGATGACGAGGACATCTTTGTTTTTGGCGTCATCGGCTTCTGTAAATGTCTGTACGTACTCACCTGCGCTGTGTGACGGCCCTGTGTCCTGCCATTCGCCGTTCTCTCGCTTCTGTGCCTCAACGTATTTGTCAATAAACTCATTGATGTCCAGCACGCCTTCGCCGATGGCATGGTAGAAATCGTTGACGTGCTTGTAGCCGAGACGCTTCAACAGGCGCATCATCGTGGATTCTTCGTAATCGACCTTTCGGTTTTTGAAGCGGCGTTCCAAGGTTTCTTTGGCAATGGTAACACTCTTCAGTTCCATCTCCGAGAGTTGCTGGCGAATCTTGGCACGTGCCTTCGAGGTGACAGCCATGTTGAGCCAGTCGCGCTTCGGTGTCTGGTTGGGATTGGTGAGAATCTCCACCTGGTCGCCACTCTGCAAACGGGTGCGCATCGGCACATTCTTGCCATTGACTCGTCCGCCTGCACAGCGACTGCCCACATTGGTATGGATGCGGTAGGCAAAGTCGAGCACCGTGGCACCCTTTGGCAACTTGAACAGGTCGCCCTTCGGTGTGAACACAAACACCTCGTCGCTGTAGAGATCGACCTTGAACTGATCGACCGACTGCTCTTCGTCGTTCGTTTCCAGTGCAGCACGAATGTCCTTGAGCCATTCTTCCAGTTTCTCTCCACTGTCTTTCACGCCCTTGTAGCGCCAGTGGGCAGCAAGTCCACGTTCGGCAATCTCATCCATGCGCTCGGTGCGTATCTGCACTTCCACCCACTTTCCTTCAGGTCCCATGACGGTGATGTGCAGGCTCTCGTAGCCATTGGATTTGGGTACACTGAGCCAGTCGCGCAACCGCTTCGGATTGGGGCGGTACATGTCGGTGACGATGGAAAAGACCTGCCAGCAGTCCTGTTTCTCCTTGTCGGGTTCGCTGTCGAGGATGACACGGATGGCAAAGAGGTCGTAGATACCTTCAAAGTGGCACCGCTGCTTCTTCATCTTCTCCCAGATGGAGTGGATGCTCTTGGTGCGGCCTTTCATGTGGAACTTTAAGCCAGCCGCCTTCAACTTCTCCTCCACAGGACGGATGAAGTTGGCGATGTAGAGGTCACGCGAACGCTTTGTCTCGTTCAACTTGTCCTTGATCATATAGTAGGCGTCGTGCTCCAGATACTTGAGTGAAAGGTCTTCGAGTTCGGACTTGATGAGGTAGAGACCGAGTTTGTGTGCCAGAGGTGCATACAGACGGCTCGCCTCAGTGGCCACCTTCCGGCGTTCCGCGTCCGTTCCCCTGTCCTTGATTTGCCGCATGAGGTTCACACGGTCGGCAATAATGACGAAGATGACACGCATGTCCTCGGCAAACGAAAGCATGAGGTCGCGGAAGTTTTCCGTTTCGATGACGGGATTGCGGGCATAGAGTTCGTTGACCCTTGCAATACCTTTTAATAGATGTGCCACCTCGTCACCGAACTCCCTGCGTGCCTTTTCCACACGATTGTCCGAGCCACAAGGCACGTCCTTGAGCAGGATGCTGAGGATGCTGGCACGGTTCAGCCCTATCTCCTCGGCACAAATCGCCGCTGTCTGCAAGTCAAAGAGCACAGGGTTGAGGTCAAAGATACCACGGTCGGCACTCCCCTGCTCCACCGTCTGCCATAGCAAAGTCTCCACCTTGCTGAAATCATCAGCAGAAATCGTATCGGCCGTCAGGGTTTTCAGTCGTTCAAAAGCCTCCTTTATGTGCTGCTTTTCATCCATAACCGTTCTATTTTTCGGCAAAGTTAAAAAAATATGAGGGTATTGTTGCACGAAAACAAAAAAAATTGTACTTTTGTATGCAGAATTTGATTTTTTAGTTCATTGTTAATTTAGGAAAAGTATGTTGACCACACAGGACAAGGACTTGCTCAAGCGGAAGGGCATCTCCGAAGAACAACTGAACGCACAACTTGAATCCTTCAAGACAGGATTCCCGTATCTCAAACTCGCTGGTGCTGCTTCGCCGAAGCAGGGCATTACCATCCCTACCCCCAAAGAGCAGACGAACTACATCAAGGCATGGAAGAAGTATCTGGGACGTGAGGGCAAGGTGCTCAAGTTCGTACCAGCCAGCGGAGCCGCAAGCCGTATGTTCAAGGACTTGTTTGCATTCCTCGACGGAACAGCAGATACCCCCGACAACGACTTCATGCAGTGCTTCTTTTCACACATCCACTTCTTCGCCTTCTTCGATGCCCTCAATGAGGTGTGCAAGAAGAACGAAGGCAAGGACATCGACACGCTCATCGCAGAAGGCCAGTACAAAGCCGTGGTCAATAACCTGCTCAATGCGAAGGGACTAAACTACGGAAAACTGCCGAAAGGGCTGCTCCTGTTCCACAAATACGAGAAGGGACCTCGTACGCCCGTCGAGGAACATCTCGTGGAGGGAGCCCTCTATGCTTCAGCCAATGGCGAAGTGAACCTCCACTTCACCGTTTCGCCCGAACATCGCCCCTTGTTCGAAGCCCTGGTCGCCGAGAAAGTACCCGCCTACGAGCAGGAGTTCAAAGTCAAGTACAACATCTCGTTCTCCGAACAGAAAGCCAGCACCGACACCGTCGCTGCAACGGCTGACAATGAGCCGTTCCGCACAGCCGACGGACAACTGCTGTTCCGTCCAGGCGGCCACGGTGCGCTGATTGAAAACCTCAACGACCTCGATGCCGACGTCGTCTTCATCAAGAACATTGACAACGTCGTGCCCGACCGCATGAAGGAAGACACCGTCACCTATAAGCAACTCATCGGGGGCATCCTCGTCACCATGCAGAACAAGATGTTCGAATACATGGAACTGCTCGAGAGCGGCGAATATACCCACGCCCAACTCGAAGGCATCATCCGTTTCATGCGCGACGACCTCGGTGTGCGTAACCCACAGATTAAGTATCTGGAGGATGCCGACCTCGTCATCTACATGAAGTCGAAACTCGACCGCCCCATCCGCGTGTGCGGCATGGTGAAGAATGTCGGTGAACCTGGCGGAGGCCCGTTCCTGGTTTACAACCAAGACGGAACCATCTCGCTGCAAATCCTCGAAAGCAGCCAGATTGACAAGCAGAATGCCGAATACGTCAAGATGTTTGAGAGCGGCACACACTTCAACCCCGTAGATCTCGTCTGCGGCTTGAAGAACTACAAGGGTGAGCCTTACAACCTCAAGGATTATGTTGACCCGCAAACTGCCTTCATCTCCTCCAAGTCGAAAGACGGCAAGGAACTCAAGGCACTCGAACTCCCAGGCCTCTGGAACGGTGCCATGAGCAACTGGAACACAATCTTTGTCGAAGTTCCGCTCTCGACCTTCAACCCTGTCAAGACGATGAACGACCTGCTTCGGGCAGAACATCAGTAAGACCATTCAACTCACATAGAAAGAAGCCACGGAACCTATACGATTCCGTGGCTTTTCTTATGACATGAATGAAAACGGCTCGGTTACTGAAAGTCGAAGTACCACCAATAACTGCGACCAAGTTCGTAGCGTGTGAGGTTGCGGCGCGAACGGTGTGTGGACAGTGTGTCGAGCATGGCGGCATAGGAATAATACTGTTGGAGCGTGGTGCTGTCGGCCAGTTCGGGTGCAATGATGGCCAGTGCCTGACGGTAGGCACAGGGCAAGGATGCCCTTGTCTCATCGAGCGTATCGTTCACCTGCGGGTAGAATTCAGGGATTTCCACCAGGAACTGCCTCAGGTCTTTCTTGAGCAGCAGGGCGCAAAGACGGTAGTCGGCCGTGGCTCGCACATGGCGTCGCAAGGTGCCTACGGCTCCAGCATGTTGATGACGGATGCTGTCGGTGGCGTTGGCAAGATAGAGGCTATCGACAGCGAGCAGGGAATCGAGGTGTGCCTGCTCAAGCCGTAGGGCGAGTTGAAGAAAGCGGTCGAGTGGCATCTGTGTGTCGGCAGCATGTGCTCCCATCCAGGCAGTGATGTCGGTGGCGGTTAGCCGTTCGAGACGACGGGTGGTGTCGGGCAACTGGAGCAATCCGTCCAATCCGTAAGGCTGGGGATAGAGGAAGATGCGGTCGGGCAGCCGTCCCTGTCCCTGTCTGGCAAGCGCGTAGTGACGCAGGCTGTTGAGTCGCCGACTGGTGGCTTCGCCTTCTAAGCCGACTTGGGCGGCTTCGTCATAACGTTGTTCGAGGATGAGACGCTCGGCTTTGAGTTCGTAGAGCCAGACATCGTCGGCAGGGTTGCTTATCCCGCAGAAGAGCATCATGGCGAGGAAGATGAAGTAGTTCGGCCACAGGTCGTGTCCGATGCCTTCTTCGTTGCGGTCGGACGACCTGCTGCGACGCCCCGTTCCACGGGATGTCATCAGCCTGTTCATAACATAAACGAGCACCACCCAAAGCAGAAGGATGAGAGGAGCCAGCCAGTGCCACGGTGCAAAGGAGGCATCGGCGATGCGCTGTCGGCTCAGCCCTGTCAACACGGCCAGGGAAAGGAAGGATGGCAGGTAACTGAGTACGAAATAGCGGGAAGGAAAGGGAATGATACGGGCAATAAGCCACTGCAGCATCCAGAGCACAAGAGTGATGATAATGGCTCCGATAAGGATGCTGTAGTGGGTGATGCCGTGGGAAAAGACGTATTGTGCCTCTGCCAGCAGTTCGCCCTGCATGAAATACAGATAGCAGAAACAAAAACACAGAAAGAGCACACTACAGGTGTGTCGTATGATTTTGTCGCTGGTCGAGAGTTCGGTCATCATCAATCAACTTTCTTCAGTACGACGGCGCTTCGTGCGGGAATGTAGAGTTTGAGCCATCCCTTCTTGTCCTTCGCATAGATGGGGTCGAAGTTAGTGAAGTGACGCACGGAGTCGTCGGCCAGGTCATGTCCGCCGAAAAGACTGCTGTCGGTGTTGAGCACCACCTCGTAACTGCCTTCGGGAACGATGAAGCCATAGTCGGTAAACGAGCGATTGGGGCTGAAGTTGAAGACAAAGAGCAGGTCGCCACGACTATAAGCCAGTACCTGGTCGCCGTCGTTGTGCCATACCTCCTGCACGGGTGTCTTCTGGAAATTCTTCTGACCGCCGATGATGTGTATCATGGCTTTGTCAAAGTCGCCGAGCCAGTGGTAGCAGAGTTCCTTGTTATCGACGAGGTTCCACTGACGACGTGCATACTTGTAACTCCAGCCGTTACCCTCACGTGGGAAGTCAATCCATTCGGGATGTCCGAACTCGTTGCCCATGAAGTTGAGGTAACCGCCGTTGATGGTCGATGCCGTGAGCAGGCGAATCATCTTGTGCAGGGCTATGCCTCGTTCGGCGGTGAAGTTCTCGTCGCCCTTCTTGAAGTGCCAGTACATATCGGCATCGATGAGACGGAAGACGATGGTCTTGTCGCCCACGAGTGCCTGGTCGTGGCTCTCGGCGTAAGAGATGGTCTTCTCGTCGGCACGACGGTTGGTCACTTCCCAGAACATCGATGAAGGCTTCCAATCCTCGTCCTTCAGTTCCTTGATGGTCTTAATCCAGTAGTCGGGAATGTTCATCGCCATGCGATAGTCGAAACCATAGCCGCCATCCTTGAACGGTGCGGCCAAGCCTGGCATACCACTGACTTCCTCGGCAATGGTGATGGCCTTGGGCTTCACCTCGTGGATGAGCACGTTGGCCAGTGTGAGGTAGGCAATCGCCTCGTCGTCCTCGTGGCCGTTGAAATAGTCGCCATAGCCGCCAAACGCCTCACCGAGGCCATGGCTATAGTAGAGCATCGAGGTCACGCCGTCGAAGCGGTAGCCGTCGAAGTTGAACTCCTCGAGCCAGTATTTGCAGTTGGAGAGCAGGAAGTGCAGCACCTCGTTCTTGCCATAGTCGAAGCAGAGACTGTCCCAAGCGGGATGCTCACGGCGTCCACCTTGCATGAAGTATTGGCAGGGGTCACCGCAGAAGTTGCCCAAGCCCTCAATCTCGTTCTTCACGGCGTGACTGTGCACGATGTCCATGATGACGGCGATGCCGTGCTGGTGGGCCGTATCGACGAGTTCCTTCAACTCCTCTGGTGTGCCGAAACGGCTGCTGGGCGCGAAGAAGTTGCTGACGTGATAACCGAAACTGCCATAGTAGGGATGCTCCGCAATGGCCATAATCTGGATGCAGTTGTAACCGTCCTTGATGACACGTGGCAGCACGTTCTCCTGAAATTCGCGATAAGTGCCGACCTTCTCCGCATCCTGTGCCATACCGATGTGGCACTCGTAGATGAGCAGCGGATTGGTGTTGGGACGGAACGATTTCTTCTTCCACACGTAGGGCTTCTCGGGTGCCCATACCTGTGCCGAGAAAATCTTGGTGCAGTCGTCCTGAACGACACGTTGTGCCCAGGCGGGAATGCGCTCGCCTTCCCCACCCTGCCAGTGAACCTTCAATTTATACAGGTCGCCATGCTTCATGGCACGTGCAGGCAGTTTGATTTCCCAGTTGCCGCTGTTCTTGAGCCGCTTCATGCGGTAGTGCTCTTCCTCGTGCCAGCCGTTAAAGTCGCCGACGACATAGATTTCCGTAGCATTCGGAGCCCATTCGCGCAGCACCCATCCCTTGTCGGTGCGGTGCAGGCCGAAGTAGAGATAACCCGTGGCGAAGTCGCTGAGCGTCTGCTTACCGCCGTTGGTCAGTTCGTTGAGTTTGTAGAGTGCATGTTCGTGACGGCCGCGGATGGCGTCTTCATAGGGTTCGAGCCATGAGTCATGCTTCACAAGCCCGATGTGCTGTTGTTTTTTCATACCGACCCCTCCCCGTCCCTCCCCAAGGGGAGAGCGTAGAATATTTATGGGGAGTATTCTACTTGTTGTTGGGTAATAGTGACCTCCCCCACCCTTGGGAGGGGCAAGGGGGAGAGTATTCTTATAATTTTACTTTGAAAATCACTTTCTGAACCTCCTTCCCAGGGGCGATGCAGGGAGCATGGCCGTCCTGCGGGAGGAAGATGGCGAACTCGCCTGGATGTACCGTCACGTACTGCTCGGCCAGCCCTTCGTAGAAGGTGATGTCGTTCTCGGCGTTGTATTCGCCCTGTGGCAGGTCGCGGCGTGGCGTGAAACCCATCGTCTCGGCCGTGTTGAAAGGCACCTGGATGTCGAGCATCACGTTGTGGGTTTCCAACTTGGCCTCTTCCTTCGTCTTTCCCTTGAGCGTCTGGAAGTTGCCGAACACGTCGTCACCGTCAATCTGCACCTTGCCCGAAGGCACGACAGCCAAATCGTTTGCCTTGATGAAGTCCACCACCGTCTGAATGCGGGGATTCAATGCCACATACTTGTGGAGATTGTCTAATGAGTCTAAAATCATATTTTTATGAAGTTATCGCTTCGCTCGCTTGGAAGTTAAAAGGACGATAGTTATTAGGGAAGGAACAGTAACGTCACTTTAACTCCCATTTAATTCCCCTATAACTACTCTTTAACTTCCTTTCAACCACTTATTGCAACGTTTCGATGTGTCCACGCTTGTAGTATCCCTTGCGGACGACGTTGCCTGCACGGTCTTTCTCGACGAAGGCTCCGTCACGCTGGTCGTTCACGTATGTACCTTCGAAGCGTGTACCGTCGGCAGCCTCCTCCACCGCCTTGCCGTTCTTCATGCCCTTGGTGAAGTGTCCCTTGAACTTCGTTCCGTCCATCATGCGCAGCACGCCTTCACCGTCCAGTTCGCCGTTCAGCCACTCGCCGTCGTAAATGTCGCCGTCCTTCGAAGTGTACTTGCCGCGACCATTCTGCTTGTCGTCCACCCAGTAGCCCTCGTACTTCGCGCCGTCGGGCCATGTGTAGGTGCCGAAGCCCTCCATCAGGCCGTTCTTGAACTGACCCACGTACTTGCGGCCGTCGGCAAAGACGAAGATGCCCTGTCCCGTTCGGTCGTTGTTGAAGTAGTCGCCCTCGTATCGGTCGCCGTTCTTGAACGTATAGATGCCCTTTCCCTCACGCGAGTCGGCCTTCCACTCGCCCTCGTAACGGTCGCCGTTTGAGTAGTTGTAGATGCCGTGTCCCGAGCGCTGGTCGTACTTCCAGTCGCCGTAGTAACTGCTTCCGTCGCGCCAGTCAATCAGCCCCACGCCATGCTTGCGGTCCTGCTTCCACTGGCCTTTGTAGAAGATGCCGTTCGCCCACGTGTAGGTGCCGTCGCCCTCACGATTGTCCTGCTTCCAGTCACCCACGTACTTGTCGCCGTTGTAATAGAACATCGTGCCCAGGCCCTCCTGATAGTCCTTGTACCAGAGACCCTCGTACTTGTTGTTGTTGGCAAAGTAGTAGGTGCCGCGCCCGTGCTGGTGATCCTCCATCCAGTCGCCCTCATACTTCTCGCCGTCGGAGAACGTATAGACGCCGTGTCCCTGGCGCTTGCCCTTCACGTATTCGCCCTCGTACTTGTCGCCGTTCTCAAACTCGGCCTTCCCTTGTCCCTGCGGCTTGCCGCCGACAAGTTCTCCGTAGTACGTGGCACCCACAGGGTTGTTCTTATCTCGTTCGAACGTGTAATTGCCGATAACCACCTTCTGCGCATGAAGCGAGAAGGAGGCAGAGAGGGCAATCACGGACAATATGGTCTTCACTTTCATAGAAACTTCCATTTAGCATTGATGCCACAAAGATACGATGATTATTTCTGATAAACAAACATTCATCCCATCATTAAATATATTTAACGTCATGCAGGACGCCTCCAACCCTGAAATGAACCGCGGTGGATAGTTCATCCACCTGCCTTCAAATACGTATGCGGGAAACTCTGCTCTTCAAAGTGTCTGGTTTGTGGCGAAGTATGAGCATGAAAAAAGCACACTGCGCAAGGCGATACTGCGCAGTGTGCAGGAGAAACACAGGCGGGAGATTACTCCTCGACTGTGAGCGAGCGTCCGGCGCTGTGTCCGCTGAAGGCGGGGGTGTAGGCGCACTGGACGGTGGAGATGCCGAGCGAGTAACGTCCGGCGCGGGTGACGTAGAACTCGAGGTCGAGGGTGGAGGTTCCCTTGCGGAAACGGTCGAAGAAGAGGTCGGCGGCAGAGTCGTGCATGGCGAGATAGCATCCGCGTCCGCCAAGCCACTGGTAGCCGCTGAGGTTGCGGAGCGGTTCGAGGCAGGCGGCGTATTGTGAGCGTACCTGCACGAAGTCCATGTCGCGGTCGGAGGAGACGATGTTGCGGATACGAATCTTGTCGCCAATCTTGAGGGCTTCACCTTCGGCAAGTTCTTCCCACGTGCCGTTGCGTTCGATGTAGGTCTTGCGATCCACTCGAAGTTCGCCCTCGGTCTTCTGGAAGCGGTCGAGGGATTCGAGGCACTGGCCATAGACGCATCCCCAGGAGATGCCTGGCGTCTGCTTGGTGACGGTGACTTCGGTGGCGTTGATCATGGTGTCGGGCACAGGTGTCTTCGAGTAGCCGATGCCTGCCGTCTGACCTGAAATCTCGAGGGGCTGGCCAGCGAAACTAACCTGCGGCAGTTGTGCCTCGTGGAAGGTGGTTTCGGGGTCGATGGTGAGCAGGAGGTCGGCCACGGCGAGGGTGTTGAGGACGTTGTCCCACTTCTGTGTCTGCTTCTGGCGGAGGAGCCACATCTGCATCTGCATGAGGTCGTCGTGGCA
Organism: Bacteroidaceae bacterium; assembly: GCA_024684455.1. Classification (GTDB taxonomy): domain Bacteria; phylum Bacteroidota; class Bacteroidia; order Bacteroidales; family Bacteroidaceae; genus UBA3839. The sequence continues at coordinate 23,274 of JAIKWU010000028.1, read as the reverse complement.
GAGTCCGTCGGGTGCGTTCTCCCCATCCTTCTTCAGGCAGGACATGAAGGACTTCATGGCGGCGATGTGGGTGGGGATGCGGTAGTCGCACCATGAGTAGGCGGCCTTGTCGGTGTCGTAGTAGCGTCCCATGCCTGGCTTGGTGACGGTGTATTCGTGGAGCGACTGGACGAACTTGCGGGCATAGTCGTCGCGGTGGTCGTCGTAGAGGATGACGGCTACGTTGGCTCGTCCGTACATGGAGAGTGCACCGACACGCTTCTGCGTCTTGTCAAGGTAGAATTTCTTCATGGCCTCGACGCTATGGTTCGTCTTAAGGGCCTCGGGCACGAGGGTGCGGAGGTAGAGGTAGCGGAAGGTGGATTCGCTGGGCAGACCTTTCTTGTCCTTCTTGCCCCACTTGTTGTAGTAGTCGAGTTCCTCGCTGTCGAGATACTTGATGCTCTTCTTGAGCATACGGAGCACGTCGTCGTCCTCCTCGCCCTGTGAGCGGAGGTAGTTGAGCAGGGTGGCCATGTGCTCGCTGACGCTGAGGGTGATGTAGTAGGAGGGCTCCATGCCCTGGAACCACGACCAGCCGCCGTTGGAGAACTGCTTTTCGGCGAGTTTCTTCTTGGCGAGCGTGATGCGTCGGTTGAGCAGGTTCTGGTCGAAGAGTTCGCAGAGTTTCTGGCGCTGGGCGGTCTCATCCTGTGCATCGAGCATCCACGGTGACTCCTGGAGCAGGATTTCCTTCAACTCCTGGTTCTTCTCGAGTTCGCTGGTAAGCGTCGTCTCGCTGCCTTCTTCGGCATTCCATCGCATGATGAGTTCGAGCAGGCGGGGCATCCGCTTGCCGATGCTTTGTGCCACGCGGTTGGCATAGAGCGATGCCGACCAGGAAACCATGTCGTCGTAATCGGGGGTGATGACGGCGTGGAGGGCGAGGATGGCCTGCCACGAGGGATTGTCGGTGTATTCGAAGGTCATGCGACGCATCGTAGCCGTTGCGCTATGGTTGTTGAAGAGGGTGCCGAGGTCGATGGTCTTCGTGCTGGGGTCTTCGAGGTAGAAGGGCACTGTCTCGGTGACGTACTTCTTGCTGCTGAGCACGGGGAGGAAGTTGCGCTCGCCATCGCTGAATCCGTCGGCCTTGCCGCTGATTTCGCAGATGAGCATGGGGTATTGCTCGGGCACGTCGTAGTCGAACGTGACGGCCGAGGTGTTGCCTGCCTTCACGGCGAAGGGCTTGGTCAGCGTCATCACCTCCTGGTCGTCCTCGGGGTTAATGAGGCGGATGAGCGCCTCGCCGCTGAGGTCTTTGTCTGAGGTGTTGATAATCTTCGTGGCGATGCTCATACGGTCGTTCTGGCGGACGAAGCGCGGCATGTTGGGCTGTACCATGAACTCCTTGCGAGCCACGACGGTGCCTTCAAGGTGTCCGTAGTCGATGCCGGCGGTATGTGCCAAACTCATCACACGCCACTCGGTGAGGCAATCGGGAAGGGTGAACGTCATGCTCACGCTGCCGTCCTTGCCGGTTTGGAGGGCTGGGAAGAAGAAGGCGGTCTCGTTGAAGTTCTCACGAATGCCGTTCTTGGGTTCTTCCGCTTTTTCTTCGGGTTCTTCCTCGCCGGCGGCACTGGTCATGGCGGGATCTGCCATCTCTTCCTCGACGGCCTGGTCTGCCACTCCGTCGGCCATATCCTTGCGCATCACGGCTCGCGACTCCATCAACAACGGACGACCGGCTGCGGCACCGAGCATGTTGGACCTCCTCCTGAGCGACGAGATGAAGCCATAGTCGCCGTCATAGTCGCTATAAGGCCTCAGTTCGTTGTACGCACGCCTATAGACATCGGGATAGTCGGGGCGGAAACTCAAGCCTACCGACGACACGCTGCCTACACGGCTAAGGTCGTAGGAGCACGATGGCGTGTCACGATAGAAGGACATCGAGAAGGGCCACGAATGGCGGATGAAGTAGTCGAGCGAAGCATCGTACATGGTGGCCATCACACTGGCCGGCACGGGCTTGCCGTCCTTGTCAACGACGCGGAGCGTCCACGTCTCCTTTTGGCCAGGGGTGAGTTTGTCGCGGAAGGTCGTCCACGCCATCTTCAGGTGCTTTTCAGGACGCTTCAGTTCGAACCTTTCGTCAAACTCGTGCTTCTGGCCGTCCATGACATAGAGAAGGATGAAGCGCATTCCTTCGCCGTATTCTTCCTTGTAGTTAATCACCTGATGCTGCTGCGAGTTGTCGAGGATGGCAATCTTCTCGACCACCACATTGGCGTTGTTCATGATGTAGAGGAAGGTGTGGGCATCGGGATTTTGAACCGCATACCACACGTCGATGCTCTTGCCAGGCTCCAGCGTCTTGCCCGACGTGTGAATCCAGTCATTTGCCAAATTCATCTTGCCGCCACGCTTCGAACCCCACAGCACAAACTCCGACCTGTCCTTGATGTTGTGCTCACGGCTATCGGTGGCAGCCACTTCGAGTTGGTAGTTGCCCAGTTCGTAGCCAGCCATCGAAGGCAGCGTGACGGGCTTGTCGGTCGAGAAGTTTCCTGTCGCAACGTCCACGTCATACAGTTTCGTCTGCTGGTTAAACTTGCGCAGCGTCCATGTGCCCGAAGCAGGCACTTGCTGACCTTGTGCATTCACAGCCGAAACCTTCATCTCAGGCTTCTCGTCGCCGTCACGGTCGATGAGGTCGCTGGCAGTGATGTTGAGCGAGAAGTCACGAGAGGTCACTCTCACACTCTTTTCGTTCTCATGCGTCTCACCAGCCAAGTCGGTCACCTTCGCCTCAACCTTGTAGTGCATCATGCCGTAGAAGTCATACACCACATAGCGACCGTTCACCTTGCGGACGTCGGCATCCATGTCGCTGGAGTTGCGCACCAGGTCGTCGTCGAGGAACACCTTCACACGGAAACGTCCCTCTTCGTCGGTCACGGTCTCACCCGTCTCCACCTGCTTCCAAGTGTTGCCGCCATACCAGTAGTACCAAGACGAACTCTTGCTCTGGCTCACGGTGAAGGCTACCTTCGCATTCTGAACAGGCACACCTGAGTAGGTCTTTGCCACACCCGTCACCTCAATCGTGTCGCCCAGAGCAAACTGCCCAGGCGTGTCCTCCATTTCAACGGTGAACGTCGGACGCTTGTATTCCTCGACACGGAAGTTGGCGTAGCCATTGCCAAAGACGATTTCCCAACGGCCATTCAGACGGTCGGTAGGCAACACAAAGTCGGTCGATGCCGTACCGAAGGCGTCAGTCTTCACCGTAGTCTTCTGCACCACCTGATGGTTGGCATCCTTGAGCAGTATGTCGATTTCCTTGTCAGGCACAGCACGAAACTTCTCGTCCAGACGTGTATAGACGAATCCCGACACGTATACCGTCTGCCCTGGTCGGTAGATGGCACGGTCGGTGAATGCCTTGTAATTCACTTGTTCACGGCTTTCGGACGGATGGTGGTAGTATTCGTGTGCCACACCCACCTCCATCGACTCGTCGTCCTTTGTGAGGCGTGCAGCCACCTTCTCCACATCCTTGCCAAGCACTGCCTGTCCGTTGGCATCGGTCGTATATTCTTCGGTATAGGTTTTCCACTTGCTATCCTCATACTTGGTCCAAGTGCCAAGCACGTTGCAACCCGCTATGGGCTTACCCGTCAGCGCTTCGACCACCGTGACGAGACGACGTCCGCCAGGCAGCGAAATAGGCATGATCTGAACGGAAGTCAGTTGGAAGTTGGCCGAAGACTCCTTGCCCCCACCCTTCACATAGATGCGGAAGCAACCCGCAGGCAGCGTCATCGACAGCGTGTCGCGCAGATATTCCTCCGCCAATTCGGGATGCGCCTTGTGAGCGTCGAACGAGAGGTGCTGTGTCCACACCGTCTCGCCCTCCTTCATCTCCGTCATCCTCTCGTTGCAAAGCAGACGGTCCTTCAGTTTTCCATCTGGACGCAGACGTTTGATGATGATGTCGGCTTCGCCAATGTTGCGGTGAGACACCTGTACCATCAACGGCTTGCCGGCAATCTCACACCCCGTACCGCTCTGCGACTTCACATAGACCGAGAGGCTCGGGTTCAGGCATTCCATTTCGCGACGGCGGAACCAATCCTTGATATCGCTCTTCGGCCATCGGCGCTGTGCTTCGCGCACCATCTCCAGTTCCTCCTGCCACGTCGTATGGCTGCGCTCACTCATCCATTCACGATAGACGTCGGCACCCACCTCCGTATCGCCAAACTCCTCAGTCATCTGCCTCAACGCCTCCTCATGGTCGTCGTCTCGCAGGCGCAGGCGATAACTGTCAAGACCGTTCTGCTCGTCCAGTTCACGCATGTGCATCAGGGCATACGCCTCACGCATTCCCTTCGCCTTATAAGCCTCGGCAGCCACTTTCAGCAGTTGCCAACGCTCCTCCTTGTCCATCATCTTTGAGTCGGTGAAGAAATCGACAATCAGCGACAGGGCATCGTCGTTGTAGAAACGGCTGTCCTTGCCCGCCTCTTCCATCAGCGGACGACAGTCCTTCACGCTCACACCCGCAATCTCCTGTGCATGTGTAGTCGCCGCCTCGACATGGCTTCGCTTGCGCGTGTCGCTCATGTTCTGCGTCTCCTCGTCACTCAGCGTCAGGCTTGTATAGTCCCACGTGTCATAGACGCTGGCGGCAAGCGCATGGAGCAAAGCCACCTCTGCCCAGTCGCGGGCAGTTAGGGCCGAAGCCTCCCGTTCGCGGATGCGTGTTTCCAACTGCTCCACGTCGATGACCATACTGTCGGGCGAGATGTTGCCTCGCATCGCCATGAGCGTCAGCCCTGCCTTCGTCATCTGCGCAAAGTTACGCTCGCCGGCAGCACGTTTATACAATTTTTCCGCCTCTTTAATAGCGGACTTAGGCAAATCATCATAGACGTAGGCGTCGATTTTTGCCCAACTCTTGTCGTAACTGGTTTTCTGAATGTTCATGTCTTCCTGGTTTTGAGCATAGGTTACTAACGACAGCAGTAGCAAACTCCATGCCAACATCGTTCGTTTGGAATTCATAATCGGAAAAGTTTTAGGTTAGACGTCTTGAAGGTTATTTTTGGCAAAGATACAATGAAACGTGCAATCGACAAAACAATTAACATATTTTATCTTCATGCAGCACCCACCCACATCTCAAACCACATTTGTCTTTAAGGAGGAAGGCAGAACCGTAAACCTAACACCACGCCCTCCTCCAAGCACTTGGAAATTTCACGCCAAGCACTTAGCGTCGTCACGCCAAGCACTTGGAGATACAACGCCAAGCACTTGGCGTGACACCTCCTGTATGCTAAAAAACTCAAACAAGTTTGGTTTTTTGCTCACTTAATCGTACCTTTGCATCATGGATACAAGGAAGGTTAACATTATCTTCACAACCGACATTCACGGCAACTACTTCCCCTACGACTTCCGGCATGAGCGATGGGGCAAGGGAAGCCTGCAACGTGTACATGCCTACGTGGCGCAGCAGGTGAAACGACTGGGCGGCTCGACCATTCTGATTGACGGCGGGGACATGCTGCAAGGCGAACCGACGTCGTACTATTATAACTTTGTGCAACGGGGCAACCGCCACAAGGTGGCCGACATGTGCAACTTCATCGGCTACGACGTGGGAGTCATCGGCAATCACGACATCGAGACGGGACACGAAGTGTTCGACCAGTTTGTCCGCGACTGCACGTTTCCCATCCTCGGTGCCAATGCCATCGACGAAGCGACAGGCGAGCCCTATTTCGAGCCATACATCATCCTGCCGCGCAGTGGCATCCGCATCGCCATCATCGGCTTCACGACTCCTGCCGTGCCTCACTGGATTCCTAAGCGTGTGTGGTCGGGGATTCGGTTTGAAGACATTCAGGAGAGTGCCGAACACTGGATTCAGTTTGTCCGCGAACACGAGCACCCTGACTTCATCATCGGGCTGTTCCATAGCGGCATGGAAGAGGGCATCATCACGCCTGACTATCGGGAAAATGCGGTGCGCGAAACGGTGAGCCATGTCGATGGGTTCGACCTCGTGCTCTATGGACACGACCACTCCTCGAACATGGAGGAGGTGGAGTCGCCCTGCGGACGGAGCGTCATGTGCATCAACCCTGGCAGTTATGCCCATAGCGTGGCTGAGGTGAGGTTGAAGTTCTCGCTCGACAGCGAGGGAAAGGTGGTGAAGCACGACATGGATGCCCAACTTCGCTATATCGGCACCATGCACAACAGCCATGCCGTCGAATTCCGCCGCCACTTCAAACGCGACTTTACGGATGTACAACAGTACGCCTCCCGAAAAATCGGACATTTCCTCTCCGGCATCGACATCACCGATGCCTACTTCGGGAGCAGTGCCTACATCGACTTCATCCAGCAACTGCAACTGTCCATCTCACACGCCGACCTATCGCTGGCTGCCCCACTCTTTTTCAATGCCAGCATCAACGAGGGGGACGTGAAGGTAAGCGACCTCTTCAACCTGTATCGCTTTGAAGACAAACTCTACACCCTACGTCTCAAGGGAAGCGAAATCAAGAACTACCTGGAGATGAGTTATGCCAACTGGACGAACCAAATGCACTCGCCCGACGACAACCTCCTGCTGCTCAGCCCCATGAAGAGCAATCCAGAACGCATGGGATTCACGAACTTCATCTTCAACTTCGACTCGATTGCAGGACTTCGTTACACCGTCGATGTGAGCAAACCGACGGGAGAGAAGATTCGGATTGAATCGCTGGCCGACGGCACCCCCTTCGACTTCGAACACGACTATAGCGTAGCAATGACGGCTTACCGAGCCAATGGCGGCGGCGAACTGCTGACGAAGGGTGCCGGCTTAACAAAAGAGGAAATCGAACGCCGCATCCTCGACATCACACCTCGTGACATCCGCCACTACATGATGGAGTATATCGAACACCATCAGACAGTGTGTCCACAGGCACTGAACCACTGGCGTTTCGTGCCTGAAGAATGGGTGAAAGTCGCCTCCGAACGTGAACGTAAACTCCTGTTCGGAAAGAAAAAAGAGAGGACCTCCGAATGATTACGATATTAGGACCTACGGCATGTGGAAAGACGAAGTTTGCCGCCCACTTGGCCGCACGGCTCAACGGCGAAATCATCAGTGCCGACAGCCGTCAGGTGTATCGTGGCATGGACATCGGTACGGGCAAAGACCTTGCCGACTACATCGTCGATGGAAAGCCGATACCCTACCATCTGATTGACATCGCAGAGCCTGGCGAACGTTACAACGTATTCCGTTTCCAGCGAGATTTCCTTCATGCCTACGAAAGCATCGTCGAGCGTGGAAAACAGCCCATCCTCTGCGGCGGCACAGGGCTGTACATCGAGAGCATCGTCAGACACTATCAGTTTGAGCAAGGAGAAGACATCGAACCGTCTCCCTACTGGAGCGAGTTGGAGGGAAGCCTCATTGTGGGTTTGAAGATTGATCGTGAACTCCGCCGGCAACGCATCAGTGAGCGACTGAGACAGCGCCTCGACGAAGGCATGGTAGATGAAATCCGACACCTGCTCAGCAATGGAGTATCAAGTGAACGACTGATTCGTTATGGATTGGAATACAAATACTTAACACTCCATGTCATCGAAAAACTTTCATACGATGAAATGGTGCGTCTGCTTGAGATAGCCATTCATCAATTCGCCAAACGGCAGATGACGTATTTCCGTGGAATGGAGGAACGGCGCGGTGTCAAAATCCATTGGATTGATGCCACACTTTCCACTGAAGAAAAGATTGAAATATGTACTGGTTTGCTTTCTTCGGCAACAGCCTGATTCTACGTCGCAAAGGAGATGCCTATGAGGTACCTCAAGGCGATGTGCCACCCACCCCTACACAGGAGTGGACGACGATTCAAGTCCTGCCCGACTTGGAGGGAGTACCTTGTCGTGCCTACACCTTGTTGGCACCACCTCGTGAGGGATTGGCCGAAGGATTGACCACGATGGAATTGCGCACCTCCTACAACGTGCTGCCCCACCCGCTTCACAACATGGCCGGCAAGGCGGCAGAACTGATCTATTGGGACAGCAACACACGTTATTGCGGCCATTGCGGCGCACCGATGGAGCGTTCGACCGACATTTCAAAACGCTGTACCAATTGCGGCAAAGAAGTATGGCCACAAGTGGCACCCGCCATCATTGTACGCATCCTGAAAAAGGCTGTTACCGACGCTGACGGCAACACAATCGAACCTGAAAAGATTCTACTCGTCCACGCCCGCAACTTCCGTCATGCCGACCGTTACGGTCTTGTCGCCGGCTTTGTAGAAACCGGTGAGACACTGGAGCAGTGTGTCGAACGCGAGGTAATGGAGGAAACACACCTGCGCATCACAAATCTCCGTTATTTCGGCTCACAACCCTGGCCCTACCCCAGCGGCATCATGATTGGCTTTACCGCCGATTACGATAGCGGTGAATTGCATTTGCAAGACGAGGAACTCAGTCGTGGCGGATGGTTCGACCGCGACCACCTTCCCCAAATCCCCGACAAGATGTCCATTGCACGACGACTTATAGACGACTGGCTGGATACACGGAAATAAACGGAAACACACGGATAATTCCGAGTTTCTCAGAGAGTTTCCGAGTATTCCCGAGGTACGATAGGGAAATCCCCACGCAAGTTTAGGCAAATCGGTCGTGCGGCAAATTCATAAATGTCTTATCTTTGCAGCGTAAAACCACTAATTGCATGAAAGTTATGAAGAAGATTGCTTATTTCCTCTCTGCCGTTTTGCTGACAGGAAGCCTCAGCAGTTGCACCGACATGAGCACGCGCAGTTACCTCGGAACGATGGCTGGTGCTGAAATTGGAGGTACCATCGGCGAAGCCATCGGCTGGATGTCCACCAGCCGCCATCAAGGACCTGGAAAAGCCATGCTGGGCAGCGTCATCGGTACCATTGCCGGTGCGGCCATCGGATACACTATCGCCACCCCCAAGAACAAGACGACAAAGTCGTACGATGACTCTGGTTACGAAAGTCAGTCGAACTACCAGACAGGTGGCGGCTATGATTACGACAGCGGCTATACGAATCGTGCCAGCGAACGCGAAACCCGTAGTCGCAGGGGTGTCTCATACAACAACTACGGTTCTCAACTCAGCATCCGCAACCTGACCTATCAGGACGAAGACGGCGACGCTCACTTCGGACGCTACGAAACCGTCAACGTCATCTACGAGGTGCGCAACAACGGTACGATACCAGCCAACGTTGAACTTGTCATCGACGACCCGACACACCCCAACAACTTCGCCTTCTCGCCTACCAATGTCGTCACTATTCAACCAGGACAAACCATCCGCTACAAGGCCAAAGCCTTCTGCAAGAGCCGTCCAAAGTCGCGCACTTGTGACATCATCGCTTACGCCAACAGCACTACGCACGGCAACGCCTCGGCTCAGATGCGCATCAAGGTAAGGTAAGACATACCCTTTGCGACATCAGTCCGCATACGACTTCTCACTACAAGCCAGTTCGCTGAACTGGCTTTTTTTGTTTGTCAAGACTCCACCACAATGCAAATTTCAACAGAGTTAACGCCCTTGAAAAGCCCATAAAACAACAATCTCCGAGAAACTTTTTAATTATTCATTGTTAATTGTTAATTATTTGTCGTACCTTTGCACTTGTTGCAGCATGACGCTGTGACACCGACATACTGAAAGGCGTTTGCTACGCTTTGTTTTTGACCGTTTGAACCTGAGAAATTCAAGACTGTAAATCAAAAACATCGTGGAGTAGATGCCGCGGATGTGATATACAGCATCCGTTGGTGTGCAGAGGGCTAATCATGCCCTCATGCACACTTTGCGGGTGCAAAACGTATATCCTCATGCGTGGTGTTCGCTCTGCTTGTCTATTTACAAGGTTTTTCTCAGGACCTAAACGGTGGGCAGGCAGCAGTCGATACCCACGCATTTTTTGTTTGTCGGGTCTGACACCTCATCTTTCTTTATTAGTTTGCTTGGGTATTGGCAAACACGTTTTTCTTCGCCAATGCCTTTCAGCGACATCGACATCCGCGAGAACGAACTGTGGCAAACCATGCCCGAAGTGCTGGAAGTCTTGCTGCGCGACCATACCACGCAGCGCAACATCCTTTGGTGTACCCATGACTACGAATCGTTGGGCGACGGCTATGGCTACGCCCAGGAAATCCTTCCGCAACTGATTACAGGCGAACGTGGCGACATTATCCGTCCCCGTGTGTTGAAATCGAAGGAGCAGCAGACCGACCGTGCCAAGGACATGGCGGAAGTGTTCACGCCGTCATGGATTTGCAACGCACAGAACAACCTTGTGGATGATGCTTTGCCCGATGACATGAAATGGAAGGACTATGTACGCCTCAATTGCCTGGAAATCACCTGTGGCGAAGCCCCTTATCTCGTCAGCCGCTACGACACGACGACAGGAAAGCCCATCCCACTTTCTGAACGTATCGGCCTGCTCGACCGCAAACTCCGTCTTGTCAGCGAAAACACCAAGACGAGCGGCGAGTGGTCCGAATGGGCACAGATAGCCTACATGAACACATACGGCTATGAGTGGCAAGGCGACAACTTGCTCTTGGCACGCGAAACCCAGCTCATCTCCTTCATCGAGTATTATCAGGCGAAGTTTGGCAAGGTTCCCACAAAGAAAAATATCCTGTGCATCGCTGATATCATCTCGTGGAACCTCTGGCAAATGGATGGTCTGAAGGGTGTAGTGCCCGACTCTTGCAAGAACGGTGTCATAGAAATCGTTCCTTCCCTTTTCGACGACCTCGAGCAACGTATCGATTGCATGGGATGTCAGCTGGACGACATCCGCCGTCACAACGGCACCTATTGTATGATTCGCGATTGGGAGAACGACAAAGAATTGAGATTTGTAGATTTGATTAAATAAGAATATGAACACACAACCCTACAATCCCGATGTGCTCAACTGCCTTGCCAATCTGAGCAACGACGAGGTATTTACACCACCCGAACTGGCCAACAAGATGCTTGACCTGTTACCGCAGGAACTATTTGAGAGTCCCGACACCACGTTTCTCGCCCCTTTCACCAAGAGCGGTGTCTTTCTGCGAGAGATTGTGAAGCGGCTCGACAAAGGGCTGGAAAAAGTGATTCCTGACCGCCAGCAACGTATCGACCATATCCTGCACCATCAGGTATTCGGCATTGCCATCACCGAACTCACCTCTCTGCTCGCTCGCCGTTCGGTATATTGTTCCAAAGAAGCCAACAGCGAATATAGCATCTCGAAATTTGACACAGCAAGCGGCAACATTCTCTACAAAAACATCTATCACACGTGGGAGAACGGAAAGTGCAAATACTGCGGTGCTTCCCAAGCGGTCTATGACCGAGGCTCCGAGGCAGAGCAATATGCCTACATGTTTATTCACACAGATAATCCCAAACAGTTCTTTCCAAATATGAAGTTTGACGTAATCGTTGGCAATCCCCCGTATCAGATGGATGATGGGGGCTCAAAGGCAAGTGCAAAACCACTATATCATTTGTTTGTAGAACAAGCTATGAAATTGAACCCAAAGTACTTATCAATGATTATCCCTGCAAGGTGGTATGCAGGTGGAAAGGGGCTGGATGCTTTTCGTGATAAGATGCTTACAGACTCTCGTTTAAGGGTTCTTGTGGATTATTTTGATGCCAATGATTGTTTTCCTGGAATTGACATTTCTGGCGGAGTTTGCTATTTCCTTTGGGACAGAGATAATAAAGGGCTATGCAATGTTATCAGCATGAGAAAAAATACGACTAATGAGATGACCCGAAAGCTCTTGGAAGAAGGGGAAGAGTCATTTATTCGTTTTAATCAGGCAATATCCATTTTAAGGAAGGTTAAGGCAAAAGAAGGATTCAAATCATTCACGCAAGTCGTTAGTTCTCGTAAGCCCTTCGGTCTTGATACAAAACCTCAGTTGGTAAAGCAAAGTAGTCCTGGATATGTTTTTACTTATGCTTATCCAGATAACGCGTATGTAAAAGAACAGAATATATCATTAAATAAAGATTGGGTATCGGAACATAAAGTGTTTATATCATATGCTTATGGTGAAAGAGGCGATTTCCCTTATTTCGTAATTGGTAAGCCATTCTATGGTGCACCGCAAACATGTTGCACCGAAACCTATCTTGTAATTGGTCCATTTACCTCGCAAGAAAAATGCGAGAATTGCATGTCGTATATGCGAACTAATTTCTTCAGATTTCTGGTACTTTTGAAGAAAAACACACAACACGCGACATCAAAAGTTTACGAAATTGTTCCCCTCCAAGACTTCTCTCATCCTTGGACAGACGAGATGCTTTACAAGAAGTACAACTTGAGTGAGGAAGAAATCGCATTTATCGAATCCATGATTCGTCCAATGGAATAAAAACAACTCTCATCACGGCGCTCTTTGACATTTTGTGAGAGATTTTCTTGTAAGTTTAGGGGAAACGATGTATCTTCGCAACCAAATCGAAAGATATGGACACCCTTCAACAACCCAACGATGCACGAATACTGCGTAAGCAAGCCAATTGGGAAGACCTGTATTTCTATCAGAAATCCGTCGTGCTTTACCAGATGACTTTCGTCTTCACCCAACGTTTCCTCACACGTGGCGATCGCACCATCGACCAAATGGTACAAGCTGCACGGTCGGGTAAGCAGAATATCGTTGAAGGATCGGCCGACGGTGTGACTTCGACCGAAATGGAACTGAAACTGCTCAACGTGGCTCGTAGTAGCATCAAGGAACTGAAGGAAGACTACGAAGACTTTCTCGTCTCGCGCCATCTGACACGATGGATGCCTGGTCATGCACGCTACGACGGTATGCTGAAGTTCTGCCGCCAGCATAATAAACTGGAAGACTACGAAGTTTTTTTCCATCAATGGACAGCGGAAGAGATGTCGAACATCGCCTTAACCCTCTGCCACATGGTCGATAAGATGATGACCACGTATCAAAAGCAGTTGGAAGCGACCTTTATCCAGGAAGGCGGCATTAAGGAGCGGATGACTGCTGCACGACTGGGCTACCGCACTAACCAGCGGGAAGAAATCGAACGGCTGAAACGCGAATTGAAGGCCGCATATCGCAGAATCACAGAACTGGAAGAAAGGCTGAAGGAAAGAAACTAGAAGTTCTAGATTGGCTAGTTTTTCTAGAAGGACTAGGCTTTTTGAGAAAACTCCCACAGGATGCAGAGCGCCATAACTAAAATTCAGTTATGGCAACGAAAAACAATGAATTTTTTCTTAGTAAGTCGGAGTCGGTTCCGACCATCTATGCCTACGAACATATCGGTGTACCCACTCACGCAGGGATGCTCAAAGTAGGCTATACAACTCGTGATGTGGAAACTCGTGTCCGTGAGCAGAATCTAACAGGCAACATCCCATATCGTATTGTCTTGAAGCGTCCCGCCATGCGTAAAGACGGCTCCTCGTTCGACGACCATATCATCCACCGCATTCTGCGCAAAGACCATGTGCACAATCCTGAGGGGGAATGGTTTGTCTGCGATGTCGAACGAGTGGAGAAAGCCATTGCGACTGCCGTGGCTGGCAAAGAAACGATGATTGAACGCATCTATGATTTCGCGATGCGTCCAGAGCAAGAACGAGCCGTCACCAAAACCTCCACTTATTTCACCTCGTTCAAGCATGACCCTGCCAACCGAGGTCTCATTCCTCATTTCCTCTGGAACGCCAAGATGCGTTTTGGCAAGACCTTTACCACCTATCAACTTGCCCTCAAAATGGGTTGGACAAAGGTGCTGGTGCTGACCTTCAAGCCTGCCGTACGAACAGCATGGGAAGAAGACTTACTGACGCACAAAGACTTCGACGGCTGGCAGTTCTGCCAGAAGCAGGACGACCGCGAGTTCAACTACGTGAATGAGCACAAACCTTTCGTCTGCTTTGCCTCTTTCCAAGACGTACTCGGTAAGAATGCCGTGGGAGGCATCAAAGCCACGAACGAATGGATTCAGACGGTGGATTGGGACTGCATCGTGCTGGACGAGTACCACTATGGCGCGTGGGGCAAGAATGCCAAGAATTTCTATGACAAGAAAGACCCAGCCCTCACACGTGCAGAAGAAGTAGGAGCACTCATCACAGAGGATGCCGACAATGTCCGTGAACTGGAGGCTCGCGAACTGTATGACGAGGAACTGATGCCGCTACGCACAGGGGCATACCTCTACCTTTCCGGTACTCCCTTCCGCGCTATTTCCATGGGTGAATTTATCGAAGAACAAATCTACAACTGGACGTACTCTGACGAGCAAGCCGCCAAAGAAGCTTGGCAAGGAGAGCATAACCCGTATGCTCAACTGCCGAAGATGATTATGCTTACCTATCAACTACCAGACAGCATCCGCGAAATAGCCTCGCAAGGAGAATTTGACGAGTTTGACCTCAATGAGTTTTTCCGTGCCGAAGGTGACGTTTTTATTCATGAAGAATACGTTCAGAAATGGCTCGACTTGATTCGCGGTGCTTATACAGAGAATATTGTCACGGATTTGAAGTTGGGCACGGAGAAGCCGCCAATGCCCTTCTCAGACAGTCGCCTGCTCAGTTACCTACAGCACACCTACTGGTTTTTGCCTTCGGTAGCTGCCTGCGAAGCAATGGCAAAACTCTTGCAGAAGCGGTATAATCATTTCTTCTCTGACTATAAAGTGATTGTCGCAGCAGGCAATGCTGCCGGTATGGGTGCCCGTGCCGTAGAGCCTGTGTATAATGCCATGGAAGAGCCTCAGCAGACAAAGACCATCACGCTTTCATGCGGCAAACTCTCGACAGGTGTCACCATCAGACCATGGACGGGCATATTGATGCTACGCAACACGACGTCGCCAGAAACTTATTTCCAAGCTGCTTTTCGCGTGCAGTCACCTTGGACGACCAAAGACGAATGGGGCGAAGAACTGATACTGAAACCTTTCTGCTATGTCTTTGATTTTGCACCCAATCGCGCCCTCCGTCTTGTGCAAGAATACAGTTGTCAGTTGAATGTCGAAGAGAGCAATCCTGAGAAGAAAGTGGAACAGTTCATCAAGTTCCTGCCTATATTGGCCTTCGACGGTTCATCGATGAAGGAAATAGATGCTGCAGGAGTGCTGGATATGGCGATGAGCGGAACCACCGCCACGTTGCTGGCACGTCGTTGGGAAAGTACCGTATTGGTGAATGTCGATAATGCGACGCTGCAACGCCTGATGAACAATCCTGAGGCGATGAAGGCCTTGATGAATATTGAAGGTTTCCGTAACCTCAATGCTGACATCGAAACCATTATCAACAAGTCGGAACACGTCAAGAAAACGAAAAAGGAAAAAGGCGATGCTCTTACTCAAAAGCAGAAGAAAGAACTTTCGGAAGAAGAAAAAGAATACAAGAGTAAGCGCAAAGAGATTCAGGAAAAACTTATCAAGTTTGCTACACGCATACCTATTTTCATGTACCTTACCGACTTCCGCGAGTATTGTCTGAAAGACGTAATTATGCAACTGGAACCTGAACTTTTCAAGAAAGTGACAGGATTGACGTTGGATGACTTTAGCTTGCTGGTTAGCCTCGGCGTATTCAATAGCGAACTCATGAATGATGCTGTCTATAAGTTCAAGCGCTATGAAGATTCATCGCTGGAATACGCAGGTATTGACAAGCACGCAGGTACTGTAATCGGTTTGTGGGATAAGTCCATAGATACGGCAGAAGAAGAAACCGTGGAAAAGGACAATGTCTCACAAAGTGAGGAGATATCAGAAAAGAAAGACGTGGATGCGAAACCATGGGAATGTCTCAGCATCCACGACAAAGTGATTCATAAGAGCTTAGGAGAAGGCGAAATCGTATCTATCGATGAGAAGTATCTTATTGTGAAGTTCGCCATTCGCGAATCCAAGTTCCAATATCCAAGTGCATTTGAGCAAGGCTACTTGAGGGTTTAAGAGATTTTACGACGGACGGCTATAGTTGGGAGCCTCGCTCGTGATGATGACCTCGTGGGGATGGCTCTCGAGCACACCCGCCGAAGTGATGCGTGTGAACTTGGCGTGGTGCAGGGCTTCGATGTCCTTGGCACCGCAATAGCCCATGCCCGAGCGAAGTCCGCCGATGAGTTGGTAGATGACCTCCTGAACCGTACCTTTGTAGGGCACACGTCCCGCAATTCCTTCGGGTACAAGTTTCTTCGTTTCCGTCACGCCGCCCTGGAAATAGCGGTCCTTCGAGCCGTGTTCCATGGCTTCGAGCGAACCCATGCCACGATAAGCCTTATACTTACGGCCACCCGAGAGGATCGTCTCGCCTGGAGCCTCTTCCGTACCGGCCACGAGCGACCCGATCATCACGCATGTGCCACCGGCCGCCAGCGCCTTGACCACATCGCCGCTATAGCGAAGTCCGCCGTCGGCAATGAGCGGAACACCCGTACCTTCGAGTGCCTTGGCCACGTCATAGACGGCCGAGAGTTGGGGCACACCCACACCGGCCACGACACGGGTCGTACAAATCGAACCAGGGCCAATGCCCACCTTCACGGCGTCGGCACCCGCCTCGACGAGCAAGCGAGCCGCCTCACCCGTGGCAATGTTTCCGCATACGATGTCCACACCAGGGAACATCTGCTTGGCCTTGCGCACCGCCTCGACCACGCCACGGCTATGACCATGCGCCGTATCGATGACCAGTGCATCGACACCCGCATCGACCAACGCCTGCATACGGTCGTACGTGTCGGGCGTGACACCCACGCCAGCCGCCACGCGCAGACGGCCCTTGTCGTCCTTGCACGCCATCGGCTTGTCCTTCGCCTTCGTGATATCCTTATAAGTAATAAGTCCGATGAGATGATTGTCGGCATCGACCACGGGCAACTTCTCAATCTTGTGCTTCATCAGAATCTGAGCCGCCTGCTCCAGGTTCGTCTGCTGGTGCGTGACGATGAGGTTCTCGCTCGTCATCACCTCGTCAATCAGACGCCGAGGGTCGGTTTGGAAACGCAAATCGCGGTTGGTCACGATGCCCACCAGACGGTTCTCGTCGTCCACCACGGGAATGCCGCCGATGTGGAACTCGGCCATCATGCCCAGCGCCTGACCCACGGTCGAGCCCCGGCGGATGGTCACGGGCGCATAGATCATGCCGTTCTCCGCACGTTTCACGGTAGCGACATGGCGCGCCTGCTCCTCGATCGACATGTTCTTGTGGATGACGCCGATGCCCCCTTCGCGAGCGATGGCAATGGCCATAGCCGACTCGGTCACCGTGTCCATGGCGGCCGTGACGAACGGAATCTGAAGCGTAATGTTACGGGAGAACTGGGTGGCGAGACTCACCTCACGCGGAAGAACTTCGCTATAGGCGGGAACGAGCAACACGTCGTCGAAGGTCAAGCCCTCCTGCACCACCTTGTCTGCAATAAAAGAAGTAGCCATACTTAATGAGAGAAAATTTTATGGTTAATTTTTTATTGCGTACAAAGTTACGAAAAATCTGCGTAAGTGAGTGCAAAGTAAGAAAAATAATTTATTTTTTTGTTGAACGTCACCCGATATTGGACTTTTGGGGTATTTTTTATCGTTATAGATATCCATTTTTTGTACTGCGGAGCATCGTAATTTCAACTGCGGCCGGCATCAACATAGACTGCGGTCGGCTCAAAGTCACGCCGCAGTACATTTTTAATAATAAGTAACATCAACAAAAAGGGACAACTTTTAAGTTGTCCCTTTTTGTTCACAATGGTCTATAATCATACATTTAGCACGGGCGTTTCTTGGGCAACTTGAACACGTCCTGGACTTCGCGCATGGCATCGTCGGTCATGCCGTCGGGGGTGAAGCCCATGCTCTTGGCGCACATGTAGATGTTGGCGGCCTTGTTGAGCACATCGACCTGGTCGAAGGCGTCCATGATGTCCTGGCCGACGGCGCAGACGCCGTGCTTCTCCCACATCACGACGTCGTAGTCGCGGATCTGACGGAGGGTGGCTTCGGCGAGGCGGACGGAGCCAGGGAGTTCGTAGGGCACGATGCCGAGGCCGAGGGGTGCGAAGGCGAGGGTCTCGGGTATCATCGACCAGAGCAGGCGGGTCATGACGCCGGGACGCAGCATGCCCTTGTTGTGGCTCATGGCGACGAGTTCGATCGGATGGGTGTGGAGCGATGCCTTGTAGCGTGAGCCGCTCTCGATCAGGTAATTGTGCATGGCGAGGTGGGAGGGCAACTCGCTGGTGGGCATGACCACTTCGTCGGCAATGATGACGTAGGAGGCGCAATCGTCGAGGATGCGGATGACGGAGCCGTTCTGCATGGGCCATCGGGCGAGGTCGCGCATACGGCGTCCCGTGCCTTTGCAATAGAAGTAGCATCCGCGCAGGTGCGGGAGCGTGGTGCCGATGGGGAGCACGTCGCTGATGGGGGGCATGTGGCGTATCTCGTCGTCGACGTGCTGGGTGATGTTGACGGTGATGTTTCCTCCGTTTCGCTCGGCCCATCCTTTTTGCCAGAGGTATCCGGCGACTTCGGCGACTCGGTCGATCTCGGCCTTGAGGGCTGGCCTATTTTCGAGAATAGACCCTCCCCCTTGCCCCTCCCTTGTAGGGCGGGGAGTGGTTACTTTCGACGAAGAATTTTCTTTGTTCATATTTTTTGGTTTTACGTTATATTATATACATGGAATAGTGACTACTCCCCTCCCTACAAGGGAGGGGTCAGGGGGTGGGTCTTCCATACCTCTCCTCGGTGATTTGCTTCAACGACTTGCCGCGCGTGTTGGGTGCGCCGATGACGCCGACGACGAGTGAGATGAGGAGGAGGGCTATCATGCACCAGGCGGCAAGGGTGAAGCCTTGGCCGTTCTCGCCGTAGATGTAGGTGAAGACGAGCCCCCAGACGGCCGAGAGACCTCGCACGATGAAGAACATCAGGCCTTGGGCGCCGGCACGGAACTTGGCGGGGAAGAGTTCGCTACCCCACAGGGCATAGAAGATCTGGACGGAGAGGCCGCCGTTCACGCCCCAGAGGATGGAGAATGCCCAGAGGCCGCCGATGCCCGTCACTCCGCTAATGATGACCACCCATGTGGCAAGTGCGGCCACGAGGCCGAGGACGTAGAAGAGGCGATGGGGAAGGCGGTCGATGATGAACGAGAGGAAGAAGGTGATGACGACCACCACGAGCCATCCGATGCAACTGAGCAGGTTGGCGTACTCGTTCGACAATCCGCCCGCCGTCTCATAGATGTGCGGCTGGAAGAAGCCCATGACCGAGGCCACAAGGTTCCACGTCAGGTAGATGACGGCGAGGAACACGACGGTGCGCACGGCAATGCGGTTGGTGAAGAGGGCACGGATATTGGAGACAATCGAAGACCCTCCCCCTGTCCCCTCCCTTGTAGGGCGGGGAGTAGATACTATTTCCTCGGGGATGAGAGGAGATTGTCCCAATTGCTCAGAGTGACCACTCCCCTCCCTACAAGGGAGGGGTTGGGGGGTGGGTCTTGTATCCCACTCCTTACTCTCCTCCAATTGTCTTTGCAACGTCCATGCGATGAAGGCCACGATGAAGAGGGTCAGGAACACGACGCGCGAGGAGAACACCTGGACGGAGGCTTCGGCGGCATCGGCACCCAAGACACCATGCGCCAACGACTCGACGATGCCATAGAGGTAGCCGCCTGGGGCAAACAACATGCCGAACAGGAGGATGATCATCGGCCCCATGCCCCACGACATCTGGGAGATGCAGATGTTGCGCCCTCGGTTATGCACTTCCGAACTCTCGGAGATATAGGTCCACGAGGCAGGTACACCTACGCCGACCGAGATGCCCGTGACGAGGAATCCCGCCAGGAGCATGGGGAAATTGACCGAGCACATGACGAGCAACACGCCCAGCATATACACCAGCAAATTGTAGGTGAAGATGAACTTGCGCCCGTACTTGTCGGCCAGGAATCCGCCGATGATGGCACCGATGGCTGCTCCCAGGGCATTGGCACTAATGGCATTAAGCCAGCCGAGGTGCATCTCGCTCAATCCCAGATAGTTCTGCCAGAGCGTGATGCCGCTTGCACCCGCCACAATGGCTCCCGCATCAAGGTAATTGTTGAGCGAGACGGCTAATGTACTTCGTAAAGAGGAAGACCCTCCCCCAGCCCCTCCCGTGAGGGAGGGGTGCGGCTGGCGCATAGTTTCGTTATTGGTTTTCATTGTGTAAATGATGTTTGATGGTGTTTATTACGAATTCTATATTGTCATAGATATCTTCATTTGTAAAACGAAGGACGGTAAATCCTAAGTCTTGAAGACGTTGAGTGCGACCTTCATCATAAGCAATTTGATTCAACTCTGAATGATAGGCACCATCAACTTCTATGATTAATTGATGTTGAACAGACGCGAAATCCGCGATATAATCGGCGACGATATATTGACGAAAGAATTTGGTGCCCATGGACTTACCTCTTAAGTATTGCCAAAGAATCAGCTCGGCCAACGTAGGATTTGCCCTGTTTTTCTTCGCAAACTCTTTCAACAATCCGTACCTATCAGGAGCCGCCCATTTCAAATCGTCTATCATCTTATTAATGTATCATCGCGCCCCACTCCCCTCCCTCACGGGAGGGGACAGGGGGAGGGTCTTCATTTCCGTTTGCTGGTTACCTTTTGTTCATATTCCTGGACATTTTTAATATAGTCTTCTCCAACAGGTACGCCGTTCTTCCAGTTGAAGTAATCGAAGACGGCACCCATGGGCAGGGTCTTGGCCTCTTCGAGCAGGGCGAGACGCTCGAAGTACTGACCGTTGGCTTCGTACTCACGGAGTTTTGCCAAGGGTTCGAGCAGGGCCGAAAGGATGCACTTTTGCGTGGCACGTGCTCCGACGACGTAGGCACCGATACGGTTGATGCTGGCATCGAAATAGTCGAGGCCTACGTGGGCACGATGGAGGCCGTCGGCACGTACGAGTTCCTTGAAGAAGTCGAGCGTCTGGTCGTTCATGATGGTCACATGGTCGCTATCCCAACGTACGGGACGCGAGACGTGCAACATGAGTTCGGGCACGAAGAGGAGGAGCGATGCCACCTTGTCGGCCACGTTCTCTGTCTGCTCATAGTGACCCGTGTCGAGGGTGTAGATGACCTTGCGTGTGGCGCAATAGCCCTCATAGAAGTCCATCGAACCCACCGTATAACTCTCCAAACCGATGCCGAAGAGTTTGGCTTCGACACACGACTTCATGCCTGGCAGGTCTTCTTTGAGAATCTCGTCGAGGCTCTCGGCCAGGATTTCACGATAGCGCTTGCGGCACACGGACGTGTCCTTCGAACCGTCGTGCACCCAGATGTTCATGATGCAAGGGTCGCCCTGGGCACGTCCCATGGCATCGGCAATACGGCGGCAACGCTTCGTGTGCTCTATCCAGAATTCGCGGATGCCTTTGTCGGGATTGGAGAGCGTGAGGTCGCCGCTCTTGGGGTGTGAGAACGAGGTGGAGTTGAAGTCGAGTTTCATGTCGTTGGCCTTTGCCCAATCCATCCACGACTGGAAATGCTCGACGCCCACCTGGTCGCGATCGACGAACTTGCCTCCGAAATCGCCATAGATTTCGTGGAGGTTCAGGCGATGGTTGCCGGCAAGGAGCGTCTTGACAAACTCGATGTCGTGGCGCACCTCGTCAATGTTGCGTGCACGTCCGGGATAGTTGCCCGTTGTCTGAATACCGCCGCTCAGGGCTTCGTTGCGTTCAAATCCGACCACATCGTCCGTTTGCCAGCAATGGAGCGAAATTTGTTGTTTCTCGAGTTCGGCAATCGCCATGTCCGTATCGACGCCGATGGCTGCGTAGCGTTCCTTTGCCACGTCATAGGCCTGTTGAATGAGTTGTTCTTTCATAAAAAAGGAATTTTATAATAATAAATTATTTTGGACACAAAATTGTCAAAAATCTTAACACAAAATCTTTTATAAATAAGGTGTTTTTAAATCATCTAAATTGCGTACAAAAACATATGAATTA
Organism: Bacteroidaceae bacterium; assembly: GCA_024684455.1. Classification (GTDB taxonomy): domain Bacteria; phylum Bacteroidota; class Bacteroidia; order Bacteroidales; family Bacteroidaceae; genus UBA3839. Next base: position 1,142 of record JAIKWU010000028.1, on the reverse strand, counting down.
CTATTTGAATCGTAGATATATTTTTCGGAAGTCAATCGTTCTGGATTTCCAAAATTGATTAAGATACCTCCAGGAGAATTCGTGATTCTTAGATAATTAAACAATTGTGCTCGATGTTCTGAGACAAGAGTATCAGCCGCCTTTATCTCAACAACAATATTGTCATAACAAACAAAGTCAGCATAATACTTTTGTTTGAGCATCGATTGATGAAAAAACATATCTAACTTTTTCTCTCGTTCCCAAGGAATATCACGTTCAGAACACAATATGGATAAACACTCCTGATATACTCTTTCAGAATATCCATAACCTAATTCATTGTACAAATCCATGGCACAACCCACAATCTTGTACATTTTCTCATATAAATCTTCAACATTAAAACTATTCATTAGAGAAAGATTTTGTGTTCTATTTGTGGAGATTTTGTGTCCAAATAGTTAACATGTAACCAAATACCGTTCGTAGGCCTTGTTCCAAGAATCGGTGTCTTTGGGTTCGTAGGTCTTCATGTCAACCGAGCGGGCGATGATGCGACGCATGGCGAAGCGGTCGGAGACGAGACCTGCGGCTTTGGCTTGAAGCATGATGTTGCCGATGGCGGTACCTTCTACAGGACCTGTCACAACAGGCAATCCGATGGAGTCGGCCGTCATTTGCATCAGATAGGAGTTGCGGCCTCCGCCTCCGATGACGTGAAGCCGTTCGATGGCGAAGGGTGCCAATTCGTTCAACATGCCGAGCACCTGACGATAGCGCATGGCCAGGCTCTCGAAGATGCAACGTGCCAATGCCTTGTAATCTTGGGGCACGGGTTGTCTTGTCTCACGGCAATACGATTGAATCGCCTCAACCATCGACGTGGGGTTCGCAAAGCGCGGGTCGTCGGGATTGATGAACGATTGGAAAGGCATTGCCTCCATGGCGTCACAATTGATTTGATTGACGTCGGAAGGTACACGACTCCCCCACTCCTTGCGGCAACATTCCAGGAGCCACATGCCGCAAATGTTCTTGAGGAAGCGTGTGGTGCCCTCGATGCCACCTTCGTTCGTGAAGTTATAGGCAAAACTCTTCTCGTTGATGATGGCGTCAGGCACCTCGATACCGAGCAACGACCATGTGCCGCAACTCAGGTA
>JAIKWU010000019.1 GCA_024684455.1 Bacteroidaceae bacterium | reverse complement strand
CAACCTTGTGGCTGAGGAGATGTACGACCACTTCAAGGAAGTCGTTCAGAAGCGCTTCTTCGAGAAGTACGGCAAGAAGTGTATCGTTATTGATGTTGTCATCGGTCCGGGCGCACGCCGTCTGCTGTAATTGACAATTGACAATCATTAAATCCCGCTTTTCGACTTACGAAAGGCGGGATTTTTTTTGGCCTTATGAACTCCAAATGAGTAACATTTAAGTGATATTACGAAAAAAAGTGGAGTAAAGGACATGGCCTTTCATTTTTTTTTGTTAAATTTGCTACGATATTATGCATTTTTATTAACTAATAGTAATATAAACCATGAAAAAAATTGTTAGAAACGTGTTTCTTGGCCTGACGGCAGCCGCCGTATTGGCATCGTGCGACACGAAGAAGCAGGAGGCTGAGCTGACGGCCTCGGGACTGAATCCCGCAGATTTTGAAACCACCATTGACAGCATGGAGACCAAGCTCTACACGCTGAGGAACAACAACGGAATGGAGGTATGTGTCACCAACTTCGGCGGACGCGTCGTGAGCATCATGGTGCCCGACAAGGACGGTAAACTCCAGGACGTGGTTCTGGCCTTTGACAACGTGGCAACATTTGCTGACCGCGAAAACCACCCCAGCGACTTCGGTGCATCCATCGGCCGCTATGCCAACCGCATTGCACAGGGCAAGATCACAGTTGACGGAAAGGAGATTCAACTGCCTCAGAACAACTTCGGCCACTGTCTGCACGGAGGTCCAACGGGTTGGCAATACAAGGTATACGAAGAAGAGGACAATGCAGGTTGCAGTATAACGCTGAAGTTGGTGAGCCCCGACGGCGACAACAACTTCCCTGGCACGGTGACTGCTTACACGACCTATCGCCTGAACGATGACAATGTGCTCGACATCCTGTACACGGCAACAACCGACGCCCCCACCGTCATCAACATGACCAATCACAGCTACTTCAACCTGAACGGCGACCCAACGAAGCTTATCACCAACCACGAGCTCTATGTGAACGCAGACTACTACACTCCCGTGGACAGCACGTTTATGACTACTGGCGAAATAGCTCCCGTAGAGGGTACTCCCATGGACTTCCGCACAGCTCACTCTGTGGGACAGGACATCACGAACTTTGACTTCGAGCAAATCAAGAACGGTAATGGCTTCGATCACAACTGGTGCCTGAACACAAAGGGCGACGACACACAGGTGGCTGCCAGCATCTACAGCCCCGAAACGGGCATCCTCATGGAGGTGTTCACCGACGAACCCGGCATCCAGGTCTATAGCGGCAACTTTCTCGATGGCTCTGCCGTTGGTAAGAAGGGCATCGTCTATAACCAGCACGCCGCCATTTGCTTAGAGACGCAGAAATATCCCGACACGCCCAACAAGAGCAACCTCGAAGGCTGGCCCAGCGCTACGCTGAATCCCGGTGAGACCTATACCAGCCATTGCGCGTATAAATTCAGCGTGAAGTAAGCAAATACGCCGCATAAGCAGGGAATGACTATGAATGATAAAGGAAGCAGGAGCTATCTAATTAGCATCGTCCTAGTTGCAGTACTGGGAGGATTGCTCTTCGGCTATGACACCGCTGTCATCTCCGGAGCCGAAAAGGGATTGCAAGCCTTCTTCATGGAAGCCGAGGACTTTGCCTATTCCGACATCTGGCATGGTTTCACCTCGGCCAGTGCGCTAATTGGCTGTATCATCGGATCGGCACTCTCTGGTATTTTGGCAACAAACCTCGGTCGCAAGCGCTCGCTGATTGTCGCAGGCCTGTTGTTCTTCGTGTCCGCTCTCGGTTCGATGAATCCGGAATTCTTGTTCTTCGAATACGGCAAGCCCTCTTTCTCGCTGCTCATTATGTTCAACATATACCGCATAATTGGCGGCATCGGCGTGGGATTGGCATCTGCCATCTGCCCCATGTACATTGGCGAAGTGGCACCCTCTAATATAAGAGGAATGTTGGTCAGCTGGAACCAGTTTGCCATCATCTTCGGCCAGCTGGTGGTTTACTTTGTCAATTTCTTCATTCTGGGCGACCACATCCAGCCGCTCGTCGAGGAGATGGGCAAAGGCATAGCTGCCATCAACCCTGCAGCACAATGGACGGTGACCACAGGTTGGCGTTACATGTTCGGAAGCGAGGCTGTACCGGCAGGCCTTTTTGCCATCCTCATTTGCTTTGTGCCCGAAACACCACGTTATCTGGTCAGCATTGGCCGCGACGATGTGGCAGAGCGCATCCTCTCGAAGATTAACGGCACCAGCAAGGCCCAACAGATTCTGCAGGACATTAAGGAGACTATGGTCGTGAAGACAGAGAAGCTGATGACCTACGGCGCGATGTGCATCTTCGTGGGCATCATGCTCAGTGTTTTCCAACAGGCTGTAGGCATCAACGCCGTGCTTTATTATGCACCGCGCACCTTCGGCGACATGGGTATGGAAGACCCGATGATGGTAACCGTAATCATGGGAATCTTTAACATCCTATTTACATTAGTTGCCATCTTCACCGTGGAGAAACTGGGACGCAAGCCCCTCCTCATCTCCGG
>JAIKWU010000016.1 GCA_024684455.1 Bacteroidaceae bacterium | reverse complement strand
ACTATCAATAATCATCCCGCTATATCAGACAAAGTGCAGAATGACGCAGCAGAACGGTACATTTAGTAGCCGAAACAATTAGTTGCGGATTTTAGGTATGAGTTCACGAAAGGGCAAAAAGTTCCTGTCCCCTTTTGCCGTTGTTTTCTTTCTGCAGATCGCAGGAGTGAGCCATTTCGTAGGCCTGATAGCTTCCGTGGCCGCAGGGCACTAACGTCCACAAGACTTCTTCTCCTCCGGCCACAAAACTTCTCCTGTTTCTGTCTCATTAAAAAATTTCACTCACGAAGTGCTATAATCCGAGATTTTATCCTTATCTTTGCCTCGTCTTTTGATGAATTTGCCGGTCTTGAATTGCAGCACGTGGGGCTAGCAAACTGTCAACGGGACACCATCCAGGACTGCCTCATGCGTCTCTGGAACTTAGGAAGAATGTATAACAAATGTGCTGTGGTAGTTAGGAATGAAAAAGATTATCTTATGCGGACTGTTGTCCTTACTGATTTCAGTAATGGCGCAGGCAGCTCCTGCAGAAAACGGCATTGTCGTGTATGCCGAAGGGCAGCAGACATGCTATCTGTTCAAACAAATGCCCACTGTGACCTATAAGTCCGAGGGCAAAGACGTCTTCGCTTTACTCTACGTAGAAGGCAAGGAAACACCCGTCGTGTCGCTGAAACTGGAAGGTGACAGCAAACTTGTCATTGAGTACGGCGAAGTAGATGAAACGGGTATCACCACCGTCTCGGCCAGAAAGCAGGAAGGCAAGAATGGAAAATACATCGTCTGCGGACGCCTTGTCATTGTTAAAGACGGCAAGCTCTACAACAGCGATGGCACAGTAGTAAAATAAGTAAATAAGAAATAGATAAAAACACCATAAAAGTCATGAAAAAGAATTTTACTCTTTTATTCGCACTGATGCTCTGTCTGGATGTGAATGCACAAGTCATGAAAATCTACAAGGGCTCCACGCTCGTTAAGGCCTTCAACTCCAACGAGGCCGACAGGGTTGTTTTTGAACCTGCCATCCCAGTGCAGTCCATCGTGCTGAGCCAGACCACGGCCACCGTGAACCAAGGTACCAGCCTCAAGCTCACTGCCACCGTGCTGCCCGAGGACGCCACCATTCCCGCCCTTGCATGGTCTTCCAGCGATCCTCAGGTAGCAACCGTCAATGACGGCGTGGTCACAGGTATAAAAGCTGGCGAAGCAATCATCACCTGCGAAGCACAGGACGGCAGTGGCACAAAAGCCATCTGCACCATCACCGTAGAGGACAAAGGCATGAATCTGTGTGTCGGTTTTTATGAGACGATTCCGTGCTATTCCGTCAAGGACCTGACAATCACCTACAACGGAGGAGAATACTCAGCTGCAGATAATGTCTTTCTTTTTGATCAGTCGAAGGTCTGGAATTTCGGAAAGCTTTCCAATTTTGCTTCGGCAGAGCTGCATGAGTCTGGTGATGCTTTCATAGCCCGTTCTGTGACGAATGCGACGCGTACGGATTTCATGGTGGTATCGTCGGAAACGAAATTTGGAGACCTCTATCTTGTCGCCTCCTACACGCTGACTGCTACAGACGGAAGTGGCGAAATCATCAAAGTTGAAGGTGCTCATGTCATGGTTCCTGGAAATATGGTGGAATACAAGTCCGGTTTCAACTGTTATCTCTTGTTCAAAATAATCAGTACGAATGAATATTTCGAGGATCCGAAACCGAAGGATATGTTCCCCATGGCTTATGAATTGCTTTATGAGGAAATTGCCGGTGACGGTGGACAGTCAACAAGGTAAATAGTTCCTCGCACATAAGTCCGTTGGCACTTCCATATAGGTGCATACCTCAACGGACGCAGGTGCAAACTTGTTTCTTGCCCGTGAAATCTGCGTTTCCCGTCGGGAAACACGCATTTCACGGGCAAGAAATGTGTATTCACCGACGGGAAACGCAGAATCTTTTTAATAAAACAAGTTCCTGCCAGCGGAGGCTGGCAGGAACGGAAGAGGTTATCCGATGTGGATAGCGTTGTCAGATGACGTTGTGCAGCTTAGTTGCTCCAGTCTTCGTTCCAGACGTTGTAGTTCGAGCGTTCGCCCTTTACTTCAACGTCGGCGGCATTCACGCTGCCGTTGCGGTTGACGGTGACGTCCTTAGGATCAGATGGATCAGGAGAATCCCTGACACGGCTCTGCGAGCCGGATGTAAGATGTAATGGAAGATGTAAGATGTTTTGTGGGAAGGACGAACACGGATCGCACGGATCTACACGGATGGCTGCGCAGTGGGGCTTTCAAAGAAAACCCCGAAAACCCCGAAAGCCGTGCGTGGCTCTGCGAGCCTTGGTGCTATGCTCAGTCTTTCGCTTGTAAGAGCTCATTCTGTCCGCTGCGCCAGCCCCCCACACTGCGTTAGCACGTTTTCACTGCGCCAGCCCTAAATGGTCTTGGCCGCGTTATCATAGATTTCTTAGATTTATTTTATGATTTATGTCGCGACTCGGGCATTTAAGAACGAGTTCTTATGCCGCACGCTGCTCCGGGATTTCCGCGAAGGCCGAAGGCCCGTGGGACATAAAAATGTCCGTCCGAGCTTAGACCTGCGCCCTTCTGGCCGCGCCTCAGGTGTTTATGGGCTCAGCCGCCCGCATTTTGGTGCTTAAGGCTACGCCTTTCCGTTGCCCCGTTGATCCGTGATTCCGCGTAATCCGCGTAATTCGCGTAATTCGCGTAATTCGTGGAGTTCCCGCCTACTCGCCCTCTTCCCCGCTCCAGTCGTCGCCCCACACATCATACGATGCGTTCTCCTTCACGCGGATCTCGCCGGAACCATTGTCAGCTCCGCCGTAATTCACCTCCGCGTTAGAGTTGACGCCTTTCACATCGCTCAGAAGTCGGGATGCCAGTGGAATCAAGGAAACTGTCACTCATGATCCCCTAAAACGTATTTATTGCATACCAATAAACTAATGAGGCCTTGATATAGCCCACGGTTCCGTTTACATCAATCTTGAACCATTCGTCATCTACGCCCAGACAACGATAGACCTCAGGGAGTTCTCCTTCCTCAAGCTGAATATACCCCACGATTTCAGACGAGGCCTCAGAGTCTGCCCTTACTTCAAATCGGCCGTAATCCTTGGCTGTCAACCAGCCTTTACCCTCTGCTGCGCGGTAAACCACGACTTCACGTCCCTCGCAGGGTACTTGGCCTTCATCCTGGACCATTACAGTATATGTTTCGCCATCTGTATCTACAAAAACACCTTCTTCGGCACCGGTCTCGCTATTAATCACAACCTTTTCAGACGGTCCTTCGTTCAGGTCGTCCAAGTCATTGTCCTGGTCATCGTCCTGGTCATCGTCTGTTGACAAGTCATCTGCCAGGATATAGCCTTGGAGAACCATCATGTCACCATCCCATACCTTGCACCATCCATTCTGCAAGTTGGTGGCCATCACCAATTCGCCTTCCTTGTAATGACCTACAATCTTAGAGTTTCTGTCGGGCTTGTAGTAAAGGTTTGCATCGTCATCTACGACATAGGATTTTGCGCTACCGTCATCGCACATTTCATCACCTGCAGCAGGATACTGGCTGGCATCGACTGAATCTGGACTGCCTCCACCAGATTTGCCTGAAGAAGTGCACGAGGAGGTTAAGGCAATGGCAATAACTATGAATGCCAAAGTGAATACGTTTGTAAAAAGCTTTTTCACACGAAGATAAATTTAATGGTTTTAAGAAGGAGTTGATGGATCGGAGAGCCTGCCCTTCATGATCCTATAGAGCGAGAGATTTCACGAACTCTGCTTCATTTGCGCGCATTTTTTCACAGAAAATGGAGTATGAATCAGCTGTTTTGTCTATTTCAACTCCGAATATAGACAAGGTCGATGATTTTCCACTCAGGGTTGAAGTCGGTATTATGGTCTGTTTGTAGTTGAGCGGTGCTATGAATCCTCCCCTGTAGACATTTAGAGTTGACATATAAGCCATCACCTGATGTATGTCATCGCGGTCCAGTTTAGATACCTTCTCATAATTCTGCAGCGTTTAATTTGAAATGTTTTTTAAGTCCCAGAGCAACAAAAAGTTGCTCTGGGTTTTGCCATGTCAATAATTTCACCTAAATTTGTGCTGCGAAACAAAATCTATAAAAATCATTGAACAACAAGGCAAAGTTACAAATAGAATCTGAAACAATAGCAACTTTCGGAGGAATATTTCATGTGAGAGAGCTTTTTACCCGTTTCGTGGGTCCGGCTATCGACAAAGTGCTGGGGCTTAGATGCCAAAGTCATTCATGGCAGAGAACACCGTCTTCCTGTTACTGACGGCAATCAGGGCAAAAGGGGACAGGGCAAAAGGGGACAGGAACTTTTTGCCCTTGCCCTTAGGCATGGTTCACTTCAAATGAATGGTTCATGAAGATAAAAGCTTTGCCATACGCTGATGATTTTGGAACGCAATATTTCTTTAACTTAATAACAGCGGATTTGGAAGGTCATAAAATGAACCTTTATTCGAGTAATGTTGATAACAACCACTGGATGATTGTTGAATCCACAGAACCAATTACATATGAGGAGATGGATCATAGAAGGCAAAAAGTT
>JAIKWU010000007.1 GCA_024684455.1 Bacteroidaceae bacterium | reverse complement strand
GCTTCTCCCTTGTTCCAGCATGTCAAAGTCCCCAGCGCAGTCAGAAAAAAAGTGCCGCAACCTGACGTCGCGGAACACGTGCCCTTTTCCGAATGCGGGTGCAAAGGTACGCACTTTTCACGAACCTGCCAAATCTTTCACACACTTTTTTCAAAAAAAAAACGAAAAAGAGACGGGAAGGGACGGAACGGGCACGGGGAAGAGGGCAAACGGCACCTTATAATATACATCCGCACGCGCGGGCGCACGCGAGAGGGAGACGGCGGACTGGACCGGCGCGCCGGCACAACTGTACCAACGCGGTGGAACAAACGTACCAACGCGGTGGCACAAACGTACCAACGCGGTGACACAGGTGTATCGGCTTAGGAACGCATGGGCAAAACTATTCTTCACACGTGCTCCACAGGGGGCAACATGGCCAGAGGACACATCATCACTCTGACTGCAACCTTGGAAAAAGGCTAAGGAGTAACGTGAGTTGGGCGTAAGAAATATATATATGTAAAGCCTCAAGAAGATTTCAATATGTTAAGCCTTCGGGACCTGATGGATGTTCTGGTCCTGCAAGGCTTTGCTTATGCCGAACTCACGCATGGGGTAAAATCTAACCAGGGCTTAGGAAGACTCTCATTGATGGCGGAAAATGGTCTGCTCACGGTCGGGACCGACGGAGATGATGGTAATGGGGGTTTGAAGTTCGTGTTCGAGGAAGCGGATATAGTCACTGAGAGCGGCTGGAAAATCGGCTTCGCTGGTTATTTGGGTAAGGGGTTGCTGCCAGCCAGGGAGATCGGTATAGACGGGCGTGACATTGGTGATGTCGAAGGGGAAGTCGCGCGTCGTAGTTCCGTTGGCAAGCCTATAGGCTGTGCAGGCACGGATGACGGGAAACGTGTCGAGGACGTCGCTCTTCATCATGATGAGTTGGGTGACGCCGCTGACCATGATGGCATAGCGTAGGGCTACAAGGTCAATCCAGCCACAGCGTCGCTCACGCCCTGTGACGGCTCCGTACTCGTGCCCAATGTCGCGCATACGCTGACCTGTCTCATCGAAGAGTTCGGTGGGGAAAGGTCCGGCACCGACTCGGGTGCAGTAAGCCTTGATGATGCCAAAGACCTCACCTATCTTGTTCGGACCGACTCCGAGCCCTGTGCAGGCACCAGCGCAGATGGTGTTACTGGAGGTAACGAAAGGATAGGAGCCGAAATCGACGTCGAGCATAGTGCCTTGAGCGCCTTCGCACAGGATAGAGCGTCCTTCTGTGAGATAGTGATTGATTTCGTGTTCGCTGTCAACCAAATGGAACTGGCGCAGGTATTCAATGCCTTCCATCCATTTCTTTTCCACCTCCGTAAGGTCGTAGCAGGTATAGTTGAGCGCACGGAGCATGGTTTCGTGACGTGCCTTGTGGGCAGCGTATTTCTGTTCAAAATTGTCGAGAATGTCACCGACACGCAGACCGTTACGCGACACTTTGTCAGTGTAGGTTGGGCCGATACCTTTGCCTGTGGTGCCTACGCGGTTCTTACCTTTGGCGGCTTCGTAGGCAGCGTCAAGCAGACGGTGAGTGGGCATGATGAGGTGTGCTTTCTTGGAGATATGTAGCCGCTCTCGTAGGGGATGCCCGCTGCGCTCAAGGTCACGTGCCTCGTCCATGAAGAGGTCAGGGGCGAGGACGACGCCATTGCCGATGATGTTGACTTTGTTTCCCTGGAAAATGCCTGACGGAATGGACCGAAGCACGTATTTCTGTCCTTCGAACTCAAGGGTGTGTCCTGCGTTGGGACCGCCCTGAAAGCGTGCAACGACGTCGTAGAGCGGTGTGAGCACATCGACTACTTTACCTTTGCCCTCGTCGCCCCATTGGAGGCCGAGGAGCACATCAACTTTGTTTGCCATTTTCTATTGTTTGTTTGCGTTTTTTTGATTCTGCGGATTTACGTTCTTTCTCCTTCTCGAATTTTTTCTGCTGACGAGTGAGTTTTGCCTGGCATTTGGAACAGATGCCATAGACACAAACTGCAAAGTGTTCAGGACGGAAGCGCGTGTAGTGGGTTGTCGCAAGGGAGTTGGCAACAATCTGCGAGCGAAAGTCAGTGACACGTCCGCAATGGGTGCAGACTTGTTTGAAATGATCGCGCACACCATAACATTTTTCGTATTGCTCAATGGAGGTGGAGGGGTGTCGGATGACAAGTCCGAGGCGGACGAAAAGGTCGAGCGCGGAGTAGATGGTGCCGCGGCTGACGTGGTAGTGTTCGTCCAACAGGGCGTAGAGGTCATCGACGGTAAAGGGCAGTTTCTGCTCGTAAATGGTGTGCAGGATGGCGTATCGCTCTGGAGTACAGCGCATTCCGCTCTGCATGAGATATTGTGTCAGGATGTCCTTGACGGTCTGTTGTATGTCTTTCTGTTCCATAGAGAATGGTCGGTGGCAATCAGGCAGAAGGTCCTTCAGAGGCGAGCCAGGGCACGTTGGGCTGCGAGTTGTAACTGTACGTTTTCAGAAGCAAGGGCTGCTGTGGCCTGGTCGCGCAATTCGTCGGCTGAGCGGCTGGCCAGTTGGCTCCCTTGTCGCAGGAGGTGGCCTATGGTGTAATAGCCGGCCATCTGCACCAGTTCGTCGTCGGCTGCAATCCAGCGGAACGCACATTCTGACGCTTTCGCCATGCGGCAGAAAAGGAGGAGGGATGCCATCTGAACAAGTTCGACCGTACGAATGTCGGCAAGCCAAACTTCGGCGAGGTCGGCATCCATCTGCTGCGGTGGGTAGAGCATCAGCGCGAGCAGACGACATTCACGGACTCGCTCGTGCCACAGCGTTTGTGACAGCGTGGTGAGTTCATCTGAATGCTCCGCGCGGAGTTCGTCAGCATAGGCTTGCAGGCGTGGCAGTTCGACGCCAAAGTTGACGCGGTAGTCAGCGGTCATGCCGGCATCACGCATTGCTGCCGACGCCACACCATTCATCATGGCACGGAGTTCTTGTTTGATTTGATCAGTCATTCACCAAAGGCAGAGTTTCGTAGTCGCGCGAATAGCGCAGCATCTGTGCGGCATAGCCTTCATTGTAGGAAACGGTCACGTCGGTGATGTTGCCTTGGGCATCGCGCACAGCGGTATAGACGGGGTTGATGAAGCCTTTGTAGGGCGCAAGGTCGAGACGCTGGTAGCGGTCGAGCACTTCGCGGTGGAGTGCAGGGTCAACCTTGACGCCGTACTGCTCGACGAGTGCCTGTGCACCAGCATAGTCGCCTTCGCTCTTCACTCGCTGGATTTCGGCGAGCAGACGGCCGAACAAAGTGCGCAGTTTGACGTAGTCGTTGATTTGGACACAGGTCTTGCCGTCGCGCTTGACAAGTTGCACTACATTGTCAGCCCTACCCTGCTCATAGCACCAGTGGGCAATGAGTGCGCGGTTGCGCATGTGTGCTTCCTCGATGTTGTTTCCAGGCTGGATACGCACGAGTTGTGTCATCAGGCCGTTCATCATGTAGGTATAGTATTGTGCCTTGTAGGCTTCGAGATTGGGCGTCAGTCCGAGTTCGACGAGTTTCGGGTCGGCCACGTAGTAAAGTCCGAACAGGTCGGCACGTGCTTCCTCGATGGTCGAGCCGTAGGCCTTGAGCGAATCGGGGTCAACGCCTGCGAGAAGACGACCTGAACCGTGTCCAAGGCACTCGTGGAGGTCAGTGTGGAGGTCGTCGGTCAAGTCGCCATATTCACGCACCATCTTGACGGTAGCGGCGTCGATGGCAAACTCTTCGAGGAATCCGTTGCCACGCGCTGCCTTATTGTAAGCATCGGTGAGGTTGCCGATGGTGACCGACTTCGACCCGTGTTCGCGGCGTACCCAGTCGCTGTTGGGCAGGTTGATGCCGATGGCAGTCGAAGGATAGAGGTCGCCGCCGAGGATGGCTGCTGTGATGACCTTGGCGCTGATGCCCTTGACCTTGTCCTTGCGGAAACGGGGGTCAACAGGGCTGTGGTCCTCAAACCACTGCGCATTATGGCTGAGTGTCTCGGTGCGCTTCGTGGCCTCGAGGTCCTTGAAGTTGACGATGCTCTCCCACGAGCACTTCAGTCCGAGCGGGTCGCCGTAGCACTCCGTAAAGCCGTTGACGAAATCGACGAGCGGCGCGGTGTTGCCGGCCCAGAGGATGGTATAGTCGTCGAAGGTCTTGAGATCGCCGGTCGTGTAGAACTCAACGAGTTTGTCAATGACAGCCTGCTGGTCGGCATCGTCGGCATAGGGACGTGCAAGTCGCAGCAGGTTGACGATGCGCGAGAGGGCCTGACCGTACAAGCCAGTGGTGGTCCATCGCTTTTCATAGATACGGCCGTTCTCCTTGACAAGGCGGCTGTTCATGCCGAACATGACGGGATGCGGGTCGCTGGGGTCCTTCATCGCAGTATAGAAGTCCTCGGCCTCCTGTTGGGTAACGCCGCGGTAGTAGTTGCTGGCCGATGTGAGCACAAGGTCCTCGCCCTCAGCCAGGTTGACGCGCTTCTGCATCAGGTTCGGGTCGAACATGACGGGGCAGACTTCGTCAATAAGCGTGGGAGCCACGCCCACCGTGCGGGCAGCCTCGCGGAAAAAAGTTTCGCTGAATCCAGGCACAAACTTCTCGCAACCATAGTGATGGTGGATGCCGTTGGAAAACCAGACGCGTTTGAGATAGACCTCCAGTGCGCGGAAGTTGGCCGACTGGCGGTCGCCTTGCCAATCGGTATAGATGCGTTCGAGCGCATGGCGGATGCGCAGGTTGTAGCGTCCGTTCTGGTCGAACAAAATGTCGCGACCCGTCAGCGCAGCCTCCTGCAGATAGTAGATGAAGGTCTTCTGGCGCAACGTCAATTTTTCAAACCCCTCGACCTTGTAGCGCAACATTTGCAGGTCGGCAAACCGTTCGTCATTGTACGAAAAATCGTCGGCTGTCTGAGCCGAAACCGAGGCTGTCTGTGCAGCCATACACATGGATAAAGTCATGATGTACAGGATTGATTTCATAAGCCTTGTCGTTTGACGATACAAAGTTAGTCATTTTAGGCGAAATACACGCTAAATATGTTAGAAAAAGCGAGTCCGGCCCATGAAAAACAACGACGAAAAACGCACCGCAGCGCAACTGAAAATGCACTGCGGTGCGTATATAATCACACCGCAGTCGAAATAAAATTACACTGCGGTGCAAATTTTTTGGTTTTTAGAGGGATTTTTTCGCGCCTGTAGGGGCCTTGGAAAACTCCTCCCCGGAAAGGGGAGGTGGCGCGAAGCGACGGAGGGGTCACTATCTTCACACACCACCCTATCTTCATGCATTGACTTAATGTTTGTGACCCCTCCGCCCCGTTGGGGCACCTCCCCTTTCCGGGGAGGAGTTATTAACTACAACACCAATAAAACAATCATCCCTGCCACTCACGCGGAGCAGCAGGGATGAACCTAAACTATCAGTTCGCAGGTGCTATCGCCCAGGGGCATAGGCTGGCTGGTCGCTGACATTGTCGTGCGAACTGTCGCCTCCCGTGTTGGTTTCTGCAGGATGAGCCTCCTGCGTAACGTTGATGATGAGGCGGTCGCCTAACTTACTCGTAAGCGTTACATTGGTCTTACGTTCAGAGAGCGTGACGTTCTCATCGACAACGATGTTGACGGTCGGAACACCCGAAGTGTAGGTCTGCTTTGTCAGATGAAACCAATCGGTCACCCCCGTGATAGCGATGATATCAGACGTGAACACGTCGATAGAAGCCGTCTGTGTGAGCCCCTCATATCCAACTTTTAATTCAGCCGAGGAGGTCTTCGGACTATAGGGTTCCGGCGTATAGGGATCGCTACCGCCACCACCGTCGCCGCCACCGCAGGCAGCGAGCATCAGGACGGCACAAAGGGCAGTCATGTATCTTAAAGTCTTCATCATAGTGATTAACGATTTAATGATTTACGATTTACTTCACAAACACTTTACGTCCGTTGCGGATGAACAGACCGTGGGCAGGCACCGAGACACGACGGCCTTGCAGGTCATAGAACACGGCTGCACCCTTGTCTGCCTGGGTGTCCAGCGTGTCGATTCCCGTCGCATCGCCATCGATGCGGAAGAAGCGACGCTCCTTCGCAGCCGATACAGGTACGGCCAACCAAGCCTTGCCTCCATCAATGGTGAAGGCTGCACCATTGGCGGCGCCCCAATACCAACCAAAAGCCTCGGCCTGATAAGTGCCAGACTGTCCGTAGGTCAACTTGTAATAAAGGTTGGATCCTGGAGCCGAGGTCGTCGTAGCCACATCGCTGCCATACAGCATGTTGGTGTAAGGACAGGGAGAAACAATGCCTGTGTGACGTGTCAGTGTGATTTCAGCCCCCTTCTCACCCTTCAGCAAAACGGCTGTACCTGCAGGAATAACGCCAGACAGAGGTGCGCAAGTGAGTTTGCCATCCTTGACATCCGTAACCACACTGGCTGTCACACCAGAGGGAACGTCGTAGTTGACCTCACTGTCGTAGAAAGTGGCGTAGCCTTCGCCCGACAACGTGACAGGTGCAGAACTGCGGGTAAACGAGCCCGTCACCACTACCTCATGGGCTGGCATCGTCGCGGGAATCTCACTCCAACCCGAAAACTCGTAATGCTCTTTCGTCGGATCAGGCTCGGGCGTGATGGGATCGCCCTCCTTCAGGTAGTAACTCTTGTACTCCTTACCGTCAACCATATAGACAAGGCGATAAGTCGGCTCAGATGCCACATCAGCAAAATTCTTCGGCTCCGACAGCGAATAGTGCGTAGCATCGGTCTTGGTCAGTTCATAATAGACCGCACCCTTCTGATCCATCATACGCAAAGGACTGGGCGTTGCCTCGGTCACGTGCTGAGAGGCAATGTAGAGGCGGTAGGAGCCATTCGGCAGAGCGGAGAGATCGGAAGCGAACTTATAGGTACTCGAACCAGCGCTCCAGCCTGACAACGGATTAGACACCCCCGTGTCAATCTTGTCAACGAGCGTCAAAGCATCGGTCTCAACATTCTGGAAGACAACGCCTATCCATCCGTTGAAAGGAAGGAAGTGCATGTTGTAGTGCGTGTCATACTGTACTCTCAACTGGGTAGAAGTCAACTTGGCCGACCAGCCTGATTCTTCGAAAGTCCACATCGACTCGAACGTATCGTCGGGATCGGCTTCGGGATGGGTCTTGAAGCGGAACGCCATATCCTGCTCGGCACTGAACGTACCGCTCGGTGAATTGAGCAAGGCAATGTCGTAGTGGTCGTTGCCACTGCCACTCCAGCCCCAGTTGACAAAAACAAGGCCTTCATTGTTAAAACCGGAGAGCACAAAAGCGTGACCGCTTGATGGAGGCTGAACACCACCATAGAGGATAGGACGCTTCAGCGTCAGTTCGTCATAGACGAGTTTCAGCCACTCTTCTGTTGTGAAATAGTCGCGGGTATAATAACGTATAGCCAGTTCATCGTAACTGAAGTTTGTCGCCATGCCGGCAGCAGCGTGGAAGATGTGCGCACCACTCGAGCCGTAGCCGTCGAGGTTGTACGACATCTGAGCCGAATAGCCACAGTCGCGCATGAGAGTACCGATGGCTTCCTTCTGATCGGTCGTGGTGGCACCGCCATAGACGTTCTTCATCTTGCTGTATTCATAGACTCCTTCGACCGAAACTTTCTTGGAGCCGGCGGAAACAATGTTATCACCCGATAAATTAAACACGGTATAACTGCCTTCGCCTTGGCCTTGGGCTGGATACTGAAAGTAATAGAGAATCTGAGCCATCGCCGTGGCCACACAGCCTGTAGAAGCATGTTCCGTCTTCGTACCACTATAGGCGGTCTTGCACATAGGTGTGTAGTAGTTGTAGGGTTCTCCCTGGTCCCACTTCGACTTCACAAAGTTGGGTACAGCAGTGTAACCTTCGACCAGACGCAGCGTTGACTCCTGATAGGCAGCCACCACGTCGTCGGGCATGTTACGCCAGTCGGACAGACATTGGTCCATCTTCTGAATCCACCAACGGAGTCCTTCAGGCATGTTAAGTGTGTCGAACGTGCCTTCGGTATAACCCAGCACAGGCTTGATACGTTCATCACGGCTGATAAAGACAAAGCCGTCCTCGTTGCCATAGACACTCATCTCGTTGTACGCATGGAGACGCTCAACACGGAATGTGCTCGGGAAACGGCCCTTGACCGACGGCGAAACCAACTGCGACAGCGCAATGGCCCGCATTTCTTCATCTGTTCGGTCGCCTGCCCATGCAGTAAATGACACCAACAATGTCAATGTTAAGAGAAGAATCTTTTTCATGATAAAATTCAGGTTTTTGTTTGAAACGCAAATGGATTCAGCGTGTGCCGGAACAAGTCCGACAACACACTGGATCCATCTTATCGGAATGATTATAAGAGACTTACTTCAAATTGTATTTTCTGCTGGTAAAAGGCATATAGGTGCGTTTTTTACCTTCACCCATCAGTTCTGCAACCTCATCGTCGCTCATGTGTTCCATCTCTACATAGTAGAAACCGAAACGACCTGCACTGACGGACACGGCAAATGGAGTAGAGGTCATGAAACCACCCTTGGGAGTAAAGGTCATCTCTATGTACTGAGTGAAGGCCGAAATGGAGGCGTTCACGCCACGCACACTGAGTGTACCATAAGTAGGATGCTTACCAATAGGTGTGTTAGCAGCAATATAAATAGTCAGATTTTCCGGATCGTAGATGGCTTCTGCCTGACCATTGGCACCCCACAGGTTATAAATCGTGACAGCCGTTTCATCATCAGGGTCCTGTTCGATGTATATAGGGTACATGCCCTCTTCCTGAACCCATACGATATCCGACTGGTCTTCGTCCAGTTCAAACTCGGTTGTGAAATAATAGCCGCTGATGCCATAGACAGGAGTTTCCGGTGTAGTCAACTGCTGTACTTCGCTGATAGCAACGCCTGAAGGTGTCACGGCGTATGCACACACATAGTAGGTGGTAGCACCGCTAAGACCAGAGGCACTGATGGCAAAGTTACTAGGGATTGACTTCATGTAATACTCAATGGCGGGATCTATGGCAGTGTCTGCGCTCAGTTTGTAGGTGCTGCCATTATTAATATACCAGCCTTCCTTGGCAGGAGAAACGGGAGTCTCACCTGTAGCATCATAGAAGTAGGACTTGCTGAAATCAATCTCGGTGTCTGCACTCAGAACATAGGAGTACTGGATGTAGTAATAGTACGGCTCTCCGAGTTCGTTTTCACCGACTAGGGTATCGTACATATCGGATTCCTCCTCAGTGATGATTACTTCGGTCTCAACTTCTTCGTACCATCCTCTCTCTGAAGGATTCACAATGACGGCACTGTAATCAGTGGCATCGAAAGACATGGCACCAGACATCGAAGGATCTTCTCCGACCATAAAGCCCATCTCGGTCACGTTCTCAATGTTGCTGGCCGAACCCACGAGGTCGATACGCTTATATGACTTCACCGTTGCACTGGTGAGGGTCACGCCCGTCGATGTTACCTGCGACTCAGTGGTATAGGCAGCATCAATGGAAGCCTTGTCGTCCATGGTGTCCCAGCAACTCGTGAGTAAAGTCGCGGCTGCCAGAACGGCCATTGTGTTCAAAAATATCTTCTTCATATTCGTTGTTGCTTGATTGATGAATCGATTTTGTTAATACTCACTTGCAGCGGTTTACGGGTTCTGATCCTTCACACCGTCAATGTTGTCGTTGTTCTGCCATTCCGAACGTGGAATCTGGTAAGTCCAGAGCACGTCATGTGCTGGCACTGTCAGAAGGTGACCACTCGGGTGGTTAGAGCCAGCATAGTTGCGGTTCATACCCTTGTTGTTGCGCTTGAGGTCGAAGTAAGCGAAGCCTTCACCCCAAAGTTCGATGCGGCGTTGCAGGAGAATGTAACTGATGGCTTGCTGCTGTGTCATTTCTTTGAAAGCTGTGTCATCCCAATTGCCACCTTTGGTGCGGACATCGAGGAGTTGCTTGAGAGCGGCTGCGGCGTTGGCGAGGTTGCCTTGGCGAGCCTCGGCTTCGGCTTCGATGAGTACCATCTCAGGCGAACGCATGTAGATGTAGTCCATCGTCCAGTTGCCGTCGTCACCAAACTTGAGGTTGGCATAAGGTAATTTGGCACCTGCCTGCGGTCCGGCGCTCCAGCCTGAAGGACCGTTGAAGAGAGCGCGACGAAGGTCTGATGCGTCAATCTGCGAGTAGAGGCGGGCATCGATGAGTTTTGAACTATAGTTAAGTCCGCAGTAGCCAGGAGAGTAGTTTGACATGTGCGAGAAGAACGAAGCGTAGGTGGTCTGAGTCTCAGTGGTGTGGTTGAATCCCCACATCACGTCGCTTGCCATCACGTCCATGAAGCCGTCCTGCAACTCATCAGGTGTGCGGAGACCATAGCCGGCGCGTGCCAGTTTGGCAGCAGCAGCAGCCTCGGGCCACTTCTGAACGAGGAGGTAATAGCGGGCGAGCATACCATTGGCAACGCTGGCGTCGATGAAGTCCTTACCGTTTTCGTCGGCGGTACGCTTGTAGTTCGATTCCGTCAGCAGTCGGACGGCTTCGAGGAGGTTGCGTTCACATTCGTCGAGCACAGCACCTACAGTGTTACGACCTGTAGCCGCATTCATTTCATCGGGTGTCTTGCCGTCGCCGGTGGTATAGATAATGGGCACGCCTGGTGCATCGCGCCTGATGGCTGTGAGTTGGCCTTCGGTCTCAGTACCAGTCCACGACATGTAGTCCTGGAAAACCTGGATAAGGTAGTAGTAGGCCCATCCGCGCAGAGCGTATGCCTGACCTGCGAGAGCCTTCTCAGCATCAGTCTGAGGTCCGGCGGGATAAAGGCTGATGATTTCGTTAGCACGCGAAATGTTGGTGTAGAAGAGTGACCACACAGTGCGGGGGCGTATCCACTGCTCGAGTCGATAGTCGAGGTCGTAGTCGTACCTGAACCATGTTAGGTCACTGAATGCAATGTCTTCGGTCATGAACTCGAAGTAGAGCAGTGTGGACATAAGACCGAACTCGTCGTGGTCGGTAGCATCCACATTGGCAGACCAGATACCGTTGAGATAGGAGTCGGCGTTCTTTGCGGCTACTTCACCGGCTTCGTCCGGCGTGAGGACGGAGTAGTCCTCGGCGTCAAGGAAGTCCTTGGAGCAGGAAGCAAGGGCTGCTGCCAGCACCAGGGCAACGGACATATATTTTAATGCCTTCATATTGCTATATCTTTGTTTTAGAGTTATACTTATTGATTAGAAAGAGAGGTTCAGACCGATTGAGTAAGAACGCATAGCAGAGTAGCCGAAACCGGTAGCACCGCTGAAACTCTGGCGTGGGTCAAGACCCTTACGCTTCGATACGAACCAGAGGTTGTCGCCAGTGAAGTAAACGCGGAGTTTTTGGATGCCGACACGGTCGGTGAGTGAGCGAGGCAGTGTATATCCGAGTGTCACGTTGCGCAATGAGAAGTAACTTGCGTCGGTGAGGAAGAAGTCGGAGTTGCCGCTGATGCGTTGTGTCTGGCTGTTGAGCCAAAGGGCAGGAATGTTGGTCTGAGTGTGTGCGGGCGTCCAGCGGTTGAACATATCCTTGTGGAAGTTCTGACCTGTACTACCCGATGACATAAGGCTTGCATAGAACGAGTCGTTCACGTAGCCGCCAATCTGGAAGGCTGTAGCGATGTTGAGGTCGAAGCCCATGTATTCGAGGCTTGTGCTAATACCACCGGTGAGGTCGGGAATGGCCGACTTGCCGATTTGGTATTGCGTAGCGTTGTCTGTCTTGTTGACGGTAATGAGTTCGTACTTGTAGTTGCCTTCACCGAGCGCAAGGGCTTGGTCTTTCGAAATTTCAACCCACTTGCCTGCTACGTTTGCCGAGTATTTGTCGGCATAGTAAAGAGGGCTACCTGTGGTGGGGTCAACGCCTGCATATCTGTACATGTAGAAGTCGTAGAGCGAGCCGCCCTTCTTCCACCAGTAGGAGCCACGTGCAAAACCGTCGTCGGGCTTTCCTTCAGGCAGTTTGGTAAGGCTGTTGACATAGTGGGTCAGGTTGAGTTGTGCGCTCCACTTGAGGTTCTTGTTCTTGATGATGTCGGCGCCAAGGGTCACTTCGAAGCCGCTGTTGCGCATATCCACCTCGTTGCGATATTCGCTGTCGGGCGAACCAACTGACGGTGGCAGCGGGTGAGCATAGAGAAGATCCTTCGTGGTCTTGACGAAGTAGTCGAAGTCAACCGTAATGCGGTTGAGGAAACGTCCTTCGAAGCCGACGTTGAAGTTGTAGTTCTTTTCCCAACTGAGGTCCTTGACACCGCGCATCGACTTGGCGATACCGAACTCGCCGTCCACACGTGTTACGGTGTAGAGGTCCATGTAGGCGCGATTGATCGGCAGTCCGTCATTACCTTGTGTACCGTAAGAAATCTTGAACTTCAGGTCGTTGATTTCCTTGATATTCTTCATGAAGGACTCTTCGTTCAGACGCCAGGCAAGACCGAGGGCCCAGAACGAACCCCAGCGGTTTTCGCGAGCGAAGACGGACGATGCGTCACGGCGCAGAGAAGCGTTGAGGATGTAACGGTTGGCGTAGTCGTAGTTGGCACGGAAGAAGTAGCCTTCACGTGTGTTGGTATAGCGATACGACGTCAGGTTCTGATACTGCGCAGCATTGGCGAAGTAGGGGTTGTCGTCGTAGGCGAAGTTGGTCATGTGACCGTAGAGATAGCGTACGTCAGCCTTTTCGCTTTCGTGACCTGCCATGAGGTGGATGTTGTGTTCACCGAAGCGATGACGCCACTCGAGAATCTGCTGGGCGTTGAGGTTCGACACGCGCTGAGTGCTCTGGTAGGAGCGTCCGCCTACGTTGAGAGCATCACCACCGATAGGGGTCATATACTCCACAGAACTGCTGTTAAAGACGTCGTAGGAGAGGTTAGCCGTGAAGGTGAAGTCCTTCAGGAAGTTAGCCTCGAAGTAGGCGTGCGAATTGATGTTGTCGCGGATTACCTGGTTGAAGTTGGCCTGTGTTGTGGCGACAGGGTTCTGCTCGCCAGCGTACGGACGTACATACTGTGTACCCCAGTCGTACTGTGGGTTGCCCTGAGCATCGAGCCAAAGTGTGCCGTCGTTGTTGTAGAGCCAGATAGGATAGATCGGGGCAATCATCTGCGAGAACATGAACATGTTCGAGAAGTTGGTGTCCTCCTGAGAATCGAAGACGTGACGGTCGGTGTGAGCATAACTCAGGCGTCCACCCACGCGGATGAACTGACCGATGTTCTGGTCGACCTTGGCACGGCCGCTGAAGCGGTCGAACTTCGAACCTACGATATAACCTTTATCGTTCAGGTAGCCGAGCGAGAGGTAAGCCTTCGTGTCCTCGGTACCGCCGCTGATACCAACGGTGTATTCCTGACGGACGCCGGTTTCAAACGGATCCTTTGTCCAGTCGTCACCCCACTTCAGTGTGGTGGCAGCAGGATTGAGTTTGCCGGTGAGGGGGTCGATAAGTTGGTTATCGGGCACTCCCTTAAAGGCATTATAGTGGAGCACCTCGTCGATGAGGTGTGCGGCTGCGTATGCGCTGGCGCCTGCCATGCCCATCTCGTCAACAAGGCTGTTGCGATAGGCTTCGTATGCCATTTCGTAGTATTCGCCAGGGCTGGTGATGATGTCGTAGGTGGGGACACCGCGGGTGTTCCAACCGTACTTGGCATCGACGTCAATCTTGACTTTGCCCTGACGGCCACTCTTGGTGGTAACCATGATGACACCATTGGCACCGCGTGCACCGTACATAGAGTTGGCGGCGGCATCCTTGAGGATGGTGAGCGACTCGATGTCGTGTGTGGGGATGGAGTTGAGCGAACCCACGTAAGGCACACCGTCGAGGACGATGAGCGGGTCTTTGTCGGCAGCGATGGAACCGATACCGCGGATGCGGATACTTCCGACGCTACCTGGCTGACCTGAACCGCTGGCTACCTGCACACCTGCCACCTGGCCTTCGAGTGCCTGCGAGATGTTGCTGACCTGCAGGTTCTCCAGTTTTTCAGCCTTCAGTGTGGTAGCAGCACCCGTAAAGGTTGCCTTCTTCTGTGAACCGTAGGCTACAACGAGGACTTCGTCGGTGGTCTGCGCATCGGCTTCGAGTACAATACGCATCTTAGCGCGAGCCGCAACTGTCTGGCTCTTGAGACCGATGTACGTCACCTTGAGGCGTGCGCCTGCCGGAACGTTGTTGAGGGTGAAGTTACCATTAATGTCGGTGTAGGTTCCGATTGCCGTATTTCCATCAACGAACACGGAAGCGCCTACGACCGCTTCGCCCGTTGCCTGCTCGACGACCTTACCAGTCACCGACTGCTGGGCGAATGCCATGCCAACTGCAAGCGTGCAGAGGGCAATGAATGACCATAATCTTTTTCCCATTCTTTTGTTGTTTAATGAATAAATTAGTTTTTTAATGTTCTCTTTCTGTTATTTTATTATGCAAGCAGCGGCCGTCCTCTCGCGCGCGTTCCTATTTATAATATAAACAGGTGGATTCGGTTGGTCATTCCGACCACGCAGGATTCTGGTTGCTGCCAGTATTGCATTTCTCAGCCCATTTTAAGGCACAAAACACAATTAGGCTGCAAAGTTAACAAAAATTTTGATAAAACCCATTAAGAAAACTTAATAAATTTACGATTTTAACACTTTACATTACAATTTATCACTAAACAACTGTTAAAATACTTCAAATGAAATGTGCTGACTTTGCAGAATGACACTCGCTGTAATGAAGCGTTGGCGACGGTGCTGTCCCGTGCAACAAGTTATAGGCCTATAGCTCAAATATACTCCTAAAATCGTTGTAATGTATTGAAATTCTTAACTTTGCAGCGGTTATAATATTATAGACATGAAAAACGGCAAAAAAAGTGCCCTAAATGTGGCAGTGGAACGGTAATCCGCAAGGGGATCAAAAACGGCAGTCAGTATTGGTTCTGCAAGAGCTGCGAAAAGTATTTCAGCGGTCGCCGCTGGCCTTCGGCAGATGATGTGGCAGGCGCCTACTCTTCAGGCCGCTGTACTGTATCCGACTTGGCTGAGCGTTTCAAGGTGTCAGCCTCGACCGTGAAGCGCAGGCTTGAGAGGATGGACAAGGGGCTGGTGCCGCTCGTGGCGCATGACGTCGTGGTTCTCATGGATACGACGTACTGGGGCCGTGACTTCGGCGTGGTGGTTCTCATGGACTCTTCGGACAGCCGTGTCCTGTGGTTCAAGTTCATTTACCGCAAGGAGAGACTGGACGACTATCGTGAGGGGCTGGATTATCTGAAGGCATCAGGTATGGAGGTCAGGGCCGTCGTGAGCGACGGCTTTACGGGAATGAGGGAGATGCTGAGGGGCACTCCGTACCAGCTGTGCCAGTTCCACCAGATGCAGCGTATACGCCAGCTGCTGACCAACAGGCCCAAGCTGCCCGCATCGGTTGAACTGAAGAAAATAGCGTCGGCACTGGCCACTACCGACAAGGAGCGGTTCCGTGCCATGCTGGAGGACTGGCACGCACGATGGAAAGACTTTCTGAAAGAAAGGACTGTCACGGAAAACGGCAAATCATTCTTCACACACAGGAGGACCAGGAGCGCATATTACAGTCTTAAGACACATTTGGACGTGCTGTTCACCTATCAGGGTTTTCCGGACGGGGCCGTGCCTAACACCAACAACGCCCTCGAGTCGCTCAATTCTTCCATCAAGACAAAACTCAGAAATCACAGAGGTCTTTCCGTCAAGAGAAGGGAGTTGCTTATTGCGAACTTATTACGTCTATACAATCCCTGTAGACAAAGGCCGTATCAATGATTCCAGGAGCATAAAAGAGCCTTAAGTAGAAATGATAGCCTGTTTAGGGTATTTTTAGGAGTATATTTGAACCTTAAGCC
>JAIKWU010000087.1 GCA_024684455.1 Bacteroidaceae bacterium | reverse complement strand
TAATCTTGCCAGTACCTTCAGTCAGATATACTCGGGCAACAGCGGCCTTGCGGCGGCCGATAGCATGTACCATTTCCATATTTCTGTTTCTTATTTAAGTGCTGTGATATCGATTTCCTTTGGCTGCTGTGCTGCCTTGTCGTGCTCAGGACCGTTGAAGATATAGAGGTTCTTGATGAGCCGATAGCCGAGGCGTCCCTTCGGGAGCATACCTTTCACGGCATGACGGATGATGCGCTCATAGCCGAATGGCTTCTTGATGAGTTGCTCAGGCGTGATGCGCTTTTGGCCGCCAGGATACCCTGAGAATGTGATGTACTCTTTGTCTGTCCATTTAGCACCAGAGAACTGGATCTTGTCAGCGTTGATGATGATGACATTGTCGCCGCAGTCCTGGTTGGGCGTAAAGCAAGGCTTATACTTGCCACGGATGATCTTTGCAACCTTCGATGCCAGACGACCCACGATGGGCTCCTTTGCGGCATCCACTACCACCCATTCTTTCTTGGCTTCTTCGGGTGTTGCAAAGTGAGTGCTGAAACTTAACGTGTTCATTACTTCTTGTTACTTTCTTTTTGTTGTTACTAAATTTTGTTTCCCGTTCGATGATTCACGGACCATGCTCTCGGCTAATAAGAGACACTATCCACACAAAGAACTCAGACGCTTCGGGAAGCGCCTGTCCATAAATTGGCTTGCAAAGTTACGAAAAACTTTTCATCCGACAATGCTTTTATTGAAAAAAAACACTGCGCTCCAGCATTTTAGCCGTTTTTTGCCATGTGAAGATGTCAATAACGAAGCGTGCCGCACGGCAAACCTTGCTGTGCGGCACGCTTCGAGGATATATGGAGGACTTACCAGAGCGAGTTGTCGGTCTTGCCCCAGTTCTTATCTTCAAATTCGATGTCGTGGCGATCCTTTGCAGCCTCATCGTCCACCTCAGCATTGCTCACACCCAAATCCAACCCCATGAGGTAGAAAGACTGGGGGTGAACTGTTACTGTGGGCGTTTCGTATTTAATAGTCTTTTTCATTGCTTCTTTGTGTTTGTCGGATTATTTAATCAGAATCTTCTTACCGTTCTTCACGTAGATGCCACGTGGCAGTGGTTGATGATCGAAGCGGCGTCCTTGAAGGTCATAGATGGCGTTGTCTTCGTTGTCATCGATAATCTGTTTCGAAACATTGATGCCAGTGGGTTCATATTCGTCCATATCTTCACCAAATTGGAACGTAGAGCGTTGTGCGACCTCGTTGGCTTGTGGCGTTTCCGGCAATTGCAAATAAGCCTTGTAGGGTGACATTGTGCTGCTGGAAGAATGGAAGAATCCCAACTTGTCATTGGCAAACGATAGCACGTACTTGTAATTCTTATCGTTGGCGACGCTATTGTTGTCCATAGCGGTGAACCCCTTCAGCATGTTCAGACTCTCACCTACGATGGGAGCCACGCTACTTGTCAGTGGAAGCAGACGGTTGTTCACTTCGGTGCCACTGGTGTACTGTACGTCAAGGCATTCCAGAATCACGGCTGTGTTAGCAGGAACGATTCCGCTCTCCACTTCTGCAAAAGAGGCCGTATGAGTTTCTTGGTTGTAGTGGTCAATGTCAGCCGGCAGATAATAGGCTTTCACGCCGTCAAGCAACTGGTAGGGGAAGGTTGTGTACATCGTTGTGTAGTACTTGCCGTCCTTCGTAAACTTAGACTTGGTGTTGGCGCCGAAAGCACCCTCCCGTTGGTCCTCGCCGAGTACATAGACATACCACTGGTCTGATCGGTCGGTGATGTCACCACCCAGTGCACTCTTCATGACGGCATAATCAGTGCCTTCGTCGCAGAGGTACGACTGGAAATAAATGGGTGTTCCTGCATCGTCAATCGACATGGTTGTATAAATACGGAATGTCTCTCCATCTGCATTGCGGTTGAACTGAATCTTGTAAGTATCATTGATCAGACCACCATCAGCATTGTTGGCCAGCGATGCTCCTTGTGCTGAGAGGTTCGCTTCTGCTGTGACACCCACACCGCTTGGGGTACCGTTACGCAGAAATACAGTCGAAGGGTTGCCCTGGGCATTATCAGCAGAAATCATTTTCAGACTATTTGTGAAAATAAATCCTTCATGTTGGCTGTTGGCGGTATGATTGCTTGCTCTCTGTGTTCCGCAGATGCTCAAGAAGCGTCCAGTTTTCACGTTCTTCAATCGAATGAACACATATTCTTCAGGTTCGCTGAAAAAGGCATAATAGGTACCTTCTGTCTCAGTGCTGGCAGTCAGCGTGTATTCAATGTCTGTCGAAACGATGGGCAGGCTCTCGTTGTTGCCTTTGCGCCAGCCGATAAAGGTCACGCCATTTGAAACGTCGGGAGTTGCAGTGATTGTTACCGTCTCGCCATTCACATTGTTGGGATTGCTGATGTCGACAACACCTCTGCTGTTGTCCGACGAGGCCACTTTAACCAAACCTGTCTGTTGTTCAAACACTGCCGTATAGGTGACGGCTGTGCGGTTGTTCTGACTGGTGGAGGTGATGGTCTCTGTTGTGTTGAAGTTGCGGCTGGTACTCACCTGAGTTCCACCATTGTTTACCCAGTTCTTGAAAATGTATCCGTCGTTGGCCTGTGCATACCAGTAGAAGGTTACGGCGGCACCATTATTGCCAGAATACTGACTGCCCGTTATGGTGTGGTTGGCCGATTGGTAGGTTGGGTCGTCTGTAGCAGTGGTTGCCACATATACTTTGCCCGAACCAGACGGACTGATCTTTGCCGTGGCACTATAGTAGTAAGTGCTTCCTGTGCCAGTAGCCCAGACGGTCGTGGCTGTCAGTGCCAGCACGAGGGCGCACAGCCATACTTTCATTGTTTGTGTGTAGTTCTGTTTCATCTTCGTTATTGTTTATGAGTTAATAATAAATATCTGTTGAGACTGCGGACGAGCAGCGATGCAGTGATGAGTTGGTGAGGCCAGTCGAGTGCTCCGACGAGGGGCGTGGCGCAGATGAATGCTGCAAGCATGATGCTGTAGGCGAACCACCAGCGGGCGGTGTTTCTCTTGCGCTCCAACACCCACAGCAGCAGAGGCACGGGCAGGAAGGGCAGAAGGTACCAATTCCAGCGACCTGGGAACAGTTCGCTGTAGAAGGTCATGAACACCAGCAGCAGGAACACCAGTGTCTGCGCCGTAAAGAGCAGCAGATCGTAGGTGGTTGCGATGTGCCGGCCGTGTTCCCAAAGACCGATGGCGCTGACGACGAGCGTCAGCAGGAGGAGCAGGGCGAAGGCTATCAGCGGTGTGAAAGTCTCGACTGGCTCGGGCTTACCCTCCAGCACGATGGCTGGTGTACCACGCAGAGCGGGACGGCTTTCGCCGGTGGCATCGTTGACGATGCTGGCCTGGCTGAGCAGGGTAAGGATGTTATCGGGCGACAATTTCGCCTCGAACGGTGAGTGATGCTCGTAGGCTGTGCCGATGAACGTGATGAACGTAAATTCCGACCAGGGGCTGCGGCGCAGCACATAGCGGAAATAGTCGCCGTCGTTGTGGGTCATCTCGTAGGGAGTGGGTCCCCATTCGATGTGTTCATTTTGCAGCACGCTTTGCACCGTCTGTATGGCTGTCAGAACGCAATTGGTGTAGATGAGGTTGAAGTGGCGGTAGGCACCCGCCATCATCTGCTGGTCGAGTTGTCGCCACAACTCTTTGCGTTCGTTGAGCGTGAGGTTGATCGTTGCCTCCTGCAGTTGTCTTCCCATTTGACGTGCGTCGTCGAAATAGGTTTCGGCGGGCACGATGACGAACTTTGCCTGGGCCTTTCCTGCGATGCCAGTCAAGAACCCGTTGACGTTGGTGTCGCTTTCGAACGTAAACACGTAGTCGAGTTCGTGAGTCGGACATTGCAGTCGGAGTGTAGCGTGTCCGAGTGTTGACCAGATGGCTCTCAGAGGAGATCCAACGATGAGACTGACGGTGACGAAGTCGTCACGTTCGGTGGCAGCGATGCTGTCGTTGACAGTCTCCTGTGCCTTCATTCCACAGGCCCACAGGAACGCAATGATTAAGATGACAAGTTTGTGTCTGTTCACCTTCATCGATTGCTTTTTTAGTTACTTTTTAAGTCGTCTTATGAAAAGTTGTGCAAAGTTACGAAAGTTTAATGAGAAAGTGTCACTTTCCTACACATCGCTATTGGATATTAACAATAATTAACACTTTGCTTTTGCTTGATATATTATTCCTAAAGACCGATGATATGATTTTCGAAGATTGACGTGTAAAAATAAAAAAACGTCGAATCCGTGTTTCAAGCAGCGTTAACAATTGGTGTTATGCAGGCTGACAGACAGGACGCAGTGGAGTATTTGTTCCACCGCAGTGGAACTTTTGTTTCACTGCGGTGGAACTTTTGTATCGGCGTAGTGAAATTTTAGTACCACCGCAGTGAAACAAAAGTACCAAAACGGTGAGGACGCTTTGGTACAAAAGTATAAGGGAAATTCCCCTATCAATGGTCATAAGATATTTTTTTGCGCATTGACAAGCAATGCGCCTACAAGCAAACTGAACTTGGAGGAAAAGAATTTACTTGACCTTACGCCAGACGAGGTCGTAGTTGCGTTCCGTGAGAGGGGCGTTGAGGCTTTCAAACTCCTTTTCGGTAATGACCTTCTCGCCGTCGGTCATCTCTTCGTCGTAGTCGGTCTTTCCCTCGTTGGGGCGCATGACGGAGATAGTGTGGTGCTGGAAGCGGCTGTTCTTGATGACGGTGTATTCGGCAGCGTGCGAACCTATGTCGAGGCCCATGCCGACGTCGGCATTACCCATGAGAATGCAGCCGTTCTTCTTCAGATGGAACTCGTGCGAACGGTCGGTGCAGCCGAGGTCTTCGGCTTTTCCTTGGACATAGGTATAGAGGTTCTGGAACGTGTGGTTCTCGATGTCGGTGGCTTCGCAGAGGATGATTTCGGGATTGTCGTCGTCGTCGAGATCGACCAGGGCGTACTCGGCGACTTTCGGGTCTTCAATGTTTTCCCACATCAGACCCCAGTTGGACTTGAGGTTGTCGCAATTCATCAACTCTTCGAAAATATCGGATTCCGTGTATGCGAACTCGTGGTACTGGCCGTTCCAGGTGTAGGTGTTGATGAGGTCAACCCACCAAGTGCGCGACCATTCACGCACCTGGATGTCCTTGCCCTGCTGTGGCAGGGTGAAGAACTGCTTGTTGGTTTCCCATAAGGGTTGAAGGGCCTCGGCTTCGGTCTTGTCGAGCGTCATTTGCTGCTTAGCAGGGTCGTAGTCGTAGCAGATGACGTAGTCGATTTCGGGGTCGGTGGGTTTTCCGAAGTGGAGGACGAGCAGTCGGTGTCCGTCGTTGCGTTTCCACAAGGCAGCGTCCATGTAACTGCCGTCGGCGCCACTCGTGATGTCGGTGCCGACATAGCCATTCTTGCGGTCGATGACGTCATAGCCTCCGTATTCATTCTCCTCGGAGCGTGTGAACTTGGGGTCTTTGGCCAAGTTGAGCACGTACGAAAGGTCGCTGGTCGGATAGGCGCGGTTGAAGGCGGTGAGCAAGGTCACGATGTCTGGGGCGTCGTCTCCTTTAGGCACGCTGATGGGTTTGTCCTTGATGCTCTCCTGCAGGTTCGAGGTGTAGAGCGTATCGCCCTCGGTCATGTTCTCAGTTTCGCTGCCGGCTTTTGCCTGACAGCAGGCGAACAGGATGGCTGCCGCCAAGATCCATAGGTGTCTCATAATGATAGGTTTTTATGGGTTAGAATCGTTTTCGTCTGTGTCGATATGGGGGGCGAAGCGTGCTTCGTAGCCAAGCCGTTTGAGGAGCAGGCTGATGCTGGCTTCGGCGTTGCGCTCTGCCTTGCGGCGATTGGCAGGAGTGTCGAAGCGTTGGCGTATCTTCTCTTCTACTTCGCGTTTCATGTCGTTGGTCGAGGGCATGTGGTCCATCCAGAAGTCCTCGTCGTCGGAGAGAAAAGGCGAGTCCTGCGTGGAGGCGACATAGCGGAGCGGCGGCATCTGGACGATGACGGTGTCGGGCGTGTCGGCGATGTAGCGCACCTCTTCGAGGTCGATGACGTAACTGACCTTTTGGCGCAGGATCTGCACGCAGGAGTGGGGTTCGGGAATCAGGCCGAAGTGGAATTCGGTGCTGTACTCGCTCACGTATTCCTCGATGACAGCAGTGGCAACGTACAGTTCGCCGCGCGGACGGACCGCCTCGATGTCGATGGGCGTCTGCTCGAGGGTGATGTCACCGTGCGAAGGGAGGGCATGGCTCAGGCGCAAGATGCCGTAGGCGGCAAAGGCGAGGACGGCGGCGATGACAACGAGGGTGACGGTGAGCGTCACCTTGTTGATGCGTCGCAGCCACTGGAGGGCTTCGTGCCACGTACGGTCGGTCTTAACAGGTGGGTGGGACATGGTGGGCGTGATGAGGTTAATGGGCAATCTCGACAATCACGTTTTCGTAGCCAAGCGTGTGGAGCAGGCTGACGAGGAGTGTCTGGGTGTTGCGCTCGATGTCATCGCCGACAAGGTCGGTGAGGTCCTCTGCCAGCACCGACTCATAGGCCTTGCGGCGTATCTCTTCGATAAGTTCGTGACCGACTTCGGAGCGCAGGCCGGTGGACATCTTCACGATGGAACCTTCGTCGATGTAAGTGTTGTAGCCGGCATCGATGATTTTCGGTTTGGGCAAACGCACCACCACGAGCGACGAGTCGGCCGAGGTGCGGATGTCGCGGACGGTAAGGCTGCGCAGGTCGTAACCGTACTTCAATGTCACTTCGACGGGGACGATGCATTTTTGGTCGCCGTACTTCCAGGTCGAGGGCCGCAGCCATGAGAAGCGTTCACTCTTGCTCGAATCGTAGATGGCGAGTTTACGAACGGTCAATTCCGTCGTGGCGAGGTCGGCGGTCTGTTGCAGTTCGCTGAGCACAGCCTCGCTACCTGGCAAGTCGGCTTCCTTGTCATGGCTGCACGCCAGACAGACCGTCATCAGCACGCAGAGGCAGATCCCGAGCCACGTTATCTTTTTTCTGCTTTTGTTTCGGTATGTCGTGAAAAACATTTATCTTTGTCAAAAGTTTAACATTTTACCTGCAAATTAAGTAAAAACTATTGATATGAAAAAATTTTCAGCACTGGCAATCGTGTTTTTTGCCTCAATTTTCGTTTTTGCGCAGCAAATCAGGCTCGAAGATGTCGTCAGTTACGGCTATTACGCCCGTGGCGTGTATGGTTTACAGCCCTGTGCCGACGGTGAGAGTTATACACGGCTGAGCGACGACGGCAACCAAATTCTGCGCTGCTCGTACAAGACGGGAGAGACCCTCGAGGTGGTAGCCGACCGTAGTGTGGCACGTGTGGTCGATGCGCAGGGCAACACTATCAATGAAGTGCGGGTACGCGACCTCTCGCTCGATTCCTATACTTTCTCGCCCGACGGAAAGAACCTTCTCATTGCAACAGATGTGGAGCCTATCTACCGACGCTCCTCGCGCGCGCGATACTATATATATAATATCAACAACAAAACTTTTACACCGCTCTCGAAGAATGGGGCACAGGAAGTGCCTCGCTTTTCACCAGATGGCACGATGATTGCCTTCGTGCGCGACGGAAACCTCTTTCTTGTCAAACTGCTCTTCAACAATGCTGAAACACAGGTGACCAAGGACGGCGAGTTTAACCATATCATCAACGGAAAGCCTGACTGGGTCTATGAGGAAGAGTTTGAGTACAATTGTGCATACGACTTCAGCAGCGACTCGCAGATGCTTGCCTGGGTGCGCTTCGACGAGAGTGAGGTCAAGACCTTCGCTTTCCAGTATTTTCAGGGTACTCATCCGTCGATGAAGGAGTATGCACTCTATCCTGGTGTCTATTCCTATAAGTACCCTAAGGCAGGCGAAGTCAATTCGAAGGTGAGCGTTCACAGTTACGACATCAAGAGTCGTGTGACGCGCAATCTTGACGTTCCTGTGCCTGACGACGGCTACATTCCCCGCATTCAACACACTTGTGAAAAAGACCAGTTTGCAGTCGTCACCCTCAACCGCCGCCAGAACCAGTGCGACATCTACAGCGTCAATGCACGCAGCGGCATTGCCAAACTCATCATGCGCGAGCAGAACGACCGGTACATCGAAGTCTCCTTCTACGACCACCTCGACTTCAGTCGCCAGCTGTTTGTTGTGCTCAGCGAACGCGACGGCTATCGCCACCTCTATCTCTACGGTCTCGACGGATCGCTGGTCAACCAACTGACCAAAGGCGACTATGTCGTGACCGACTACTATGGTACCGACGGCACCACGTTCTACTACGCCTCGACCGACGAAATGGGCAGCGGCCATGGCAATCCCCTTGAACAATATATCTACAAAGCCGATGCAAAAGGCAAGAAGACGTTGCTCACCAAGCAGAAAGGTTTCAATACTGCAGTATTCCCCACTTTGAAAGAGAATAGGGGAGGACTTTACTTTGTGAACACGTGGTCGGACCTGACGACACCACCAGTCACGGCCGTCTATACCTCTAATGGAAAGCAGGAGCGTGTGCTTGAAAACAATGCTTCACTCAAAGAAGAATACGACAAGCACCTCACCATCGCCACCCCAGAACTCTTCTCCTTCACCACCAGCGAAGGTGTCCTGCTGAACGGCTGGATGGTCAAACCTGCCAACTTCGATGCTTCGAAGAAATATCCTGTCATCATGTATCAGTACAGTGGACCTGGTGACCAGCAGGTTCACAACTCATGGAACAACGGTAATGCCCGCGGACTTATCTGGGAGCACCGTCTTGCACAGAAAGGCTATATCGTCGCCTGCGTCGATGGACGTGGTACTGGTGGACGCGGAGCCGATTTCCA
This sequence comes from Bacteroidaceae bacterium, assembly GCA_024684455.1. Lineage (GTDB taxonomy): Bacteria > Bacteroidota > Bacteroidia > Bacteroidales > Bacteroidaceae > UBA3839. Next base: position 2,791 of record JAIKWU010000087.1, on the reverse strand, counting down.
GAAATGCACCTACATGACGATGGGTGACAAGGAATCGAAGGATCAGGTCGAGACCGCCATTTACCTCGGTTCGCTGCCCTATGTGGACAAAGACCGAATCGGCATCTGGGGATGGAGTTTCGGCGGTTTCAACACCATCATGTCAATGTGCGAAGGCCGTGGTGTGTTCCGTTGCGGCGTTGCTGTCGCTCCCGTCACCGACTGGCGCTACTACGACTCGGCCTATACCGAACGTTACATGCGCACCCCGCAGGAGAACCCCGACGGCTACGACATCTCACCTCTACATCGCTACCAGCGACTGCACGGCGACCTGCTCATCTGCCATGGTCTCGCCGACGACAATGTCCACTTCCAGAACACCGCCGAACTTGCCGAACAACTCGTTCAAGCGGGTATCCAGTTTGAACTCCAGACTTACACCAACCGGAACCACAGCATCTACGGCGGCAAAACACGCCTTCATCTCTTCACACGAATCGAAGGATTCTTCGACCGCCATTTACAACCTTGAATCTTTCTGAACTATTAGAATCGTCATGTTTTTTTTCAGAAAAACACCAGGACTCCGTATAGCGTATCTGATTTGGCTCTGTTTTGCTGCATCGTCCACTTTGGCACAAAGTCTCCCAGAGGAAGACAAGGCCGATTCGCTCTATATGGTTATCTATAAGACGAATGGTGATACCTTTATCCTGAACTTGAACGAAATTGATTCAATCGGTTTTTCCACATCGGATTCCATCCCAATTTCACCAGCCGAAGAGTCAATGAAAGTGGTGGTCCTGAACCTGAATCCGACAGCGGCAACCGACCTTTTCTACATCCGTACACACTATAATGAAAGCAAAGATGTAATTGTGGCTTATAGGCAGAACGAAAATGGCGTAATCACACAAAAGTCTGTCAGCATTGGCTGTAAGACCTTGAGCGATGCACAACTGATGGGCACTGGCGGTACAACTTTCACACATCGTGACAGCACAGCACCCTTTTTCTGTACAAAGAACTATTGGCATCTTTTCGCACAGCATGGTTATGTGGTGCCGACCATGGATAATCATATAGGCATGACAGATGCAGACGTCGGGACAGCATGGAAAGATCAGTTGGGACGAATGTATACAATCGGGGATGTCTCCCCATCCCGTGTTGTCCTGCTGCCAATCATCTCCCTTAATTGTAACGGCCACAATGAACGTGGTTGGAAATGGCCTATTTCTTTGCCTATTACACAACTCATGCATGAAAGCGATGGGGTCGTGGACAGCGTATTTGTACCGACGGGATTGAAATCTATTCAACTACGTCCACTAATGAAGGCGCATGAACGTAAGTTTATGGCCGATGGTCAGGAACTCACTACTGCCGGTGTTTATAGCGTGAAGAACTTTCAGGTAAGCGAGGTACAGGACGGCTACGATCCCGCTACCGTGAGCCAGTGGTTTCCAACGCCAATTCTGGAAAAAGCAGAAGTGATGGCGCAATTTTACTGCGAATACAACTTTACCGGAGCACAGTGTAGCGTACATACAAGCGTTGATGTTCTGCGTAGTCTGGACTGCGTCTTCTACGGTGCGACCCAGCAGCAAACATTCTTTGATACCGACGGTTATAAGGCTATGTTCATGATTCCTAAAGCCGCTCCACAACAAGGAGTAGAATTAGACAGACCTTTTCATTCACCCTCGGCATCAAGTCCGAACTACCATTTCTGTCGTACAGAGGAGTATCTACGTGATGTGAACGATCCGATTGACCGTTGTATCTCCTATCTATATAACGCTTCGACAGATAACTATCTTCTGGGTATGGCTGCAGGATTGAGTCTTGTCAGTGGCAGTACACAGAAAGAAAACCGACTTGCAGATCTGCCTGTTGGCAGTGACAACACTCACTACTATATAGGTATATTTTCACCCGAGAACATCAATAAGTTCTACATCGCTGCCTTCAACACGGCTTCGTATTCTGAAGATGACTATTATCTGCCCTGTGGTTTCCACAGAGATATTGACTATTATGTCAGTTTCTTCGACCCAGCCGCCAACGAAGGCCAGGTTTATTGGTATAAGGATGGCAATCGCTACGTTATTTATGCACATTGCCAGACGCAGCACGACAAACTTGATATAACCGTTCCTGACATCATGAATGGATGTTCCCTGCACATTGTCGAAAAGACCCCCTCCGCCGAACTCCTGTCAGAAACGATTCAAAAGGGTCACTTTTCAGTAAAATATGCAGACACGGCAGCCAATTTTATCGTTTTGACTGCCACGCCACCGTTAGATTGAATTTGACTTTATTCCCCTCGGTTCAGCCTTGATATTCCCCTAATTATCCCCTTTTTGAAGAAAAATGCATTTTTTTTGAAAAAAGTTTGGAAAATGTTTGGAGGGTATTAAAAAAGTCCGTACCTTTGCACTTGCTTTCGGAAAGAGAGATGCCCGCGGCACACGTTGCGGTGCTTTTTTTCTGACTGCATTGAGAACTTTGACATGCTGGAACAGAAGATAAGGCAGTACGCTCTGCAGGCTTTGCCTACAGAGTGATAGAAAAGCGAAATCAATTCCTTAAATATGCGCTGAATGCTTCCTTGTGAGGCAAAACAACGTACAGTGAATGCCAGATATCAGACTATAACAATTTCTATAATACAGTGAAGAGTTTGATCCTGGCTCAGGATGAACGCTAGCTACAGGCTTAACACATGCAAGTCGAGGGGAAACGGTAGGTCGTGGCTTGCCACGTCCTGGACGTCGACCGGCGGATGGGTGCGTAACGCGTA
>JAIKWU010000067.1 GCA_024684455.1 Bacteroidaceae bacterium | reverse complement strand
TATATTGGCCGGGGTCACTGGGCATTGTGGTGCCGAGGTTTTCGCTGGTCGTATTGTTCACGTAGGTTATGTTGCCCTTCGTGGCTCCCGTCTCCGTGCTGAAAGGTGCAAAGTTCGTCAGTGTGGCAGGGAAGAGCATGGAAGGGTCGCTGTCGAAGGCATCATCAGCGGTGAGCGACGTCGAAATCTGATGATTGGTGAGCGAGCACTCCAGCCCGTCGGTGCCGCCACAGGTGGCGGTCAGCGTGTTACCAACGAGGGTGTATGTGAAGTCGTGTGCGTGTACCGGGGCGGCGCTGGGAATGTAGGTGATTTTCAGCTCGCAACCGCTTCTTATCAGCATTATTGCCATGCTGCCCAGTTCCATCGAAAGATTACCGTTGATGCCAGCGGCATCCGTGCTGACGAAGGTGAAACTGTCATCCTCGTTGGTGTGCTTGCTTGTTCCTTCGCCTTCATAATCCCCGTCGCCAGTCAGCGAAGCGTTGCCGTTGCATGTCATGCCGCTGATGCTCATGCTGAATGAGCCGTTCATCATGATAGACAGCCTGCCCATGTGTGTCAACTCCACCCTGGTCACCTTGCCGTTGATGTTCGGATAGATGGTGAACTGCCCGCCAGCACCAATCTGCAAGTCAGAGCCATTATTACTGAACTTATAATTGCTCCCTGCCGTGATGACGGTTTTCGATGTGTTGTCGTCGGGGTCGGTCATTTTAAGAACGGAGCTGTTACTTTGGATTGACCTTGTGCTGAAGGCATACGTCTTCGTCACCGGGTCTGTTGCCCACGCTCCTTGCGCCATCGTGAACATCACGGCAAGGGTGAGGATGAGATTGAATTTCTTTCTTGTTGTTCTCATTTTTAATTGTTTTTGTTATGGTTATTATTTTGTTATTACTTTCGTCTCCACATCTTACGGGGAAAGCACTAACGTAAAGGCATAAAGAAAGCGCAGACCCCGTCCCATATTCTCCGACAGGCCTGCAACAGCCCCAAATACACTATGGTTGAAGTCTGCGCTATGGTGCGCAGCTTCAATGTGTATTTGGATTTGCTCATTAAATCTCGTTTGAGGTTGCAGTTCGTCGGAGAAATTGAGCAACAAAAAGACGTGTTCTTATGAACACGGGTGCAAATTTACAACATTTTTTTTAGGTCATAACATTCTTTTTTCAAAAATAACGAAATTCTTCTATGATTGTGTGACATTTTACACAAAATGACTGTAAACAGTAATGACACCGTCATGCGCTTGGAATTTTTACGCTAAGCGCTTAGCGTTCGAACGCCAAGTGCTTGGCGTTTTTTCTCCAAGCACTTGGAGGAGATTCAGTAGTATAGGATTTTCACGTCTGAACAGAGGCCCGACGGCATGGGCGTCCAAGCGTCGTAGGTGGTGCGCTGGTAGTTGATGTCGACGACGTTGGCATCCTTGAATCGGCGCCATTTGATGCCGTCGCGGTCCATCTGCGCGATGCGGTTGGCTGGCAGGTTGGTTACATAGACCTCGAGCGTGTTCTTTCCTTTCTTAATATAAGGCGTGATGTCCAGGCGGTAGGGCACGGCGAAAAGTGTGCCTACCTCCTTCCCATTGATGACGACTCTGGCCGATTCGCGCACGTCGCCCAGGTCGAGCAGAACCTCGCTGTCCTTTCCAAAAGACGCCGGAGTGGCAAACGTGGTCTTGTACAGTCCTGTTGCCATCGTGGTTTTCAAGACATCGTCGCCGAGTTCGGTCCACGACTTCGGTGTGCTCATCGTGTATGTTTTCTTGATAGGCACGGGTGCAGCCTGCGGGAAGGAGAGTGTCCATGCAGTCAAGGTCATTTCAGACCCACCCCCTGGCCCCTCCCAAGGGAGGGGAGTATAATGGTGAAGAGGCACGTTTGTATCTACGCCCTCCCCTTGGGGAGGGATGGGGAGGGGTCTGGTTCTTGTTCGAACAATGATGCTCTCGCCGCTCGCCAGTTGTATGCGCAGTTTTCCGTCGCGCTGTTCAGGACGTGTCACCTGTCCGTTCATGGGGTTGAAGAAGAGCGCATCTTGCCATTCGACGCCCAGCGTTACAAAGGCATCGACGTCGTTGGGCGTGAGGTTGGAGATGAAGTAATGGTGGCCGTCGGGGTTCGTTCGGCGGATGCACGAAAGGCCCTGTTCCGTGCGCATGGGTTCGGCATGTCCGCCACTTATCAACAGCGCCTCTTCGTACGAAGCCGCATACTGACAATGCTTCTTCACCGCGTCGTTCAGCACGCGTTCGAACTCCTCCTGCTGGCCCTGCATACGTCGGCCGAAACCGGGCACAGCCTCGGGCTGACGACCGACGAAGATGACGCGACTGCCCGCTTTGGCGATTTCGTAAAGACGTTGCAATGTTTCCAACGGCATGTAACGAACCATCGGAATGATGATGGCACTGTATTTCTTGTAAATATCTGATTTGCATAGTATTTCATCGCTCACGTAATCGACATCCAGACCGCCGTCGATGAGGGTCTGGACAGCCTGGATGAATCGCGGAGCACGTTGTTGCATCGAGTGAATGTCGAAGAGCGTGACCGTGCCCTCCGCATCGTGAATCATGTCGTAGTAGGGCAGATAGACGAGCAGGTCGTTGTCGGGTTCACCCCATTGCAGGAAACTCTGGCAACGGGTGATGTATGCGCTGAAAGCAGGCATGGCGTTCCACTGCGGATTTTGTGGACTCATATCGACCGAGGCGTAGAACTGCCACGCGGGCCATGGCTCGTCCTTCGGCGAGTAGCAGGTCCCGTGGAAAAACACGTGGTTGACGCCGGCCACGAACATCAGGTCGAGGTCGGGTTTGCACTGACTGAGCGACGTGCGGAAATGTTCGGTGAGCCAGGTGAAGGTCTCGCTCGAGACAAAGCGTTTACCAGTGATGTGTGCGGCCGACGAGGCGTATTTCAGCATCGAGAGGTCCGAGTCGTTTTTCTTGGTGAAGCCGCTGTCAGTGCGCAGGCCTTTGATGCCGAAATTGCTGAGGCCAAAACCCTCGCATTCAGGAATATCGACGGCGGCATAGACGTCAATGAGGTTGGCAGGCGAACCGTGTGCCTGGTTGCGCGTGATGCTGCCAGCGCGATGGGCCCAGTCGGTCCACTGACGTGTGAAATTCTCCAGCAGCAGTTCGCCCAAAGTCTCTCGGTAGTCGCTCAGCAGAAACTTTTTGTCATCGACCGAGTAGCCTCCGACCAGTCCGTGACTGCCTGGGTGCAGCAACGGCTCCAAATGGTCTTGCAGGCGATAGCCCCTTCTGCGTTCAAATTCGTCGAACAGGCGAGGTGTCCAGTCGGCACCATAGACTTCGTAGGAGTCGTTGAAAAACGTATGCGGACGACGTGTGCGATAGGTCGTGAACGCGGTCTCAAAACCAGCGAGATACGAACGAACGGCATCGCGATCGAAGTGGTCAATCACCAGACCTTCTCCACCTGGTGCCGCCCGCTTCACTTTCTGTTTCGTTCTGCCAGTGAGGATGTCTTCACCTTGCACAATCATTTTGCTGGCGGCCTGTTCCAACGGCACATCGGGACCGCCAAACGGCCATCCCGTACCTGTCGCCATATCGACCTCCATATCGAGCCGGTCGGCCAGGTCCTCCACGTAGCCGAGCATCTTCATCCACCGTGCAGAGAGAAACGGAATGTCGTTCGCTTCGTTGCCCTGTACTCCGTAAATCGGCGTAATCTCCACACCGCCCAGACCTGCCGCTGCCATCTGTTCCATGTTCCAGCGC
>JAIKWU010000025.1 GCA_024684455.1 Bacteroidaceae bacterium | reverse complement strand
GGTCTTATGAATAGAAGCGGCCACGAATGAACTGTGCGTTGATGTTGGGTAGAAACTCGATGTCGTAGTGCTGTTCGTCATGGTAGAGTACGGTTATTCCATCGATGACGTAGTTGAAGTCGAGGCGGTAATAGCGTTTGTAGATGCCGGCTCCGATGCATAGACGGCGCACTTTTTCCCGTGTAAGGGCAGCGCGGATTTCGCGGAAGGCATCGTCGGTTCGGGTCTTAACCTCAACAATGTGAAGCATATTATCTTTGAAGGCAACGATATCGAGTTCGTAACCGTATTTGGAACGCCAGTTACGGTGCAGAATCCGGTATTCTTTTTTCATCAACCAGTTGGCAGCCAGTTCTTCACCGATTTCACCGAGAATCAGGTGCTGTGGTTTGTGCTGCTCTTGTGGGTAATTCATCGTTTTGACTGGTTGGTTCGTGTCTGTGGCACGATAATTTTTATTATCTGCAAATGTACTGCTAATAATTATGATGTCCAAATTTATAAAATAAAAAAGGTGGAAATGAATACTTTTTCCACCTTTTTTGTATGTAAGTCATTGTGTTTGAATGATTCACTCTACGTCCTACTGTGGTCCATGTCGCCGGCTATGTCGGCGGGGTGTAGTGCACCAGGCATGGCTTCCTCAGTTTTGATTAGTTCATCGTTGGGTTGCTCAAGGGTAGAGACAGAATTGCCTGCGCAAGCCATCAGAATGATAGCCGCACAGGCAATGATGAATGATTTCTTTATGAGAAAAGAAATTGTTTATTCCGGCACTTTTTCGAACTTAATCGAGTCGAAGATGGCCTTCATTTCGGCTTTCTTACGCTTCTGGTCTTCATGAAATTTTCTTTTGGCAAAAATGTAAATAAATCTGCTTTTTTCTCTCACTTACACAGATTTTTTGTAACTTTGCAAAAATAATGCTTTGCTACAGTTTGGTACAGATACTTTTATATTATTAAAATAACCATAATTTATTTAAGCATGGAAATCAAAGATTACAAGTTTGCCGGTAAGAAGGCAATCGTGCGCGTTGACTTCAACGTGCCTCTCGACGAGAATGGTAAGATTACGGATGACACTCGTATCCGTGGTGCGCTTCCCACACTGAAACTGATTCTGGAGCAGGGTGGTGCGCTTATCATCATGTCGCACATGGGTAAGCCCAAAGGCAAGGTCAACCCGAAACTGTCGCTGGCTCAGATCAAGGACGCCGTGAGTGCAGCCCTTGGTGTGGAAGTGAAGTTTGCTCCCGACTGTGCAAAGGCTAAGGCTGAGGCTGATGCCCTGAAGGCAGGCGAAGTGCTGCTGCTTGAGAACCTGCGCTACTATCCCGAAGAGGAAGGCAAACCCGTCGGTATCGACAAGGAAGACCCTGCTTACGACGCCGCAAAGAAGGAGATGAAGGAACGTCAGAAGGAATTTGCCAAGACGCTGGCTTCGTATGCCGACTGCTACGTGATGGACGCCTTCGGTACGGCTCACCGTCGTCACGCTTCGACTGCTGTCATCGCCGACTATTTCGATGCCGACAACAAGATGCTCGGCCTGCTCATGGAGAAGGAAGTTCAGGCTGTCGACAACGTCCTCTCGAACATCAAGCGTCCGTTCGTTGCCATCATGGGTGGCTCGAAGGTTAGTTCGAAGATTGGTATCATCGAGAACCTGCTCGGCAAGGTGGACCGTCTCATCCTCTGCGGCGGTATGACCTATACGTTTATGAAGGCTCACGGCGGCGAGATTGGTAATTCGATCGTCGAACTTGACAAACTCGATGTGGCTCTGGGCGTTGAGGAACTCGCCAAGAAGAACGGCGTGGAACTCGTGCTCGCTACCGACAGCATCGTTGCCGACGACTTCTCTAACGACGCTAACCAGAAGGTTTGCCCGAGCAATGCCATTCCAGAAGGTTGGGAAGGTCTGGACGTAGGTCCTGAGACACAGGAGCGCTTCAAGGCTGCCATCCGCGACGCCAAGACCATCCTGTGGAACGGTCCTGCCGGTGTATTCGAATTTGACAACTTCTGCGCAGGTAGCCGTGCAGTGGGCGATGCTGTTGCCGAAGCCACAGCCAACGGTGCCTTCTCGCTTGTCGGTGGTGGTGACTCTGTGGCATGTGTCCACAAGTTCGGCCTCGAAGACAAGGTCAGTTACATCTCGACCGGTGGTGGCGCTCTGCTCGAGGCCATCGAAGGTAAGGTGCTGCCGGGCGTAGCCGCTATCAAGGGATAAGCGTGCGATTTCTTATTTGGTTTTTACTTGCATTCTGTCTTGTCTGTTGTGAAACATCCACAACGGGCAGGACAGAAAGCAGTTACGAAGACGACACGACAGCGTTGCGCATTGGCGTCTTGCCCACCGTCGAATGTCTGCCGTTGTATGCGGCAGCCGAGACAGGTGTGTTCGATTCGCTAGGGCTCAGCGTCCGGCTCGTGACGTTCGAGGCTGCTATGGACGCCGACACGGCTTTTTTTCGCGGTCATATTGATGGAGTCGCTGCCGACCTCGTCAAGGCTGTGCTTTGGAAAAGTCAGGGCGATAGCATCCGTATGGCTATGTCGGCCGACCTTAATCTTCACCTTGTGACGTCACGTCCGTCACGCCTCAAGACAGGTGAAAGTCTGAAGGAACGCATCGTCGCCTTCACTCGTAACAGTGCGCTCGACTACACAGCCGACGGTATGTTGGCAGTGTCAAAACTCCATAGCGAGCAACTGAACAAACCGCAAATCAACAACATCCAGTTGCGCCTTCAGATGTTGCTGAATAACCAGTACGACGGCGCCATTCTGCCAGAGCCCTATGCTACCCTGGCAACGTCGCAGGGCCACAACCTCGTGCTCTCGACACAGAACCTCAAACGCTACAATCCGCTTTTTGCCATTGTCATGCACGACTCGCTCTTGCTCAGCCGTCGCGACGATGTGGTGAAGTTGGTACAAGCCTACGATATCGTGGCTGACCGCATCGAACGCTGTGATTCGGCTGCTGCCATGCAGTGGATTTCTTTTCTGCCTTTGGCCGAAGCATGGCCCGACAGCGTTGTCCTGATGCCTATGGTGAGCCGTGTGCAGAAACCCTCTGAAGTGCTCGTCGACAGTGTGAAGCAATGGTTGCGCCGACGCACCCTGTTGAAGCGCGATGTGAAGAGTGCCGACCTTTTGATGAAATAGACATGGAGCAGCAGAACCTCATCGAACTTTTCCGAAAGTTGCAGACTTCGGTCGATGCATTAGGCGACTATGAGATGCAGAGCCAATTGGCACAGATGCGCACGACCTATAGTGCGATGCTGCGCTATATGGTACAGGGCATGGACGACCCCAACGCTTCGCGCATCTACGCCGACCTCGTAAGTCAGGTTCATGTGCTACGCGACCGTACCGACCGTGCCAATCGTCTGAAGGCGCAGGGCAGCGACCGCTATGTCATTTCGCAAAAGACGTTGCGCCCAGAGGTGACGCTGTCCGACATCGTTGGTCATCTTCGCAACCACGATGAGGCACTCACCCTGCTGCAGGTCGAACCCAACGAGCGTGAGAACATTCAACGACACGACGTCGAGCAACATCAACACAACCGCGAGGAGATGTTGCTCATGCTTTTCGGACGTGTCTGGACTTCCGACGTATGGTCAAAAAGCGAGCAGGAAACCGCCTTTTCGATGCTGTCAGACGATGCCATCTTCATCGATGACAAGTGTGTGCTCATCTCGGCCACGATGCTGGCGCTGATGGAGATGTTCGACGAGCGCAAACTCATGCTGCTCTTTGATGCCTACCTCTTGCCAGAACCAGAACTGAGCCAGCGTGCTCTCGTCGGCATGGTCATCGTCTTGCGACAGTATGACGAACGCATCAAGCAACAGCCTGAGGTCCAGTCGCGCTTTACCTTGCTTTGCGACGACCCGAATTTCGTGCGCGACATTTTCCGTGTGTTCATGCAGTTGCACTACAGCCGCCTCACCGATTCGGTCAGCGAGAAGATGCGCAGCGACATCATCCCCACCATCCTGCAAAGCAAGAACTTCAAGCAGACAGAATACGGCATACAGGAAATCGATGACTTCCTGACACAAAACGGCGAAAATCCCGAGTGGTTCAAGAATCGCAAGGCGGACACCCGTGCACAGGAGAAGATTCAGGAAATGGGCGAGATGCTCATGGAGGGTGCCGACGTGTATATGAGCACCTTCTCGCAGATGAAGAACAACGTCTTCTTCCAGCAGACAGCCCACTGGTTCTATCCCTTCAGC
>JAIKWU010000014.1 GCA_024684455.1 Bacteroidaceae bacterium | reverse complement strand
TTGCTTTATCGGCTGTCATCGTGGCAAACGTACTTGTCCAGACGACTTGATCCGTTGATGCAGATGAGTAAGAATTAGTGCTCAAGTCCCAAGTGTAGGAACTGCCGCCACCTGAGTTGCTGACGTTGAGCGTGTAGGTAGCGCTACTGCCTTGATAGGTGGAGTTACCTGCAAACGTGGCTGTGATAATGGCTATGCCCACGCCTTCCAGAGTGATTGCACCTGTGTTGGCATCGACCGTTGCCACACTTGTGTTGCTGCTGGTGTAGTTAAACGTTGCGCCGCTTATGGGCGTCGTGCCAGCCACCACCGTTGCTGCGGGTGAAGTGAAACTTTCACCCAAAATGGCATCGTAACTGCTTTGCGGGAACGACGTTGTTGTTGCAGTACGTCCGTCGCTGACGGTCAGTGTGTACGAGCCTGTGCTGCCGTTGTAGGTATTGTTACCTGCGTATTCAGCTGTGATAGTGGCTGTGCCCACGCCTTTCAGAGTCACTTCACCCGTAGTGCTGTTCACCGTTGCCACTGATGTTTGAGAACTGCTGTAAGAGACTGTCGCACCTGAAATGGTTGTATGGTTTGAAGCATTCTTCACCGTGGCTGTCGGAGCAGAGAACGTTCCTGGGTAGGACGTCGAATAGGACGCTTGCAGGAACGTCACTTCGGTGTCAGTCTTTGATGGTCCTGCCGAGAATGTTACTTCAATGCTCTTAATGTACAAAGCCTTTGAACTTGTCTGGCTCATAGAAATGGTAATTGCACCACTTGCTGAACCTGTAAATGAGTAATCAGTGGCTGTTGCTGTCAAAGCAACGGACGTGTTGCCATTGTATGTAAAGGACGTGCTGCCGACACTGACAGCCAATGTACCAGCAATAGAGCTTGCACCACAGGCTTGCACCTTGACGGATGTAATTGTACCAGAGATTCCTGATGTGGATAAAGTCAAGGATTTATAAGGCGCACTGCCAGAACCAAATTGTTGTCCTTTGGTGCCGTCATATCCCCAGTATCCACCATTACCCGCCAATGTCCAACTGATATTATTCAGCGTTTGGGAACCATTTGCAGCGAACTGCTTACTCGTAAACGTGTACGAATAGGTGTCCGCCCACGCGCTCCCCACTCCCGTAGCGAGCAGAAGGCTCAGGATGAGCCAACGTAGATGAGTTAGTTGATTTTTTTTCATATTGTGATATTTTAGGTATTTTGTAGTCAAAATTGCTATGCTCTGCTGAGCATGGAAGACGACAAAGTTACGCATAATCTGTTGCTTTTCAAACAATTTTGGCTTTTTTTGCAGTTTCAGCGGAGTTTTTCTCCGCTTTTTTTATTTTTTGACGTTTGCACAAACGATTATTGAGTTTTTTTGTGTACCTTTGGAGTCGAAACGAATTTATTCACACATTTATAATTATCTGACCGTATGAAGACAAATTATGAAATCCGCTATGCGGCGCATCCCGAAGATGCGAAAAGTTATGACACCAAGCGCCTGCGCCGTGATTTTCTCATCGAGAAAGTTTTTGCGGCCGACGAAGTCAACCTGGTTTATTCGATGTACGACCGTATGATTGTCGGCGGTGCGATGCCTGTCAAGGAGGAACTCCTGCTCGAGGCCATCGACCCGCTGAAGGCTCCTCATTTTACCACGCGCCGCGAAATCGGCATCTTCAATGTCGGCGGCAAGGGTTGTGTGAAGGTGGGCGACGAGTGCTATGAACTAGACTACAAGGAGGCCCTCTACATCGGTCGCGGCGAGCGTGACGTCATCTTTGTCAGTGCCGACGCGTCGAAGCCTGCGAAGTTCTACATCAACTCTACGACGGCTCACAAGGAATACCCGACCAAGAAGGTGACCAAGGCCGATGCCGACATTCTGGCGCTCGGTTCGCTGGAGGGTTCGAACGACCGTGTCATCAACCGCATGATCGTGCAGAAAGTGCTCGACTCCTGCCAGTTGCAGATGGGCATGACCGAACTCAAGCCAGGCAGCGTCTGGAACACCATGCCTGCCCACGTCCACAGCCGTCGCATGGAGGCTTACTTCTACTTCGAAGTGCCTGAAGACCAGGCTGTCTGCCACTTCATGGGCGAGATCGACGAGACGCGCCACATCTGGATGAAGGGCGACCAGGCCGTGCTTTCGCCCGAATGGTCCATCCACGCGGCTGCGGCCACCGCGAACTACACGTTCATCTGGGGCATGGGCGGTGAGAACCAGGAC
>JAIKWU010000045.1 GCA_024684455.1 Bacteroidaceae bacterium | reverse complement strand
GCGTCCCTTGAAGCGCGGCAACGTCTGCTCGATGAGTTCGCGGGTAATATGCCCGGTCGGAAAAGTCTGGTCCTCAGCCGTCTCACGGTCGAACGAGGGAGTCGTCGCACCCAGACGCAACTGGGCGATATACTCTTTCGTACCTGCCTGCATCGTGTCGATCTGCTTGGTTGCCTTGCCTGTGCAGACGATGAGGACGCCCGTGGCCAGAGGGTCGAGTGTGCCGGCATGTCCGACAGCCAACTTCTTGGTCCCGAGCCTGTTGCACAGGATGCCGCGAACACGTGAGACGACGCGAAACGACGTCAGCGCATAGGGCTTGTTGAAGCAGAAGATGCAACCTTCCTCGGGTGTAAGCATACGACGTCAGAAAAAGAGTTGCCAGATGAGTGTGGCACAACCAACAATGGCGCAATAGATAGCAAAGTAGATGAGTTTGCCCTTGCGGACGATGCCAATCATCCAACGGCAAGCCAGACAACCTGTGACGAAGGCGGCGAAGAAGCCCACCACGAGTGCCGTGGTGCTGATACCTGCCATGGCAGCCTCAACGCCCATTTCAGCGATTTTCTTCACGTCGAGCAGGGCTTCGCCGAGGATGGGCGGAATGACCATCAGGAATGAGAACTGCGCGAGTTTCTCTTTCTTGTCGCCCAGAATGAGGCCCGTGCCGATGGTCGAACCGCTACGCGACAGACCAGGCAGCACGGCGCAGGCCTGTGCAATGCCGATGATGAAGGCGTCGAGCAGCGAGATATGCTCTTTGGTACGCGGTTTCGAGAAATACGAGAAGGACAGCAGACTTGCCGTAATCAGCAAGCAGACGCCGACGACCACCAGGCTGTCGAACATCTCTTCGACCTGGTCCTTGAAACAAAAGCCGACGATGCCCACGGGAATCATCGACACGAGTATCGCCAGCACATAGTTCTGCTCCTCGTTCAGCGAGCGGATGCCGTAAGGCGAAGGCACAATCTGGTTGCCTGTCTTGAACAGTCCGCGGAAAATCCATTCGATTTCCTTCCACAAAATCACCAGCGTCGAAAGCACCGTGGCGACGTGGACGGCAATCGTGAACGTCATGACTTTGTCGGGGTCCTCTACGCCAAGCAAAGCGCCGGCCAATGCCAAGTGGCCGCTCGACGAGACGGGAAGGAACTCGGTCAGTCCCTGAAAGATGCCCATGATGAGGGCTTGTAGCCAATCCATTATGAATGTTGAGTGTTGAGTGTTGAATTGAGCTGAGTGTCTTCTTTTTTATGTCGGGGTGCACGCCAGAGGATGGCGAACACCTCAAAGAGAAAGCCGAAGAGGCAAACCATCGGTCCGACGACAATGCGACGGGTCGAGAAGATGTCGGGCTCGAAAGCCTGTTCCGTGGTACTGGGACCCGCCATGAGAGCGAATCCGATAATGACGATGACCAGTCCTACAATGAGCAGGATGTAGTTCATGCGCGAAAATGCAAAGTTCTTTTCCATTATTGAGTAAATGATTAAACGTGATAAAGTTCGTTCGAGGTCATGCGCAGGTAGCGACTGAGCGAGCCGTAGGTGCAGAGGAACGTGATGAGCAGTCCGAACACGAGCACGCTGCCGCCCACGATGAGCAGCACCTCGAGATTGACGACGGTATTGATTTCTGGCTCATACTTCTGAAGCCAGTGGTAACCGAAGTAGAGGATGGCGTCGGCCGTCAGGGCCGATATCACACCGAGCAGGGCTGCCCGCTTGAGGAAGGGTTTACGGATGAAACCCCACGACGCCCCGACGAGTTTCATCGTGTTGATGCTGAATCGTCGGCTGAAAATCGTCAGACGCACGGTGTTGTTGATGAGTTGGAACGAAATGTAGGTAAACAGGGCAGCGATGATGAGCAGCACGAGCGAAACCTTGCGGATGTTGTCGTTGACCGACTGCAGCAGTTCTTTCTGGTAGAGCACGTCCATCACACGCTCGTCGGCTTTCAGATGCTTGACAATGCGGGCAAGGCTGTCGTTGTTGGCATAGTCGGCGTTCATCTTCAGTTCGAACGACGCCGTGAAGGGGTTGTAGCCGATAAACTCCGACGGGTCGGTGCCCATGGCCTCGGTCTGCTCGCGCAGCGCTTCCTCCTTCGAGATGTATTGCAGTTCCTTGACACAGGGAAGTTTCTTCAGGTCGGCCTTGAGCATCTTGATGGAGTCTTGCGGCAGATCGTCGCTGATGAGCACGGTGACGTTGATGTTCTCGCGGACATAAACCGACAGGTTGTGCGCAATCAGCATGAACAGCACGAACATGCCGAGCAACACCAGCACCAGCGTCGTACTGATGCCTGCCGTCATGGCTTGTGTCGAGAAGAATTTGGAGCGGTGGTAATGATGGTGGCCCATATGTTTAATGCATAATTAAGAATGCATAATGCATAATTTTCAATTCTCTATTCTCAATTAAAAACTTCTTTGCCTTGCAGCGTGGCAGACGAAGCACCGGTGATGCGCACTCGTACAAAGTCGCCGATGTGATGGTTGCCGCGGTCGAAGACGACTACCTTATTCTGGCTTGTACGACCGAAGAGTTGCTGGCGCGAACGCTTGCTCACACCCTCGACCAGCACCTCGTACTCCTTGTCGATGTCTTGTTGGTAACGCTCGGCACTAAGTTCGTTCTGTAGGGCAATCAGTTCGTTCAGACGGCGCAACTTGACCTCCTCGGGCACGTCGTCGGGCAGATGCTTCGAGGCATACGTTCCGGGACGCTCGGAGTATTTGAACATGAACGCGCTGTCGTAGCCCACCTCGCGCATCAGCGAGAGCGACTGCTGGTGGTCCTCTTCAGTCTCAGAGTGATAGCCGACGAAGATGTCGGTCGTGATGCTGCAGTCGGGGATGATGCGACGGATGGCAGCCACACGTCCGAGGTACCATTCACG
>JAIKWU010000098.1 GCA_024684455.1 Bacteroidaceae bacterium | reverse complement strand
GACGAAGCCGGGGTCGAGATGAAGTATTTCGTCCGTGCCCTGCCTGTACATTTTCTGCATCAGCACGGACAGGTCATCTACAAGCGACGTAACGAGCTTCGTGTGCTCACGTATCAAGGTAAGGATTACGTTGTCAAGCAGTTTGCTGTTCCCAACTTCATCAATCGGCTGGTGTATGGCTGGTTGCGCAAATCCAAGGCGCAACGCTCCTTCGAATATGCGCGGCTTCTGCTGAACAAGGGCATCGACTCTCCACGCCCTGTGGCATGGCAGACGGAACGCAACCTGCTGTGCATGGGGCGCAGTTACTTCGTATCGGAGAAGAGCCGCTGTCCATACACCTATTCCGACCTCATAGGGTTGGAGAACAAGGATAATACAAAAGGACTGAAGGACTTAGAGACTCACTACCTACGCCTTATCGCTCAGATGGTGGCACGTCTGCACGACGAAGGTATGGTGCATCAAGACCTTTCGCGCGGCAACATCCTCTTCGGCGATGGCGATAGGGTGGAACTCATTGACCTCAATCGTATTCGGTTCCATAAAGTGGGCATGGACGAGGGATGCCGCAACTTTGCCGAACGTCTGCCGGCAACTGACACCCAACGTCTGCTGATGGCCGAGGCATACGCCGAAGCGCGCGGCTATGATGCAGAGGAATGTCTGCGGCTGATGATGCTATATAATAAGGAAAAGAACTGACGATGAAGGAACCGCTCGTAAGCATCATCACAGTGTGTCGAAACGCCAACCAAGCCTTGTGCCAGACAGCTCGTTCCGTGTTGGATCAGAAGGATTGTCCCCTCGAATATATCATAGTGGATGGGGCTTCGACCGACGGAACGATGGACACGCTTCGTCAACTTGAAAGGGAATGTGCCGAACGTGGCATTGCCATGCGGTGGGTGAGCGAACCCGACAGGGGCATCTATGATGCAATGAACAAAGGGTGCCGAATGGCCTGTGGACAATGGCTGAACTTCATGAATGCGGGCGATACGTTTGTCTGTCCCGAGACGATAAGCCAAATGGGGCTGGAGAATGTCGGCCAAGAGATAGATATCGCGTATGGCAATGTGAACAAGGTGATGGCATTCGGCACAATCGAGACACGTCCTGCCCCATTGAACCTGCTTGAACGGAAGATGGCCCTGTGCCATCAGGCAGCCTTCGTCCGTTCTGCACTTGTCATAGACCATCCCTACGACTTGCGTTATCCCGTGGCCGCCGACTACGAATTCTTCTATTGGGCCTATAAGACGGGAAAACGTTTTCTGTGGGTGGATAAGACGGTGGCCAACTTCGAATCGGAGGGTGGATTCTCGCAACAGAACCGTCTGCGCATGAATCGCGAGTTTGCCCGCATCAATGGCCGCAGCCACACGCTTCGCTGGAAGATGAGCTACGTGCTGAAATGTATAGAAATGGGCATGAACCGCTTGTATCGCTGGTTCATGCCCAAGTCTGTACTCAATGCCTTGCGGCAACGGAACTATGCCCGCAAGGCTCGATAATGCTCTTATACGGTTAGCAGCTCAACGAGTTTCTCGATGGCAGAGATGATGCCTTTGGGATCCTTACCACCGGCTGTGGCAAAGTGGGGCTGACCACCGCCACCGCCCTGGATGAGTTTGGCAGCCTCGCGGATGTTCTTTCCGATGTTCACGCCCTGCTGGACGATGCTGTCCGAGGCGGCTGCTGTCAACATGGGCTTGCCCTCGTTCAGGCTTCCGATGACAACCAGCGAATTATCTACTTCCGCACGGAGCTGGAAGGCGATGTCCTTGACAAACTCTGGAGCCATGGTGGGCACGACAACCTTCATCACCGTGATGCCGTTGATGTCTTTGGCTTTCTCCTTCATCGACTGCTTCAGCTGCATGGCCTTCTCGCGCATCGTCTCCTCTATCTGCTTCTTCAGCTGCACGTTCTCGTCGAGGAACTTCTGGATGGCACCTTGCAGGTCGGGAGCGTTGTTGAAGAGGTGGCGCATATTTGCTATGGTGTCGGTCACCTGATACATCATTTCCTCCACCTTCTGACCGGTGATGGCCTCGATGCGGCGCACACCGGCAGCCACACTGCTCTCGGAGAGTATCTTCACCATACCTAACTGGCCTGTGCTCTTGGCATGACAACCGCCGCAGAACTCAACGCTGTCGCCGAATTGGACGACACGAACCTTGTCGCCGTACTTCTCGCCGAAGAGGGCAATGGCTCCGAGTTTCTTAGCTTCCTCGATGGGCATGTCGCGGTGATCCTGCAAGGGGATGTTCTCACGAATCTTCTGGTTCACGAGGCGTTCCACCTGGCGCAGTTCCTCGTCGGTCACCTTCTGGAAATGAGAGAAGTCGAAGCGCAGATAGTCTGGCGTAACGAGTGAACCCTTCTGCTCCACATGGGTGCCTAATACTTGGCGCAACGCCTGATCCAGAAGGTGCGTGGCTGTGTGGTTGGCCTCACAGGCATGGCGCAGGTCGGTATCGACGCAAGCCATGAAGGGAGCCTCGGGCTGCTTTGGCAGCGTCTTGGTGATGTGAACGGTCAGTCCGTTCTCTGTCTTTGTGTCGATGATGTCGATGGTTTCGTTCTCGCTTACCAGCACACCGCGGTCGCCCACCTGACCGCCCTTCTCTGCATAGAAAGGAGTCTGGTCGAGCACCAGCTGGTAGTAGGTCTGCTTCTTCTGCATCACTTGACGATAGCGCAGGATGCGACATTCGCTCTCCGTCATGTCCCAACCGAGGAATTTAGTTGACGAGCTGTCAGCTTGCTTACTTGTCAGCTTGTCCACTTCCACCCAATCGTCTGCCTCTACCTTGGCAGCATTGCGGGCACGGTCTTTCTGCTTCTGCATTTCCTGGTTGAAGCGCTCCTCGTTCACGGTCAAATCGTTCTCGCGGCAGATAAGTTGCGTCAGGTCGAGGGGGAATCCGTAAGTGTCGAACAGCGTGAACGCCTTTTCGCCGTCGATGACGGTCTTGCCCTGTTGCTTGGTCTCGGCCATTACACCGTCCAACAGGCGGATGCCCGTCTCCAATGTGCGGAGGAAACTGTCCTCCTCTTCCTTCATTACCTTCGAGATAAGTTCTTTCTGGGCATCCAGTTCGGGGTAGGTATCACCCATCTCGTGAATCAGGACGGGAAGCAAACGGTACATGAAGGCTTCCTTCTGTCCGAGGAAGGTGTAGGCATAGCGCACGGCGCGGCGCAGGATGCGGCGGATGACGTAGCCGGCCTTGGCGTTGCCTGGCAACTGGCCGTCGGCAATGGAGAAGGCAATGGTGCGCAGGTGGTCGGCCACGACGCGCATGGCGACGTCGGTTTCAGTTGACGAGTTGACGAGTTGACGAGTTGACGAGTTGTTACCTTCATTCCCATCCAACTTGTCAACTTGTTTACTTGTCAACTTGTCAACTCCATAAGGAATGCCAGTCAGTTGCTCGATGGCACGGATGATGGGCTGGAACACGTCGGTGTCGTAGTTCGAGTGTTTGCCTTGGATGGCACGCACCAGACGCTCGAAGCCCATGCCCGTATCAATGACGTTCATCGAAAGCGGTTCCAGATGGCCGTCGGCCTTGCGTTCGAACTGCATGAAGACGATGTTCCAGATTTCTATCACCTGAGGGTCGTCCTTGTTCACCAGTTCGCGGCCGGGCACCTTGGCTTTCTCTTCATCCGTACGGCTGTCGAGATGTATCTCGGAACAGGGGCCACAGGGTCCCGTATCGCCCATCTCCCAGAAGTTGTCGTGCTTGTTACCGTTGATGATGTGGTCGGCTGGCACATGCTTGAGCCAGAAACCGGCAGCCTCGTCGTCGCGGCTCAGTCCCTCCTCGGGAGAACCCTCGAATACGGTGACGTACAGGTCGGCAGGGTTGAGTTTCAGCACGTCAACGAGATATTCCCAAGCCATGTCGATGGCCCCTTCCTTGAAGTAGTCGCCAAACGACCAGTTGCCGAGCATCTCGAACATGGTGTGGTGGTATGTGTCGTGACCCACCTCCTCCAAGTCGTTGTGCTTACCGCTGACGCGGAGGCACTTCTGCGAGTCGGCACGTCGGCGAGGCTCGGGGTCGCGCTGACCGAGTATGATATCCTTCCACTGGTTCATGCCGGCATTGGTGAACATCAACGTGGGGTCATCTTTCACTACCATAGGAGCAGAGGGCACAATG
Organism: Bacteroidaceae bacterium; assembly: GCA_024684455.1. Lineage (GTDB taxonomy): Bacteria > Bacteroidota > Bacteroidia > Bacteroidales > Bacteroidaceae > UBA3839. The sequence continues at coordinate 863 of JAIKWU010000098.1, read as the reverse complement.
GTGTGACCCTTCGACTCAAAGAATTTCTTGAACGAATTGCGTATTTCGTTAGCTGTCATCATAGGATTTTTACTATTTATTATTTACTTTTTTCGTTTTCGGGCGCAAAGATACGACTTTTAATTAAAAATTAAAAATTATAAATTAAAAATGCGTCATTCGCTTTTCAAATTTAATTTATTGTTGTACCTTTGCACATGGTTAGGGCCTAAACGCCTAAATGATAAATCGTACATAAATAGCACATTGTAAATTGCCTGTTATAGATTGTGCATTGTAAATTGCCCTTTATAAACAGTACATTGTAAATTGTCAAATTGTAAATTCTCAACATGCCCCTGAATAGCAATAAAAATCTGAAAAAGTACTACGCCATTGGTGAAGTCGCGGAGATGTTTGGTGTGACGGAAACCTTGTTGCGCTATTGGGAGAAGGAATTTCCTTCCATCCAGCCTCGCAAGAGTGGTCGCAATGTGCGTCAATACACGCAAGAAGACATCGAGGAAATCCGTATCATCCACAATATGGTGAAGGTAAGGGGCATGAAACTGGCTGCCGCTCGAAGTGCCATTGCCAAGAACCACAGCAAGGAAAATTCCACAACGGAGCTGATAAACCTGTTGCAGGACATCCGGTCCGAACTCGTGAGCATCAAGAAAGAACTTGAGGGAATCGTATAAATGCTTTGGCGTATATAAACCAACGTCGTCAAAGCATCATGGTGTATGGAAAAATATTGACAATTTTACGCCATTATACGTCCTACAACTTAATGTCTAATAATCAAGTGCTTACAACCATCCTTAATATATTAACTTAACTTAGAGGGATAAGTTAACTTAACTTCAGCCCCTAAGTTAATA
>JAIKWU010000079.1 GCA_024684455.1 Bacteroidaceae bacterium | reverse complement strand
ACCTATGTGCAGAGTGCGCCGCGAGGACAGCGCTGGGAAGACAGCCTGAACGGTTCGCTGAAGCAGTCGCCGTGGGGCATGACGATTACCTTCGACATGGCACGTGCCGCAGTCGAGGGTGAAAACCTCGGACACAACCCCAACGGTGTGCCCGACATGCTCTGCGTGAGCATCTCGTCGACCGACATGATTGGCCACCAACTCTCGCCCAACAGCATCTGGATGGAGGACCTTTACCTGCGACTCGACAAGGAACTGGAGGCTTTCTTCAACTACCTCGACGAACAGATAGGACGTGGCCAGTGGCTCTTTTTCATCACCGCCGACCATGCCGGTTTCCACAACACTGCCTTCATGCAGGAACATCACCTGCCTGCCGACAATTGGTACTCGTCAACACTGGCCGACGACATCAACGCCCATGTCTGCAAGACACTGTCGCTCACGGACAAACCTGTGGAACGTGTGCGTTCGATGCAGATTCACTTTACGCAGCAGGCCATGCAAAGCCCACGCTACGACGACATCATGAAGACCACGTGCGACTATCTCGAAAGCCTGCCGCAGATGGCCTACGCCTTCCCTGCCGACTGTGTGCCCGACCGTGTGCCGGAGCCTGTCCGCACGATGTGCATCAACGGCTACTGCGCAGGACGTAGCGGACAGATCCAGATGGTGTTCGAGCCAGGCGTGATGGAAGACTATGCCAGTACCAAGGAGATAGCCCAACCTGGTCACATCCGCCTGGGAACGACCCACTCGGTGTGGAGCCCCGACGACACCCATATTCCGCTCGCTTTCCTCGGCTGGCACGTGCCCCACGGATGGGACAACCGCCGCCACCACATCGTCGATATCGCCGCCACGGTTGCTGCTCTTCTGAATATCCAGGAACCGAACTGCTGCGTGGGCGAAGCCATTGACTTTACCTCAAAATAGTAAAAAAAGCAGGGAAAAGTTTTGCAGTTCGCCAACTTTCACGTATTTTTGCAAAAGATAAGCAACTTAATCATTAACACTCTTAAACTTAAGCGTATGAAAAAGATTTTTGCAGTAGCAGCCCTCATGCTGCTCATCGCTGTGCCTGCCAGTGCGCAGTTCCAGTATGGTATCAAGGCTGGTTTGAACATCACAAAGCCTTCGCTTGATATGGACATGGTTAAGAAAGACAACCAGACAGGTTTCTTTGTTGGTGTGATGGCAGAGTTCTCTGTGCCCATCATTGGTGTAGGTGTTGACGCATCGCTCCTCTACAACAACAAGGGTATGAAGTTGGCCGATGCCACAACCGCCAATGCTTGGGAAGTAAGCAAACACTTGCAGTACATCGACATTCCCATCAACCTGAAGTACACTTATGGTCTCGGTTCGCTGGCCGGTGTGTTTGTCACCACAGGTCCGCAGTTCTCGTTCAATGTAGGCAGTAAATCTGTTTCCATTAAATCCATAGGAGATTACACATTGCGCGACTCTGAGTTTAGCTGGAACGTTGGTCTTGGCGCCAAGTTGCTCGGACACCTGCAGGTGGCTTACAACTACAACATCGGCATCGGCAAGACTTCAGAAGTGACCTATACTGTTGGTCTTGATGTTGTTAAAAAGAAGCTGAAGAATAACACCCACCAGATTTCGCTGGCATACATGTTCTGATGCAGTTCGCGGACATTATACTGCCCGTACCATTTGAGACCTTCACCTACGTCGTACCTCCCGAGATGGAAGGGCGAGTCGGTGAAGGTTCTCACGTTTTGGTGACGCTCGGCAAGTCGAAACACTATGCCGGAGTGGTGCAGTGTGTCCACCAGAACGAGCCGCAGAGCGTTGTGCTCAAGCCCATCGAGCAGTTGCTCAGCGACCAGCCCGTCGTCACCCGCAACCAACTGGACTTCTGGCGATGGATGGCTGCCTACTATATGTCTCCCCTCGGCGATGTGTATAAGGCTGCATTTCCTGGGAGCATGAAGAAAGAAAGGAAACGGACTCTCCCCCGACCCCTCCCTGTGAGGGAAGGGAGTGGTTACGGTTCTCAAATAGAATTACCGCAACTAAGTGACGCTCAGCAAGCAGCCTATAATCATATATGGTGTTCTTGGGGATGCGTACAGGACGAGAATGGTAATTACTCTACTCCTTCGCGTGAGAGACAGGGGGAAGGACCCTCCATTTGCCTTCTGCACGGTGTCACTTCGTCTGGCAAGACGGAAATCTACATTCACCTCATCCGCGAGATGATGGAACAGGGCAGGCAGGTGTTGTATCTGCTGCCCGAAATAGCGCTGACCACACAGATCACCGAGCGTCTGCGACGAGTGTTTGGCGACGCCATGGTGGTATATCATTCGAAGTTCACCGACAAGGAGCGTGTGGAGGTGTATCAGCGGTTGTTGAACAGCGCCGAACCTATCCTGGTGCTCGGCGTACGTTCCAGCGTGTTCCTACCTTTCCACAATCTCGGTCTGGTCATCGTCGATGAGGAGCACGAGACAAGTTACAAACAGCAGGAGCCAGCCCCGCGCTACCATGCCCGTTCGGCTGCGATTATGCTCGCACGTCAGCAGGGCGCGAAGGTACTCCTGGGCACAGCCACACCGTCCATCGAGACGCTCCACCTTGCCCGCCAGGGACGTTATGGCTACGTGCCGCTCATGCAGCGTTATGCCGACATGCAACTGCCCGACGTTGAGATCGTCGATGTGGCACGTCTGAAGTTTCAGAAGCGCATGAAGGGCGCGTTTTCGCAGCGTCTGCTCGACGAAATCGCTGGGGCTCTTGAGCGACGTGAACAGGTCATACTTTTTCAGAACCGGCGCGGCTTTTCCTCTTTCATTCAGTGCAAGCAGTGCGGCTGGGTGCCTCGTTGCGCGCACTGCGACGTGTCGCTCACCTATCATAAGCGCACCAATATGCTGACTTGTCACTACTGTGGCAAGACTTACAGTTTGCCAGAGAAATGTCCGCAGTGTGAGGAGCAGTTTACTACTGTAGGAGCCGGTACGGAGCGCATCGAGGAGCAGATTCATCGCTTCTTCCCCGAGGCACGCACGGCACGCCTCGACCTCGACATCGCCAAGACGCGCAAGTCGTACGAACAACTCATCAGCGACTTCAGCCAAGGCGACTATGACATCCTCATCGGAACGCAGATGGTGACGAAGGGACTCGACTTCGACCGTGTTTCGCTGGTGGGCATTCTCGATGCCGACACAATGCTCAACCAGCCCGACTTCCGTGCCTATGAGCGCACGTTCCAGATGCTCATGCAGGTTGCTGGGCGTGCAGGCAGAAAGGGACACAAAGGTCTGGTCATCCTACAAACGCGCAGTGCCGACAGCCCTGTGATTCAGCATGTGGTGGACAACGACATGGAGTCGATGTTCAAGGAGCAAATGGAGGAACGCACGCTGTTCCACTATCCGCCTGAGAGCCGCCTGATTTACATCTATCTTCGCCACCGCGACCTGGACGTTGTGAACCATGCCGCCGAGGAGTATGCCACGTTGCTGCGCCGTGTGTTCCCCGAGCAGATTCTTGGTCCGGACCGTCCGCCTGTGAGCCGCGTAGCGTCGTTGCACATACGCAAGATCATCCTGAAGATTCCTCTGTCGGCATCGGTGACAAAGACCCGTCAGGCATTGCTGGCGGCTCAGCAGCAGATGCTTGCCATCCCCTACTGTACGAACCTGAACATCTATTACGATGTCGATCCGCTGTGACGCTGCTGTCGCAATAAGACAAGAGCGCCTGTCACGTGCTGTGACAGGCGCTCTTTCTATTGTTAAGGATGCTGATGTTTACCAGCGTCCTGTTTCGTCTCCTTCAACAATCACGGCATTCAACTCGCCAGTCTGGTAGAATGCATTCTCATCCCAAACTTCGTCTGTTGCACCACGGAAGGACAGACGACATTTACCATTGAAGGTGAAGGTCAGGACGCCGTCTGCAATCTTGACAATCTTAACAGAACCTGAACTGCGGTCGGTATCGAACGAGAACGTGTCTGTAAAGTAGATGCACTCGAAGAAGCCTCCGTCCTTCTCGTTGCCACCGACGAAGAACATGTTCCAGCCTGGTTGATTATAATCTTCAGTCTGCCAACTGACATTGAAACTGGTGCCGTCTTCACTGACGGTAGCTGTGAGTCCTTCCGGAACGGGGAGGGTGAACGGATCGCGGCCGGCCAGGCTTGGCGTAATGGTGATGATTCCGCCTGCGACTGAGCCGCCGAAGACGATGTCGCCCAGTTCAACGTCAGCATTGTTGATGCTGATGCTCTTGGTCTGGCGTCCTGCTGCGGTGGTGATGGTGAGCGTGGCTGCGCCTGTGTATTTGGCGGGAGCGAACATCTCGAACGTACCGTCGTAGTTGCTGATCCATGTGGGCAGCGTCTTTCCGTCGTAGGCGAGGCTGATGGCACCGATGAGCGGTACGTCACCCTGCAGCAGACGGCCTCTGATCTTGTAGAGTTTGGCAAGCGTGAGGTCAACGGTGCGTACTTCGTATGGACTCAAAGCCTTCACATATTCGATGGCTTCTTCGGAATTGCCGTAGTCCTTCGACAGAACGGCTACGCTGAAGTCCTCACCAGCGGGCACATCCTGACGGAAGTAGCCGAACTCGTTGGTCTTGGTGGTGCGCTGACCTACGTGTACGGTAATGTTGGCAACAGGTGCACCGTCGGCATTGCGTACGTGTCCTTCGACTGTGCCTTGCTGCGATGGGTAGTCGAGGTTCCACCATGAGAAGTGCTTCACTTCGCCTTCGTAGTGGTCGCCTACGAGTTTGGCTACGCCGTCTTCTTCCCACTTACCAGTCTCCTCGTTGAACCACCAGAGCGGAATGGTTTCGGGGGTCTTGCCCGACAGGCTGGTCGGAATTGGGAAGGTCACCTTGGCGGTCTTGCCGTCCTGGAGATTCAGTTTGTTGCCCATGTCGTCTGTAATCGAAACGGCAATCATACCGTAACTGAGCAGTTCAGCCTCGTCACCGCCTACGCGGACAGCCTGGAGGTCACCGCCTGGCATGGCGTCGGCAAAATCTTTGTCATCGGGGCTGATGAAGGCCATGTCAACGTTGACGTTGCCAGAATAGTTACTTCCTGTGGCTTCGTTCTTAAAGCCGTCGGCAGGCAGTTCAACCTTTGTTGCACCAACGATGATGTCCTTGCCTGTTGCGCTGCCGAAAGAACTCGACGTGCTGCGCCCAGATTCGTTCTTGGCGATGAGCGATACTTCCCATGTACCAGTCTGATAGGTGTCGCATGAACGTGTGAGGTCGAAGTAGCCGGCCTTTTCGAACGATACGATGATGCGGTTGCCCTTAACCTGAACCTGGTCAAGTACGAACATACCGGCAGCGTTGGTTTTCACGCTGACGGAACCCGTCTTAACGGTCACGCCGTTGATAGGCTTGCCACTCGTGTCCTTGACGATACCTGCAAGCGTACGGGCTGCCAGTCCGTCGGGCAGAGTTACGGGCACGTATCCAGGGTCGATAGGAATCACACTGCCGCCGTCGTCGCTACTGCTGCTGCACGCAGTGAACATACCTGCTGCTAGGGTTACAAGACCCATGAACAGCCAACTTTTCATTGTTTTTTTCATGTTTTTTAATTTTTAGGGTTAAGAAAAAATGAAATACATTGTATTACGGTTGCAAATATACGGTATTTGTATGGATTGAGCGTTTCAAATTCGCAGAAAATGCGTTTCAAAAATGCAGAAACTGCGTTTTTGGCGTAATTTTAATCATTAAATAGGGAATAATGCATGGCCATGCGTCGAAATTGTCGACAAGTCGCAGCGTTGTCGTCGGCATGTCGTATAATCAAAAGCAGCATGCTGTGGATGACTTTTTCAAGTGCTGAACAGTGACGAAATCTGTGGCGTGTGGTGAATGGGCACTCGAAAAAATCAAACAAGTTTGTTTTTTTGCTCGCTTAATCGTACCTTTTCGCTTTGCGAGAAGGTATTCACGCTCGACAATTCTCAAATAAATTTGTCTTAGACAATTTTGTCACGACTCGACCAATAAAACTAGTTTTTTTTGGCTCTCGCTGCTCCAAAATTTGGAATTGTGCTCGCTTAATTGTACCTTTGCAGTCACTTTTACATACTGAACAACTTGTAACATGAGAGTAATGAAGTTTGGCGGGACGTCCGTAGGTTCCGCAGAAAGCATTCTCAATGTCAAGAAAATCGTGGAATCGTGCGATGAGCCAGTTGTCGTAGTGGTTTCGGCCCTGGGCGGCGTGACGGATCAGTTGATTCGTGCAGCCCAGATGGCACAGGCAGGCGACGCGGCCTATCTCGATTTGTATCACGAGATGGTCGGACGCCATCACCGAATGATTGACACGGTTATCCCCGATGTTGAGAAGCAAGTAGAGTTGCTGAAAGTGGTAGATGCGTTGCTCGACGACCTGAAGAGCATCTACCAGGGTGTTTATCTGATTCGCGACCTTTCGGAGAAGACTTCGAACGCAATCGTCAGTTATGGAGAGCGGATGTCGTCGCAGATTGTCGCTGCTCTCATCCGTGGGGCGACGTGGCACAACGCCCTCGATTTCGTGAAGACGGAGAAGAAGCAGGGAAAGAACCTGCTCGTGACGGAGGTGACGTACACGAGTGTGCGCCGCGAGTTTTCAAAAGACCTTAAGGACATCCGCAGGCATCCGCTCGTTGCCGTTGTCCCAGGCTTTATTTCCACAGACATACATACGGGAGAGGTGACCAACCTCGGACGAGGCGGCAGCGACTACACAGCCAGCATCATCGCGGCAGCAATGGATGCCGAGGCATTGGAGATCTGGACCGATGTCGATGGCTTCATGACCGCCGATCCGCGCGTCATCACCGCTGCCTATACCATCGACCGCCTTTCGTATGTGGAGGCGATGGAACTCTGCAACTTCGGTGCGAAGGTGGTCTATCCCCCAACCATCTATCCTGTCTGCATCAAGAATATACCTATATATATAAAGAATACGTTCCGCCCCGAAGCGGAGGGTACGGTAATTGAGCAGGAAGCGTCTGATGGCGGCAGGGCCATCAAGGGCATCTCCTCTATCAACGACACGAGCCTCATCACAGTGGCAGGTCTGTCGATGGTCGGTGTTATCGGTGTCAACCGCCGCATCTTCACAGCCCTGGCCGAGGAAGGCATTTCGGTGTTCATGGTAAGCCAGGCTTCGTCGGAGAACTCAACTAGCATCGGTGTGCGCAACGAAGATGCCGACAAGGCGTGCGAGGTGCTCAACGCCGAGTTTGAGAAGGAAATCCAGATGGGTGCCATGTTTGAGATGAAGGTGGAGAAAAACCTCGCCACTATCGCCGTCGTCGGCGAGAACATGAAGCACACGCCTGGCATTGCCGGTAAACTCTTCGGTACGCTCGGTCGCAACGGTATCAGCGTGATTGCTTGTGCCCAGGGAGCCAGCGAAACGAACATCTCGTTTGTCGTCGAGAGCCGTTTCCTGCGGAAGTCCTTGAACGTCATCCACGATAGTTTCTTCCTCAGCGAATACCAGGTGCTCAACCTGTTCATCTGTGGTGTGGGCACAGTTGGCGGCAGCCTCATCAAGCAGATTGCCAGTCAGCGCGAACGCCTCATGAAGGAACGCGGACTGAAACTCAACGTTGTCGGCATCGCCAGCGGACACAACGCTATGTTCTCGCGCGAAGGCTTCGAACTTGAACATTTCCGAGAGCAACTCAAGAAGGCACCCGCGAGCAACCTGCAACGACTGAAGGACGAGGTGATAGGCATGAACATCTTCAACAGCGTCTTTGTCGATTGCACCGCCAGCCCCGACGTGGCAAGCCTCTACAACGATTTCTTCGAACACAGCATCTCGGTGGTGGCTGCCAACAAGGTGGCTGCATCGAGCGACTATGAAAACTATGCCAAACTGAAAGCCACTGCACGCCGTCGCAACGTGAAATTTCTGTTCGAAACCAATGTCGGTGCAGGTCTGCCCATCATCAACACCATCAACGACCTCATCAACTCGGGCGACAAGATTCTGAAACTCGAAGCCGTGCTCAGCGGAACACTCAACTTCATCTTCAACACGTTGTCGGCAGAGGTGCCGTTCAGCCAGACCGTGCGTCGTGCGAAGGAAGAAGGGTATAGTGAACCTGACCCGAGAGTCGATCTCAGCGGCAGGGACGTGATACGCAAACTGGTCATCCTCGGACGTGAAGCAGGCTATCGCCTGAACCAGAGCGATGTTGAGACGCATCTGTTCATTCCTGACAATCTCTTCAAGGGCAGTCAGGAGGAATTCTGGCAGCAATTGCCTGCGCTGGATGCCGACTTTGAGCGTCGTCGCAGCGAACTGGATGCACAAGGTAAGCGTTGGCGTTTTGTGGCATCGCTCGACGGCGGTAAGGCTCGTGTCGAACTCAAGGAGGTCGGCAAGAACCATCCGTTCTACTCGCTCGAAGGTTCGAACAACATCATCCTCATCACCACCGAACGCTACCACGACTATCCGATGCAGATTCAGGGTTACGGTGCCGGTGCCAGTGTCACAGCAGCCGGCGTATTTGCGGACATTATGAGTATTGCCAATATATGAAACATATTATAGTATTGGGCGACGGCATGGCCGACCATGCCATTTCTTCATTAGGTGGAAAGACACCGCTGCAGGTGGCCGACAAGCCTTGCATGGACTGGCTGGCGAAGCATGGTCGCTGCGGTATGCTCTCGACAGTGCCCGAAGGCTTTCCTCCAGGCAGCGAGGTGGCGAACACCAGCATCCTCGGTTACGACCTCGACAAGGTGTATGAAGGTCGTGGACCGCTGGAGGCAGCGTCCATCGGTTACGACCTGAAGGAAGACGAGATGGCCATCCGTTGTAACATCATCACACTGGCAGACGGTCGCATCGTCACTCACAACGGCGGCAACCTGCAGACGCAGGACGCAGCCGTGCTGATTGACTTTCTCAATGAGCATCTCGGCAGTGAGCGAGTCCGCTTTGTCCGTGGCATTCAGTACCGCCATCTGCTGGTGATAAAAGGCGGCAACAAGCACATTGTCTGCAATCCACCCCACGACCATCCCAATGAGGAATGGCGTCCGCTGCTGGTCCGAAGCGAAGAGGGCTGGGAAGACAGGCGCGACGGCCTGCACACCCTGACGGGGCGTGAAACCGCCGACTTGCTCAACGACCTCATCCTGCGTTCCCAAGAACTGTTGGCTCGCCATCCTTATAATCAGAATAAGTTGGCAGCAGGCGAACGTCCTGCCAATAGCATCTGGCCGTGGAGTGGGGGATACAGGCCTTCGATGCAGACCCTTGCCGCACGTTTTCCGCAAATCCGCAAAGGCACGGTCATTTCGGCGGTTGACCTCATTCAGGGCATCGGTTCATATGCAGGGCTGAAGATTGTAAAAGTGGAGGGTGCGACAGGGCTTGCCGACACCAATTATGAAGGCAAGGCACAGGCTGCCATCGAGGCGTTGCAGACCGACGACTTCGTCTTCGTCCATGTGGAGGCGACCGACGAGGCTGGTCACGACGGCGACCTTGACCTCAAACTCCGTGCTATCAACTATCTCGACCAGCGGCTCATCCGTCCCGTGTTTGAGGCTTTGAAGCAGAACCGCGAGCCTGTGGCCGTGGCTGTGCTGCCCGACCATCCCACACCTGTCGAATTGCGCATCCATGTCAACGAACCTGTGCCATTCGTTTTCTGGTACGACGGCATCGAGGCCGACGCGGTGCAGCAATACGACGAACTGTCGTGCAGCGAAGGCTGTTACGGACTCTTGAAGAAAGACGAATTTATCACGAAATTCATGGCTTTATGAAATTCTATAGCACAAACAACAACGCACCGCTCGCCACGCTGGAAAAGGCTGTGGTGAAAGGACTTGCCGAAGACCGCGGGCTTTACATGCCAGAGCGCATCAAGCAGTTGCCGCAGGAGTTCTTCGACACGATTCAAGACAAGACTTTCCAGGAAATAGCCTTCGCTGTGGCCGATGCCTTTTTCGGCGAAGATGTGCCAGCCGACGATTTGCGACGCATCGTTGACGACACGTTACAATTCGACTGTCCCGTCGTCCCTGTGAAGGACAACATCTACGCGCTCGAACTCTTCCACGGCCCGACGCTCGCCTTCAAGGATGTCGGCGCACGTTTCATGGCACGCCTGCTGCAATACTTTATCAAGAAGGAGAACGAAGGCCAGCAGGTCAATGTGCTCGTTGCCACAAGCGGCGATACGGGCAGCGCCGTTGCCAACGGTTTTCTGGGTGTCGAGGGCATCCATGTCTATGTGCTCTATCCGAAGGGCAAGGTAAGTCCTATCCAAGAGTGCCAGTTCACGACGCTCGGTCAGAACATCACGGCGGTCGAGGTCGATGGTGTGTTCGACGACTGCCAGCGGCTCGTCAAGTCCGCCTTCATGGACGACGAACTCTGCCGCCACATGCGTCTGACGTCGGCCAACAGCATCAACGTCGCCCGTTTCCTGCCCCAGGCGTTCTACTACTTCTGGGCCTATGCCCAACTGAAGAAGCGCGGGCTCACTGACATCGTCGTCTGCGTGCCGTCAGGCAACTTCGGCAACATCTGTGCAGGTCTGTTTGCCAAGCGCATGGGGCTGCCAATCAGGCATTTCATTGCGGCGAACAACGCCAACAGCGTCTTCTTCGAATACCTCCAGTCGGGCGACTATGTGCCGCGTGCATCGGTGCAGACCATAGCCAATGCCATGGATGTAGGCGACCCGTCGAACTTTGCCCGCATTTACGACCTCTACGGCAAGAGCCATGCAGCCATCATCGCCGACATCAGCGGATGCACCTACACAGATGCACAGATTGCCGAGACCATCCGTCGCACATACGTCGACACTCGCTACCTGTGCGACCCCCACGGTGCCTGCGGTATGCGTGCACTGGAGGAGTACATGTCAATGGTCAATGCTCAATCGGTCAATGCTCAAGTCGGCGTGTTCCTCGAAACGGCCCATCCAGCCAAGTTCAAGGATACGGTCGAGCCCATCATCGGCACCTACGTGGCCATTCCCGCACGCCTTGCAGCCTTTATGCAGGGTACGAAGCAGAGCGTTCCGATGACCGCCGAGTTCACCGACTTCAAGACCTTCCTGATGTCACGCTAAGTGCTTGGAAAAACTACGCTAAGCACTTGGCGTGAATTTTCCAAGTGCTTGGAGCAAAAAATCCAAGTACTTCGACCCGATAACGAATCGAACCATGAAATCCAAGAAACTGCAACGCAAGGGCACACGCAATGTGTGGTTCCTGTCGGTCGGACTGGTAATCGTCTCGACCCTGCTCATCGTCTGGTTCATGCCCCGCACCGATGCGTTCAACTACGAATACGGTGTGGGACAGCCGTGGCGCTATGGCACCCTGTTTGCAACCGAGAAGTTCAACATCCAGATGAGTGATTCGGCGGTTGAGGCACAGCACGACAGTCTGCAACGCGTGTTCCAGCCCTATTTCAACGTGAACACGACGGTGCTGCCAGCCATGCGGGCCAAGTTGCTGGCGATGGAAGTGACCATCGACGGGCGCACCGTTCAGGTGCAGCGCGACAAGGTGATGCGCCCCGTCGCCCTCCATGCCGCAGCCCTGCTCGATAGCGTCTATACGCGGGGCATCCTCTCACCCACATTTCGCGACAGCCTGCTGACCGAAGGCGTAGAGAGTGCGCGTCTGGTCCGCGACAACATGGCGCAGAGCGTACCGCTGTCCTCGACGCTGACACAGCAACTGGCCTACCGTTTTATCGTCGAGCACACGCCCGACACGGCCATGGCCCGTCTGCTCACCGAACTCAATCTCAACACCGTGCTCGAGGACAACCTGACCTACGACGTGCTGAAAAGTGAGGACGAGTTGTTGTACCTCAAGTCACAACTCTCCACCGGAATCGGCTTTGTCATGGCCAACGAGAAGATAGTCGACCGTGGCGACATCATCACCCCCGAGACCTACCTCAAACTGCGCAGTTATGAGAAGGTGATGCGTGAGCAGAACGCAGAGAACGAGCGACTCCCCTACATCATCGCAGGACAAGTCGTCATGGTGCTCATCATCCTCAGCGTCCTCATGTCCTACCTCCACCTCTTCCGTCGCGACTACCTCGAAGACATGCGCTCCGCCCTCCTGCTCTATGCTCTGCTGACCCTTTTCTGCATCACAGGCAGCCAGATGGTCACGCGCCACTTCTTCCACATCTTCGCCCTGCCCGTGTGCATGCTTCCCATCATCGTGCGCGTCTTTCTCGACAGCCGCACCGCCTACATGTTCCACACCGCCACGGTCATCATCATCTCGCTCGTGCTCAGTTACCCCTTCGAGTTCATCATCCTGCAAGTCGTCGCCGGCATCATCGCCATTCAGAACCTGCGCGAACTCAACCAGCGCAGCCAGATCATCCACACCGCCCTGGTCATCACCCTCACCTACGTCATCTTCTACGCAGCCTACCAGTTGACCCTCGGCGTCCGACTCGTCGACCTCGACCGCTCCACCCTCACCTTTTTCCTCATCAACGGCCTGCTCATCCTCTTCACCTACCCCCTGCTGTGGATCATCGAGCGCGGCCTCGGCTTCGTGTCCGACGTCACCCTCGTCGAACTCACCAACATCAACCACCCCCTGCTCCAACGGCTCGCCGCCGAAGCCCCAGGCACCTTCCAGCACTCCATGCAAGTCGCCAACCTTGCCGCCGACGTCGCCAACGGGCTCGGTGCGAAGGTACAACTCGTCCGCACAGGCGCCCTCTATCACGACATCGGGAAGATGGAGCGCCCCGTCTTCTTCACCGAGAACCAGAGCGGCGCCAACCCCCACAAGCACCTGCCCGCACAGAAGAGCGCCGAAGTCATCATCCGCCACGTAGCCCACGGACTCGAACTCGCAGCCCAGCACAACCTCCCGCAGGCCGTGCGCCGCTTCATCGCCACCCATCACGGCGCAGGACTCGCCAAATACTTCTATGTCACCTACTGCAACGAGCATCCCGACGAAGCAGTCGACCGCCGACAGTTCTCCTATCCAGGACCCAATCCCGAGACCCTCGAGGAAGCCATCCTGATGATGTGCGACGGTGTGGAGGCCGCCTCGCGAAGCCTGTCGGAATACACCGAAGAAAGCATCGACGCACTCGTGGACCGTATCGTCGATCAGCAAGTCGCCGATGGATTCTTTACTGAATGCGACATCACCTTCCGCCAGATAGCCTTCGCCAAGTCCGTGCTCAAGGAACGTCTGCGCAACATCTACCACACGCGCATTGTCTATCCCACACTTGGGGAGAGTTAAAAAGTAAATGGTTAAATCGTGTCATTCGTGTTGAAGTGTAAGATACTCTGTGTCGTTTTGATGGTAGCCGTCTTCGGACAAACGGTTGCCCAAGTCGCCACATTGCAGTCACTGGGACCGCAGGCAAGACATTTGCCCGTGCTCAGTGTCCACCGCATCATGCAGGACACCGAAGGCTACCTTTGGTATGGCACTGTCGATGGGCTGTGTCGCGACGACGGCTACGACGTTCGTGTGTTCCGCAACGACTATCTCCATCCAGCACCGCTGCGCAGTAACCTCATCCTTTGCATCGCTGAGGACAGCCTCCACCGTATCCTCTTCGGCACACCCTCGGGAGCCTTCTTCATCGACAAGACTGATTATACGGTGCAGCCCTATTGTCCCGATGTTCTGGGAAAGAAGCAGGTGCAGGAAATCTTCTGCCGCTCAGATGGCACGGTGTTTCTCTCGACAGCGCACGCCACTTATGTCGTCGGTCGGGACCAGCAGCCCGTCAAAACCGCTGCTGATGTCGCTGCGCGCTTCTTCCAGACGGCTGATGGTACGCTTCTCTCGGCATTCTACAATAAAGGACTGTGTCGTTACGAACCTTCCAGACACCAATGGACACCTCTCGACAGCATCGCTACACATCTGCCTGTAAGCGACTTGGCAGAAGCCGCCGGCTATCTTTGGCTGACGACTCGCGACCGTGGCATGGTGCGTCTCGATATGAAGGCACATCCTAACGCCGGCCGCTACGTTGTCCAGCCCGAGGTCCATAATGCCATCGGACACCCCATCCGCCACTTCTTCTATGTCGTTCCCGAGCAGAATGGACACCGTCTTTGGGCTACATCGCTCGACGACCTGCACGCCTTCGACATTGACAGCACAGGTACGCTGCGTGCCGTTGACCTTGCTCATGACCTCCGTGGATACACGTCTGACATGAAGATGATGAACGAACTCATCCGTACCCGCGACGGCAGCATCTGGATTGCAGGCTATGACCGCCAAAGCATGGTCATCGACTTCGAGACATTCAACCGCGAGCGTTACAGCCTGCCGCCCATTCAGGAGCGTTTCCACCGTTCGACTCTGCTTCTGTCGCTCAGCCATGATGCAGACCGTCGCTACTGGGTTTCGCAGGAACGTGTAGGGCTTGGTCTTTATGATCTTCACACGGGGAAACTGGTAACCTATGCCGACTGTCCTTCGACGGCTTCGTCCCGTCTCGACTTTGTCCACGAACTGATGCCCTCGTCCGTACCTCATCAAGTCTGGACCGTGACAGCCACCGACTATGTCTATGGAGTGGCCTCCGACGGTATGCAGATGCGTCTCACACACAGTGTCCGACTGCCTGACGGACAACATGCCAAGACTGTGTTTGAAGATCACGACGGCACTCTCTGGATTGGTACTTACGACGACATCTTTCGCTACACACCTGCTACTCATGAATTAGTTGTCATTACTGACGAAGCAGGTCAGCCTCTCGGACATACCACCAGTTTCACACAGACGCAGGACGGCACTGTCTATGCCACCGTCACGGGCCGTGGCATTGCCATCCTCCGCAACAAACGTCTGCACACACTCCACTCGCTTCCTACCGACCTCCTCTGCATCGCTTCGATGTCTGACGGAACGCTGTGGATAGGCACAGGCGACGGCCGTCTGCTCAGCAGCCGTGGCGACCTGTCGCACTTTGACGACCTGTCCGAAGCCGCTGGCATGAATGGCGACATGGTCGAAAAGATAGTCTGCGACCCATACAATCACCTGTGGATACTGACCAACAGTCGCCTGACCGAATTCGATCCTCACAGCCGCGTCTATCGTGTCATCAGTACGAACCAGACTCTTTCGCTGTCTCGATTTATGCCTCGCGCTCTTAGTATCGCAGCAGATGGTGAAGTGCTGGTGGGTGGATTCGACGGTTTTCTCGTCTGCCATCCTTCGCTCCAACTTGAAGGCATGGCACGTCCCGTCCCTGTCGTTGTCACCGACCTGCGCGTTGAAGGCATGAGCGTCCCCGTCAGTCAGCCGCTCTCTGCCGATGCCCGTGACATCGAAATCCACTTCTCGTCGCTCGACCACCTACATGCTGTCAGCCAGCGCTATGCCTATCGGCTCGACGACGGTCCGTGGACATCGCTGCGCATCGGTGCCAACTCTCTCATCCTGCCTCGCATCGCCCGTGGCGAACATCAACTCCTCCTGCGGGCTACCGACCCGAACGGCCTTTGGAGCAGCGAGGTGACGACGTTCTGCTTCAGTCGTCAGCCCTACTGGTACGAAACGACCCTCGCATTCCTTTTATATATAATAGGTGGTGTGTTGCTCCTCGTGCTCGTTGTCCGCTACTTCATGCGTAGGTCGCGTCGCGCCGAGGCAGCCCTTTGGCAAGACAGTGCTGCACTGGTTGCCATGCACGACTATGTAGCAGCGCCGACGTTGCAGCCCACCCAGTCTGCCTATGCCGCTCTTGACCAGATGTTGCTCGACCGAGCCCGCGACATTGTAGGTCAGCATTTGAGCGAGACGGATTTTGGTGTCAACGACCTGGCCGAGGGCATGAATATGTCGCGTTCGACACTCGTACGCAAACTCAAGGCCATTACTGGCCAGACACCACTACAGTTCATCCGCAACATCAAGATGGAAGCGGCCCGTGAGATGCTTCAGCAGCGTACTGCTACTGTGGCCGATGTGGCACGTCGTCTTGGTTTCAGCGACCGTGAACACTTCGCCCATGTGTTCCGCGTAGTGACAGGTATGCTGCCCAGCGAGGTACGTCGAAGCACAGAATAGTGCGTTTGCTACCCCGAAGAAATGTTCAAAACACTCGGACAAACCGTTCAAAACGCCGTTTGACCAGAACGCCCGACGGTTTTGAATGCTCTTTCTTTGGATACTCTGTCATTTTTGTTGTTACTTTGCAGTGAAAAAACAAAAACAAGACGAATTATGACAAAAAAAGAGTATTTTCAACCTGAAATGAAGAAAGAATTGCTGCAAACGGACTATCT
Source organism: Bacteroidaceae bacterium (assembly GCA_024684455.1). Classification (GTDB taxonomy): domain Bacteria; phylum Bacteroidota; class Bacteroidia; order Bacteroidales; family Bacteroidaceae; genus UBA3839. Next base: position 168,157 of record JAIKWU010000079.1, on the reverse strand, counting down.
TTGTAATCTCCAACAAGGCAGCGGTGAGTATGACGGCAGCATGGATATCGACACTAAAGAGCGTGATGATTTTGCTGCTGATGCAGTGTTTGATACCCAATGGGGCAGCCTTTGGGGTTAAGAGTAGAGTCATTGAAAATTAAAAGTTAAAATGCTTTCATAATTTATAGTATGGTACGAATGAATAAGATTTTGGCAACGATGTTGCTGTTGCTTGTCACGACGACAGGCGTGTGGGCCGACGAAGTCATCGGCGTGCCCACTGTGACCCGCGAGGAGGTTTCGCTCCAGGTACCGTTCACCTACAAGACAGAGTCGAAGACGCTGCAGGTGGCTGTGCGCTATGTGCTCAACGCCAAGCAGAACCCCAACACCAAATACGACCATACGGTGCTGCCCATTCCCTACAGTGACTTGTCGGCGCTGCTGGGCACGACCGTAACGAAGTCGAACGTGAACAACATGCTCTACTTCCCGCTCGCAGGCGACGGAACCTACGGCCACAACAACGACAACTGGTATGACAAGAACGGCTACCGTTCGTCGTGGGGCGGACAGAGTTGGTGGTTCATCCAGCCTGTGACTGACAACGACATAAACCTGATCATCTGGACAGGTCAGGCAGGTGTCTATAACAATGCCTACACCTCGAGAATTGGCGATACTTACCACACGGTATTCTATGCCGTCAACGGCACCAAAGCCGTCGAGATGGACCTGACGCTCAACGTGGTAGGGTCTGACGAAGAAGCCCCCGAATGGGTGCATGTGGTCAATGCCGACGGTTTGCAGAACATCCGCGACTTAGGTGGATGGACCACGGCACGCGGCGAGACCGTTCAGTACGGCAAACTGTTCCGCGGCTGTGAGTTGCAGGGCGAAAAATACACGGCATCGGAGGCTGCCCTGCAGACGCTGCGCGACGAAGTGGGCATCCGTGCCGAACTCGACTTACGCACGCATGCGCAGGCACAAAATATAAAGGTGTCGCCGCTGGGCAACGACGTTGACTACCTGCGCGTGGTGAATGAACCTTTCTACCTCGACGGTGTGCGTACGGCATGGGCCAACTATCGCGCCGACTTCGACTTCATCCTGAAGAACCTGCGTGCAGGCAATCCTGTCTATTTCCATTGCATCTGGGGTGCCGACCGCACAGGTACACTGGCCCTCATGCTCGAAGGTCTGCTGGGTCTGTCCGAGGAAGACCTCTATCAAGAATATGAACTGACAGCGCTTTCGTTCCCAGAAGGTGAAACACGAACGAAAGCAAAGGTAGAACCCATCGTCACGTATGTCAAGACGTTCGATGGCGAGACATTGCAACAAAAATTCATCAACTACTGGCACCAGCATGCTCATGTCACGCTGGACGATTTGAATGAATTCATCCAAATCATGCTGGGCACGACGACCGACTATGTGGGCGGCCTGCCCGAAGCACTGGACAACCTGGCCTACGACGCTACGGAACTGGAAGCCAGTTTCACCCACGCCACGACTTCGCTCTACACGGTGAACGACGGCATCCTCGGCTTTGGCGAACTGCCCGAGAACAAGCATTGGAACACATGGGATCCGAACCGCACGCGTGACCACTGGTTGCGCTACGGCTGGAACGAGCCGCAGACGGTGGAACGTGTGCGTGTGGCATGGTGGACGGACAGCGACGTGCCGGGCGACCATGTGGTCCTGCCTGCATCATGGAAGGTGCAGTACTGGGACGAAGCAAGCAGTATGTGGAAAGATGTGACCTTGCTCGCCGGCGAGGCCTATACACAGAGCCGCACCGAGGTGAGCAGCGTACGCTTTGAGCCTGTGGAGACTAAGCAATTGCGCCTTTTCATACAGGCACAATCGAACGGCTCGACGTATAGCGGCGTGGGCGTGACTGAATGGGAAGCACTGGGTCACCGCACGGAAGTGACTATAACTTATGGCGATTATCCGATTCAGAACGTTGACTTTGCACGGGTACACCTGACCGACCAGTTCTGGCAACCGCGTATGGAGCAGAACCAGACCGTGACGATTCCCTTTGCCATCGAGCAGTGCTACAACTCCAACCGCGTGCTGAACTTTCAGAAGGCTGCAGCCATTCTGCGCGGTGAGAACATCGGCTATTTCGACACCGAGTGTACGTTCGACGATACGGACATCTACAAGATTCTCGAGGGCATGGCCTACAGTGTGCAGGTGAAGCCCAACGCTCAGATTTCGGCAAAGATGGACGAACTCATCGCCATCGTGGGTGCGGCTCAGGAGCCCGACGGCTATCTCTACACGCCGCGTACGGCTGGCAACCCTGCGGGTATGCACGGATGGGTGGGGCAGAACCGCTGGGAGAAAGACCCTGACCTGTCGCACGAACTCTACAATGCGGGTCACCTCTATGAGGCTGCCTATGCGCACTATGTCTCGACGGGCAAGACGTCGCTGCTCGACATCGCCACGAAGAATGCCGACCTGCTTGTTCATGACTTCCTCGAAGGAGGTCTGACGTATGAGCCTGGTCACCAGATTGTCGAGATGGGTCTCGTGAAACTTTACCGTGCCACAGGCAAGGAGGACTACCTGCGTCTGGCGAAATATTTCCTCGACTTGCGTGGTGCTCGCGGCGTGATGCGCCAGGAGTACAGCCAGACCCACAAGCCCGTGGTGATGCAAGACGAGGCCGTGGGACATGCCGTGCGTGCCGCCTACATGTATAGCGGCATGGCCGACGTGGCAGCCATCATGGGCGATGAGGCCTATCTCTCGGCCATTGACAAGATCTGGAGCAATGTGGCTGAGAAGAAGTTCTACATCAACGGCGGCATCGGTGCGCGCCATGCGGGCGAGTCCTTCGGTGCGAACTACGAACTGCCCAACAAGGAGGCTTACTGCGAGACGTGTGCCGCCATTGCCAACGTCTATTGGAACTGGCGCATGTTCCTGCTGCATGGCGAGTCGAAATACTACGATGTGCTCGAGCGTTCGCTCTACAACGGTGTCATCTCAGGCATCAACCTCGACGGCAACCGTTTCTTCTATCCCAATCCGCTGGCCAGCGACGGCAACGGCTACAATGGTCGTTCGGCCGAGCGTGAGCCGTGGTTCGGCTGTGCCTGCTGTCCGAGCAACCTCTGCCGCTTCATCGCCTCCGTGCCTGGTTATGTCTACGCCCATAAGGACGACAAGGTCTATGTGAACCTATACATGCAGGGCACGGCCGACATCGACCTTGGTTCACGTGGCACGCTGCACCTCACGCAGACGACCGACTATCCTTGGAATGGAGATATACGCTTAGGGTTTAATGTTGATGGTTTGAGTGAGAAGAATCTTACCCTTATGCTCCGTCTGCCAGGTTGGGCAAAGGGTGAGCCTGTGCCCAGCGACCTCTACAGTTATGTCGATGGCACACACGCCGACATCGAGGTCAAGGTGAACGGCACTCCCGTCGCCTACACCCTGCAGGACGGCTACATGACCATTGAGCGCACATGGAATGAAGGCGACGAAGTGACCTTCAGCCTGCCGATGCCTGTGCAGCACGTCATTGCCAACAACGCTGTCGCTGCCGACCAGGGACTGGTTGCCGTCGAACGCGGACCTGTCGTCTATTGCATGGAAGGCATCGACAATCCCGACAACTTCTCTGCCCTCATCTGCAATGACGAGGCTGAGGCCACCGTCATCGACGCCAGCATTGCTGCTTATACGTTCAAGGGCATTAACGTGACAGGTCAGGTGAAGAGAGGCCAGACCACGGCCGATGCCACGCTGACACTCGTTCCTTACTATGCATGGAACAACCGTGGACGTGGATACATGCAGGTCTGGATGCCACGCACCATCGACAAGGCCACCGTCGAGGCCTATCCCGTCGTGGTCAGCAAGAGCGACCTCAACATCGTCCACACGCAGGACATCGACATCGACTTTTTCCCTGTTCGTGACGAGTGGGCCACGCACAACGTCACGGGCCTCAGTGCCGGCGGCGACGTGCCCACACTGCTCCAGTTGCCAATCAGCCAATTCAAACTCGACATGATGTATGCGCCGCTCGACGACAGCAGCATCAGCCGGGCAAAGAACGCCAGCGACGCCAAAGGTTTCTGGTATCAGAACACCGACGGAACTCCGGGCACACTCTACAACCAGCCCACTTGGAACGAAGCCACGGCCCGCATCTTTCTCAACATCGAGGGGTTCTACATCGACGGCGGCACGCTGAAACTCGGTCACGGTCAGCGTCCCGGCGCCTGTCAGGCAGGCACCTACGTCTGCTCGGTCCTCATGCTGGCGCCGGCCGACGATGCCGGCAAGCACCGCGCCTGCCAGTTCAACTTCCGTCTCAATCTGCACCCTGCCACCCTCGACGAGAGTGCCGACTACACGGTTGAGCAGGCCAACATCACCGCCGCACGGCTCATCCGCACCTTGAAGGCTGACAAGCACAACACCCTCGTCCTCCCCTTCGACCTCACCGCCGCCCAGACCGAGCAAGTGTTCGGAAGCGGCAGTGTGCTCGAGCAGATTACCGACTATGACGCTGAGGCAGGTCTACTCAACACAGAAACCCTCAGCAGCACCACCGCCCATGTGCCCTTCCTGCTCGTGCCCACCGAACTCCGTAGCGACAACACCTATGACTTCAGTGGCATTCTTACCCGCAGCGGAACCCCTACCGCCTACACCTTCAGCGGCGGCACCATGCAGGGCTCCTATGCAGCAGCCACTACCGTCGGTCGCAGTACCGCGGCAGGGAGAGAGAACTACGTCATCAGCGACGACTGCTTCTACCTCGTCGGAGACGAGTCGGGAACGATGCGAGGCACCCGCGCCTACCTTACACTCGACACATCCACCAGTGGCGAAGCCAAACCCATCGTCCGCTTCGACGGCGAAGCCACGGGAATTGAGACAATGAACAATGAACAATTAACAATGAACAATTTACCAATTTATGACCTCAGCGGTCGTCGTGTCAGTGCTCCTACGAAGGGAATGTACATTGTGAACCGCCAAAAAGTGCTCTGCAAATAATGGACTGCAAGCATTTTTGACTGAAAGAAATTGGAATAAATAGGTTTGAATAAGGCTTGACGGATTGTTTTTGAAAACTCCTCCCCGGAAAGGGGAGGTGGCGCGAAGCGACGGAGGGGTCACTAACTTCAAAGCATAGTTTTGATGATTGTTACCCCTCCGCCCTTTCAGGGTACCTCCCCTTTCCGGGGAGGAGTTTTTTCCACAGTTATTATTCTTATATATATGTGCACGAAGTGCAAAATTTATCTTAAATTATCCCAATTTCTTTTAGTATTTATCCCCATTTTTTTTCAGCCATTTTTATTTCAACCTTTTTCGTTGGAGAATAATCAATCAAAAAATACCACAAATCGCTCAAAATACACTTAAAGGGATGGTGTTTTGAAATTTTATCCATAACTTTGCGAGAGTTTTGTTTAACACCTTATCTTATCACAATGAAAAAAGTTCTTCTTTTTGCTGCCCTCGTTTGGGTAGGTGTGTTGACGGCTACGGCCGACCCCATCGACCTCGAACGTGCAAAGCAGTTGGCAACCACCTATCTGCCGACTGGTGTAAAGCCTGTCCTCGTGAACGACGGACTGAGTGTGAACATGAAACGCCGTGCTGCGGCCCATCTTTCGACCCGTACCTCTCCTTATTATATATTCTCACGTGGTAAGGGAAAGGGCTTTGTCATTGTTGCAGCCGACGATGTTCTGCCCGAAATCATTGGCTGCACCGAGCAGGGCGACTTCGACGCTACCAACATGCCTCCTGCCCTGCAGGACTACCTCTACGGCTTTGAAGTGGCGCTGGACAAGTACCATGCCTACGTCGAGGAAAACGGCGAAGAGGCAGCACGTCGGTTAGTAACATCGCGCCGTGCCGCTGCCAAGCCCCGTCGTGCGGCCAGTCGCAACATCGATCCGATTATGACGTCGGCATGGGGTCAGGGATGGCCCTACTACGACCTCTGCCCGATGGACGGGAACGACCGCAGTGCGACGGGCTGTGTGGCGACAAGCACGTCGTCGGTTATCCATTACTGGCGTCGCGACTGTCCCCGCTATACGCTCAATTCGACGAGCGATTACGAAACCTGGACAAAGAAGATTCAGGTGAAGGGCTACAAGGCAGGATTCCCTATGCGTTGGGAACTGATGAAGGACTCGTACGACGGCACGAACTACGGTAATGGCAGCGACTACTACACGAGTGCTGCCGAACTGGTCAGCATTGTCGGTACTGCTGTTCACATGGACTATGCGGCTGGCAGCAGCGGTGCGCAGAGCAGTGAGCAGCCCAATGCGCTGGCTGTCTTCAACCTTCACGGCGAAAACGTGTGGTACAGTGGTGTGAACAATATGGACAACTGGGAGAACATGATTGCCGAAGATCTGGAGGCTGGCCGCCCCATTCTCTACAGCGGTTATACGCCTGATTGGGCAGGTCACGCCTTTGTGCTTGACGGCTACCGGCTGAGCGACGGAAAGTATTACTTCGACTTCGGCTGGAACGGCGGCTGGAACGGCTGGTTTGTACTGAGTGATGCCAATGGATTCAATACCGACCAGAGCATGACCTACCACATCTGGCCCAACCGTCAGAACCTCAGTGCTGAGATTTCTGCACCTAATTTTCAGGCCAACACCAACAACACGGTGACGGTGACGGTGCGCAACAACGGCACGAAGGACTATACGTCGGCTGTCAACATCTTCTGCACAACTACGCCTGTGCAGCCCACGGCATGGGAAAACTATCAGGCCGACTGGACTACCATCCCCGCCGGAGGAAGCGATGTAAACCTAACCTTCACCGTCAATCCAGGTGCGGGAAGCGTGTGGTACCTTACCGTGGTGGATAACACGTTCCACATCCTCGACCGCATCAAGGTGCCAGGCGACTTTGAGGACGTCACTTCGAAGATTGCCAATCCATCGTTCGAACTCCATAACAACAATACGCCTACTGGATGGACGCTCGGCGGCGGACAATTCAGTCGCGATGCCAATGTGGACTGGTATCGCGCTGTCGGTGCCGATGGTAACATGGTGCTCGACAGTTGGAAGAGTGGCGACGTGGGCGACGGCGTCAGTCAGACCGTCAGCGGACTCACTGCAGGTACCTACAAACTCACAGCCAAAGTCGCCACCGATCCAGGCAACACCGTGACCGTCTTTGCAGGCGACAAGACCGTCACTACCGGTGCTCACGATTGTGGCAAATACTATCTGCAGGAAGTCAGCATCGACGGCATCACCGTCGGTTCTGACGGAAAACTCTCCATCGGCGTCAATGCCGGCAGTTGGTACAAGGCTGACGACTTCCGCCTCTACCGCTATCTGAACACCCCCGACTACACCTACAGCACCGTAAAGAACGCTGCAGCAGGCCAGGACTTCTACGACCTCACCAATGCCTACGCTCCGTGGCTCTCGACCGCTTCGCTCGGTGAATATACGAACAACGGCTTTGCCATAGGCACTTGGGGCGAATACACTGGCAGCAACGGTGCAGCCATGGCTGCACCCTTCATCGAACGCTGGACGGGGTCTAACAACATGCTTGACAACGGTGGCTTCCAGCAAACCATCCGCGAATTGCAGAACGGTACCTACTATATCGGCGGTTCGTTCATGGCCACGGCACAGGGTGGGGATGGCTCCCAAGTCGAGGGTGTCACATTCTGGGCAGGCGACCAGGCTGTCAGCCTCGGAACACGCAACGGCGTTCCCGAGATCTACGCCCTTAAAGTCACTGTGACTGACGGCACTCTCACCTTCGGTATGAAGACCGACATGACGACTGCCAACTGGGTGGGCGTTGACAACCTGTTCCTTTATTGGGCAGGCACCGAAGAATCCTACTACGCACTGGCCTCGGCTGCAAATCCTATCCGTGTGCCACTCCTGACGAACCCTCGTATGGAGAGCGACCTGGCGGGCTGGACACTCAACGGTAACCTTTGGAAACAGGGGGCCACTTACGACAATTTCGATCCTGACTTTATGGAGTCGTGGACGGGGTCGGAAGGTGCTTTGGCCAACATGAGTGCCACGCAGAGCATCTATCTCTACAAGGGTACGTATGCATTGCGTGCAGCCGTCAATGCCGTACGCCAGAACAACGCTTCGCTCAGTGTGAGTGGCGTGACGCTGCGCCTGGGCGACAAGACGGTTGCTTGCCACACGGGCAATGGTGCGCCTGAATACTTCACGACTGAGAAATTCACTGCCACGGACAAGGGCAACGTGACGGCTGGTCTCTTCATCGAAAGTACCGATGCCAACTGGGTGGCTTGGGACAATGCCTTCCTCTATTGCTACGGAGCAGAAGTCGAGGAGGTGAACCTCTATGAGATTGCGTTGCAAAGGTGCCAGGAAGCCCGCGACCAGTACGAGACATCTGGGAGCGGTGCTGCCACGGCAGCCCTTGCGCAATATGAGTGGACGGATGCTGAGTACGAAACGAAGACCGATGCCGAGATTGCCACGGCCATCACCATCCTGAACAACGGTGCTGCTATCGCTGAGGCAGGACAGGATGCCACGCAGTTTGTTGCCAATGCCAACCTCAGCAACACAACCCTCAACAACGAGGCTCCCTACGGTTGGAACATGGGCATCAAGAGTGTGGACGGAGGCGGTGATGTGTGGATTCGTACACAGGACGGAGCCAATGTCTATAACATCTGGTATCCCACGCTGAACGACTTGGAAATCAACCAGAACGTCACGGGTCTGCCTAATGGCACCTATCGCCTCAGCGTTGACCTTGGCACAGACTTCTCGGGCGATGCAGCCGACATGGTGGCATTCATCATCGGCGAACGTGTCGGTGCCAGCGAACAGGTCAGCACGCGCAACACAGGTGCTGCACGCGCTTTCGGCACCTACACCTGTGCCGCCACAACAACCACCAACTCGGTGTTCTTCGGCATCCGTGCCCTGAAGAGTTATATCCAGATGAAGAACGTTCACCTCCAGTTCATTAGCGACACTGCTGCTGAGCAGGAAACTGATGCCTCCTATTTGCGTCAGGACTATTTCTGGGGCGGACGTGATGCTGCCTACGTCGATTACACAACGAATGCTGACCTTGCCCTCTACGGTCAAGCCGTCGGTGTGCGGTTCTATCCTCGCAACAAGAACCAGGTCATCTATGCCGCCACAGCCACGCAGTTCGTCTCTACACAGAACAACGTCGTGGCCAACGGACAGTGCCAGAACTTCGTCCTTACTGACGGGACGCCGCTCGAAGTTCCTAAGGCCTTCAGTGCTGCCAATGCCACATATTCGCGCGACATGAGCAGCAAGTGGGGCACTGTATTGGTACCATACGCCATTTCTTCGAACGATGCCGTGCAGTACTACACACTATCGTCCGTCATCGAGAGTTCCATGAAGTTCACTCCCGCCACCAGTGTGCCTGCCAACACTCCTGCTGTCTTCCGCCGACTCGACGAGAGTGCCACGAGAGTCACGCTCAGTGCCACGTCGGTTGGCGTCAGTCAGACCACGTCGGCCTCCACTGCCGACGACTGCGACGGATGGAGCCTTGTCGGCAGTTATACCGCACAGACCGTAACCGATGCCAATGCCTACTACATCGCCCAGGACAAGTTCTGGAAGACCTCTGGCAGCATCACCCTTAACCCCTTCCGTTCCTACTTTGTCAACACCACAGGCAGCAGCGTCAAGCAACTCGCCATCGAGATTGACGAAACTGCTACGGGCATCCAGTTAGTTGAGAGCGGAGCGTTGAGAGATGAGAGTGAAATCTATGACCTTGCGGGGCGTAAGCTCTCAATGGTTAATGGTCAATGGTCAATGCTTCCGAAGGGCCTTTACATCATTAACGGTCAAAAAGTTCTGATACGATGAAAAAGAAAGTAGCATACATCACACCTCGGCAGACGATATTCCTGTCTGTGCCTCGCACCTATATCTGTGGCGATGACTCCCTCCCCTTCGGCGGAGATGATGGCCCTGGCGTGGCTGAGACAAAGCAACTTGACTACGACTCTGAAGAACCCACGTCGTGGGGCAACCTTTGGTAAAATCCTTTCACACAGTAAGATAGTCGCCGCCGCACCGTTCCCGAAAGGAGACGGTGCGGCGATGTTTTTTCCACTGCGGAGGTACAAAAGTTTCACCGCAGTGAAACTTTTTTTCCACTGCGATGAAACTTGTGTTTCACTGCGGTGAAACTTTTGTACCAACACGCAAAAAATTATTTGGTACAATTTTTTGATGATTCTCAGGCAGTTATTAAGAACGAAGATAACTGCGAACCACGGAAATATGCGGAGTATCACACGAGTTTCTGCTTTTTTTTCACTTTTCTCTTTTCACTTTTCTCTTTTTTCCGTATCTTTGCGTCATACAATGCGAAAATCCTAACTATTCACAATTTTAATTTACTATTTCTATGAACAAGAAACATTTGCTTTTATCGGCCGTTCTGTGCTGGCTGGTTTCGTTAACAGCAACTGCATCCATTCCTGCCGACGGAACGAAGGGTTATTTCTACAACCCTGCAACAGGCAAGTTCCTGAGCCACGGCGTAACAACTGTATCGAACAGCGGTGCGAAGGTGGACCTATATGGCGTACCTGTGGAGATTAAGAACGAGGGCTCAAGTGTCGGCGAGTTTTCGGATGCCACCTACAACTACATCCGCTTCCAGATGGGCGACTACTATGGTCGCTTTCTGCGTGTCGTGGCGGATGGTCTGGACTGTGCCGGCTCGAGTTACCACAAATGGGCTGTTACAGAGGTAGCGAGCGGACAATTCGTCATCCGTTGTATCTACAAGCCCAATCAGGTGGCTTATGCCACGCAGGGCTACTACGTCGCTATTGATGCGAACGATGAACTGGTGCTCGTTGACGGTCTTGCCAACGCTGCCGTCTGGGAATTCCTCACGCCTGCTCAACAACAATCGATTGTGACGGCTGCCGCCAATGCACGTGCAGCAGCCGTGGCCACTCAGGCTGGTATCACGGCATCGAGTGTGAGCGACTTGGAGACGGCTATTGCCAGCATGGCATCGATGGACAAGACGGACGCTATCACCAATCCGACGATGTACTTGAACACCGATGGATGGACGGTGAACAACATTCAGGGCACAGCCATCTCGAACGGTTCCTATCAGATTCAGAATGCTGCCGGAGGTCAGTCCATGACAACGCAGACTGTGACGGGACTCACGCCAGGTCTGTACAAAGTGGAAGTGCAGGCATTCTACCGAGCTTCGGTGCTGGCACGCTGCCAGACATACGGAAATGACGGTTATGTATTCTCAAACGCCTACTTCAAGGCTAATGACAATCAGGTGCTCATCAAGGACTGGTATGCCATCAGTACCGATAATCATTCCAAGCCTACCTCGCGAGGAAATATCAAGGACGAGTTTAACGAAGGAACGAAATATACGAACACGGTCTATACCTACGTGGGCAGTGACGGCAATCTGGCTCTGACGATTGCCGTGCCAAGTTATGCAGCAGGTGATTATCCTAACTGGATATGCTTCAATAACGTACGTCTTACTTATTACTATAATGCTGAAGACCTTTCTGCATACGAAGCCCAGTTGGCTACTACCGTGGCAAATGCACAGGCTGTCACACCGCTTCCCACACAGGCAGCAGCCGACCTTGCGTCTATCGTATCGGCTAACAACCAGACTTATACGACATCGGCTGACTATCAGGCAGCCATCGATGCCATCGCCGATGCAACTACAACGGCTCAGGCTGTGTCTGCGGCTTACTCAGCATATCAAGCACAGAAGACAACGGCGGAGGCCATCTGTGCCCAGAACGTCTATACGGATCCTGATGGTGCCGTTTCTACATTCAATGCTGCTGTTGACGCCGTCGATGTAGCCATTCAGGGGGCAGCATTGAGCGAGGCTGTCACTACTATTGGTACACAGCAGGCTCAACTTCGTCCTGCATTGGCATCACTGATGTCAAGTGTCACCATCAACGACGGAGCACAATTCGACCTTACTTCGCTGTTGACCAATGCCGTCTTTACAAATGTCAGCCCGATGGGATGGGATGTCGATCCCGCCTCTGTGCTGAACTTTGGCAAATATTCCATCACGGAACTGCGTAATAATATCATCATCCAACAGACGCTGCAAGGACTGCCCGCAGGTGCCTATTGCGCTACAGTGGAAGCATTTCAGCGTATCGGCAACCATGCTTCTGACATGTCGAGTGTCTCAGGACGCGATTATGACACTTATCTTTTCCTGAACGATGCCAGCGTAAAGATTATGAACATTGTCGAGGGTGGTATGAGTGCCCAACCATCGAGCGGCGGCAGTTCTACCACCGTGAATGGCAACACTATCTACATTCCCAATTCACGCTCACACCTTGACGACTACTTTGCAGCACATAACTACTTGAACACACTGGAGGCAACGCTCAACGGAGGAGATGTGACTATCGGATTCAAAATTGAAAATTATGCTGCTAACAACTGGGCTTGCCTGTCTGACTTCCACCTCTACTACCGCGGTCCGCTCGACCTCAGCGCCTGGCAGGAACAACTCGCACAGACAGTTAGTGCGGCACAAAACCTCGTCATCCCGACGTTGCCTCGTCGCCAGTTGACCGACGTCATTCAGCAGAACAACAAGACCTACACCACCGCAGAGGACTATCAGGCCGCCATCGCCGCCATCAACGCAGCAGTGGCCGTTGCAGAGCCCTACGTCGAACCGTATGCTGACTACAAGACCATGCGGCAGATGATTCAAGAGCGCTTCATCGACCAGACCGCCGTCTATACCGACGAAGGCACAGCCGCCAGCGACTACAGCAGTGCGCTCTCCACGGCCAACACCAATGTGGAGAACGTCAGCAGCGTGGCTGCGCTCGAAGCAGAGAAGCAGAACCTCTGGGCCGCGGCCCTCACATTCCTGAAGAGCGTCACCATCAACGAGGGGCAAGGTTTTGACCTCACGTGGATGATTCAGGATGCCGACTTCAGCGATACGAACTACAAGGCGTACTGGACAGAGACACTGGCCTCATCGACGACCGTCGGCGTGACCAACGGCGTGATGCGCTACTACAACAGTTCGTTCGACCTCGGACAGACGCTGCCCTACATGCTGCCTGCCGGTGCGTACAAGATGACGGTCGATGGTTTCGAACGTACGAACGACCCGATGAATGATGCTTGGGCTGACTACCAGTCTGGCAACAGCATCGTCACTGGAGCCATCTACCTCAACGGCAACGAGCAACTGGTGATGAACCTGTTCGACTATCAGGGAACGACAAACAACAGTCTGAGTGGCGAACAGCCCAGCGGTGCTTCCTTCTTCATTCCGAATGGTAGCAGTGCAGCCAACAAATATCTGCAGGCTGGGCACTATCCCAACACGCTCATCGGTGTGCTGGCCGACGATGCCCTTGTCACCATCGGCTATCGCTGTGCCAACACGAAGGCTTGGACGGCTGTCGATAACTTCAAACTCTGGTACATCGGTGAGGTTCCGCAGGTGGCCCTCAACAACGCTGCCGACGAACTCACACCTGTCTGCGCTCCGTTCACACTCGACGTCAGCGACGACTATATTGACGAACTCTACGCCCTTGCTGGTGAGGAGTCTGAGGGTAGCCTCTCTATCTATCCTGTCAACACCGTGCCAGCCGGCACGCCTTGCTATGCCAAGTTCAGCATCGCCAACTACAGCGCTCCGATGGAGATGACGCTGACCAACGGCAAGAAGTTCGTCATGCCGTGGGCTGGCGGCTGGGCCAGGGTGAATGCTGCTAACGACACCTGGACCTACTACGGCATGGATGGAAATTCCCATCCAGATGCAGAGATAGGAAAGGTTGTGCTTGACTTCAATGACATGGAGTTCGATGTCAATATGGAGAACCTCGCTGCACGCAGGTATCTTAATTTAGTATCCTACAGCGGCAGCAGCGAAGCCTCTGAGGTTGCGGCCTACAACGTGGCTCCTCCCACACGCCGTGACATTCCCAATGCCGTAATGATACCGCTGCCGGCTCACAACGATGAAATAGAAATCATCATACAGAACAGCAATTTTGAAGAGGTGGTACGCATCATGGTTCCTGCTGGAGCCACAGAAGCCTACGTCTATAACCTCTTGCCACAGGAGACCTATAAATTCGAGTACTTCGAGGCGAGCACTGGCTATCGAGGTCAGTTCCATACGAAGGGTCACCTGCGCATGGTCTATGCACCGTCGGCCTACAACATCCGCGACCTCGGTGGTTGGGAGACGCAGGATAGACACCGCACTACCTACGGTCACCTCTTCCGTGGCTCGACGCTCAACGGCTACTTTAGTGCCACTGCCGAAGACTTGCAGACACTGCGCGACCTTGGTGTGGGTGGCGAAATCGACCTCCGCTGGAAGTCTGACCACGACAAGGACATGGGCTGTGGCACCTCCGCCTTCGGCTTTACAGGCGATGACTATTACTTTGCCGCTGCCAATGATTACACGGCTGCCAACCTCAATGAGAGCGGCACTCAGCAGCGTCTGAAGCAGGAGTTCGACTTCATCCTCAACCACTTCCGTCAGGGCAAGGCTGTCTATTTCCACTGTGCATGGGGTGCCGACCGCACGGGTATGCTCTCCTTCCTGCTCGAAGGCCTGCTCGGCTTGACGATCGACCAGATATACAAGGACTACGAACTGACTTCGTTCTCAGTTGCCGGTAACCGTCTGAAGACCTCGTTCCAGGACCGCATCGACGTCATCCTCGCGCTTGAAGGTGCCACCCTGCGCGACAAGTTTGAAAACTACTTCCTGAACAAACTTGGCGTTCCTATGGACGACATCACCTACTTCCGTAGCGTGATGCTCGAAGTCTATCCGCTCACCATCGACGAGGATGCCAACGTGCCTGCCTATTACAATGGCAAGGCCGATATCACCCTGCATCGCACGCTCAAGGCGGATAAGCACAACACCGTTGTCCTGCCTTGCGACCTGGATTTGTGGAAAGCCAAGGATTTCTTCGGCAAGGGCACTAAGATAGAGAATATCGTCTCCTACGAAGATGGCGTGCTGAAGACAGAGGCAATCACCAAGGACACCGACATTGCTCCGGCAAACAAGCCCTTCCTGCTCGTGCCCACCGAACCCCGTAGCGACAATACCTATGTGCTCGACGAAGTGACGATGGTTGAGGGCGAACTCTCCGATGCAGTGTTTACGAACGGCAAGATGGTCGGCACCTATGCCGCCATGGACGTAGCAAAATCGACTGTTGACGGCAAGGAGAACTACGTTATCTCGAACGACAAGTTCTACGTCATCAATGAGACGGCTGCTCCAATGAAGAGCACTCGCGCTTACCTCGTGCTCGACACGCCGGCCAGCGGTGTGAAGAGCATTGTGACCTTCGACAGCGAAGCCACGGGCATAGACCAGGTACAAAGTATCAAGGACGACGCACCCAGTACGATTTATGACCTCAGCGGACGTCGTGTCGGGCAGCCTACCCGTGGTCTTTACATTGTGAACGGTAAAAAAGTTTATGTAAAATAAGAGTATGATAATGAAAAAGCGATATCATTCACCGCAGACAACGGTTGCACCCTTCGCACCACTACTCTTGGATGTGAATCCTGGTTCAGGCAACGGCGGCGAGTATCAGCCTGGTATGCCAGTCGATGCTCCTCGTCGTGATGAACTGGACGAGGACCTCGTCCTTCAGGAGAACAACGAGAACTGGGAAAAAGGTCTCTGGTAGGCTGTATAGTAAAGAGAGTTCGGAAGAACTGACGTAAAATCAAACTGATTGACAACATGAAGAAAGTGATTTCCTTCTTGCTGAGCGTGTGTTTGTTGAATTCATTCACCTCTGTGGCTCAGACTGTCCAGGACTTTACTGACCGCATTGTGAACCCATCGTTCGAGACGGGCGACCTGACAGGATGGACACAGTCGTGGATTGAAGGCGACATCGGTGTACGTCCCAATTCGGATGCCGTCTATACCGTGTCGAACTGCAACGGCAGTTACATGTTCAACACATGGACGCAGGGCGACAACTATGTGTTCTGCTGCCCCAACCAGTTTGTGGAGCAAGAACTGACAGGGCTGCCTGCCGGCGAATACCGGCTCGTAGCCATGGTGGCTTCGAACACCTACACCAGTGTCAACACGCCAGTATGGCTCTATGCCAACGAAGCACAAGTCTCCGTTGTGCCACAGCACAAGAGTTCGCTCGAGGAGATTCAACTGAACTTTTTCGTCGATGCCACAACACACTATGTGAAACTCGGCATGAAGTCGGCCAGTTGGTTCAAGTGCGACCACTTCCGTCTTTCCTACCTCGGCGAAACCGAAGCCTATCGCCAACATCTCGGCGAAGGTCAGACTGGCCATTTTCCACAACTCGTGGAGTACTGGAACGGATTCTCATCTGCGCATTGGGACTTTGTGGAAACGACTGCCCACACACACGGTGTCTTCCCCACGACAACCAATAATATGGATGTGAGCCAGTTTGAGGCTGCACAGTTGAACTATTGGACGGGGCCGGCCTATCAACTGGGCGATGCCCGTATCACATCTTCCTACACCAGCCTGCCAGCAGGTTGGTATGAGTTCCGTTCACAGGTGCGTGTCTATGACGAAAACGGTGACTTCGATGGTACTGCTTCAGGCCTTTCCATGCTGTGCGGCACACAGTCCGTACCCATTACCGAAGGTGTGGAAATCACTGGCGGCAGCCTCGTCGGAAAAGGCTTTTACGACACCTATTCCGCCATTGCTCAAGTAGGCACTGACGGTAAACTGACCATCGGCTTCGAGACAAAGAATGCCTCGTTCAACTGGATGACGTGGGTCGATGCACGACTCTACTATTACGGCGACATCAAGCCCGTTGACAACCGCTACCTCCGTCAACTCGACAAACTGGCTGGTATCGTTGAGCAGGCATCGGGTGGACACGAGGGCTTTGCAGTCGTCTATCAAGACGCACAGAACCGTCTGCGCGTCATCGATACAGATGCCGATGCAGAGGTGGTGTTCGATGAGGTGCGCACAGCAGTGCTTGACGTGGTGAAGAACTATCCTGCCGCCAATGGGAACTACGAACTCACGGCACTTATCACCAACGCCGACATGACACAAGGTTCACGCGGATGGACGGCGAAGAATGCCAATCTGAAGACGACGGCTGCCGGTGTAGGTCATGCAGAGAACACACGCCTCACAGCCACCGTCGAACAGGTGGTTAAGGGTCTGCCTGCCGGTCATTACACCCTGATGGCACAAGGTTTCTATCGTCCGACCGATGTGGTCACCTCGGTACGCAACTATGAAAACGGCATCGAAGAAGTGAAGGCTTCGCTCTACTTGGGCGACCAGTCGGTCAAGTTGCCGAGCCAGATGGAAGGCTGTCGCTATGCCACGACACGCACCAGCGGTATGCAGTCCACGATGGAAGGACGGGCCTTCCCCACCAGTTCGGCTTCCGCGCCCACTTCGTTCGAATATGGCGACTATTGGGTAGGTGTTGACTTGACGCTCGATGCCGCAAGCGACGTTCCGCTGGGCATCCGCATCGACCCGACGACCTTGACGTACAACCGCACCTTCTTCGGCAACTTCCGTCTCTTCTACGGTGATGATGTACCCGAAGTGACGCTATCGGACAATGACACAGAATACACCGTCAGCATACCCACCAAGGCACATGTCACCCTCCAGAAGAAATTCACGGCAGGCACGCTTATGCCGCTGTGTGTGCCCTTCGACATTACGACCGACGACTTTGCTGAACTCTACTGTGTCGGCGGACTCAAAGACAAGACCGCTGTCATCTATCCCGTCAGTCATGTGCGTGCTGGCGTTCCCTGCGTCGTCAAGCCCTACGAGACAACCGACGCCATAGACTTCGGCATCGTGACGCTCAGTCCTGTGAAGCCCGACATCTACCTCCTGCCGTGGAACGGCGGTTGGCTGCAGTCGTTCTACATCAAGGAGAACCGCCGCGAAGTCAACTACACGTGGAAGTACCTGCTGCAGGCAAAAGGATCGTCGCTCACAGCATCCACGTCGCTCCCGTTCTACGTGGTCGAGCCGCAGCGCATGGACTTCACCGCCACGTTGGAGAACTTCAGTGCACGCAAGTTCCTCTCCGAGGTTTCCTATTTTCTGTCGGGCGACAGTTATATCGACAACTACCGGAGCATGACTCCGCCGCAACGTCGCGACACGCCCAACCCCGTGATGATACCGGTAGGCATCAGCGATGCTACGAACATCTATGTGGAGTTTAGCGACGACAAGTCGTTTGCCACCTCGACACAACGCCGTGTGCTCCCTGGCGCCGACTGCTACATTCCTAATCTCTATCCACAGCGCACCTACTATTTCCGCGTCGTTGCTGACGGAACGACACGCAAGAAGGGTTGTTTCCACACCGAAGGCCGTCTGCGCATGATCTATGCACCCACGGGCAACAACATCCGCGACCTCGGCGGCTGGCTCACAGACGACCGCACCAAGCGTGTGACGTATGGCCACATCTACCGTGGCTCGGAACTGAACGGCGACCACACCGCCAATGCAGCCGACCTGCAGGTGTTGCGCAATCTCGGCATCGCTTCCGAAATCGACCTGCGCTGGGATGGCGAGAGCAGTAGTTCTGCCGGCCACTCGCCCTTCGGTTTCTCCGACACCTTCTACTTCGCCAACGGCAACGACTGGCTGCCCGAAGACCTCAACAAAGAGGAGTCGATTGAGCACTGGCGTAAAGAATGGGCACTCACGCTCAAAACCCTTCGCGCCGGCAAGGCCCTCTACTTCCACTGCGTATGGGGTGCTGACCGCACAGGCCTCTGGGCCATGTTGCAGGAAGGTATTCTCGGCCTCGGCTTCGATGCCATCTTCAAGGACTTTGAGTTGACCTCCTATTCGATTGCCGGTGCTCGCTATAAGGACAAATGGAGTGACCGCATCGCTGTGATTGATGC
The DNA here is from genome assembly GCA_024684455.1 of Bacteroidaceae bacterium. GTDB lineage: Bacteria > Bacteroidota > Bacteroidia > Bacteroidales > Bacteroidaceae > UBA3839. The sequence continues at coordinate 149,129 of JAIKWU010000079.1, read as the reverse complement.
ATTGGAGGGAACCACGCTGACCGAAAAGTTTGAGAACTACTTCCTTAACACGCTGAAGATTCCGCAGGAAGAGATTGACTACTTCCGCAGCGTCATGCTGGAAGACGTGACGTCGAAGCCAGTCGTCATCGATGAGGACAAAGATATCGATGGTTTCCAGGCAGGCAAGACCGATGTGACACTGAAATGCACCCTCCAGCCAGGACAACGCAACGCTGTCATCCTTCCCTTCGCCCTCAATTCCAACACGATACGCACACTTTTCGGAACGGGTACGCTCATCGAGAATATCACAGGCTACGACGGCACGGAACTGCAGACGAAGAGGGTCTATACGACCACCGCCAATGTCCCCTTCCTCCTCACGCCGGCATCCGTCAGCGACAGCCATACCTATAATGTGACGGGCGTGACGCTCGAACGTGGTGCCGCTTATAGCACACCGTTCACAGGCGGACGTTTCTCAGGCAATTACGCAGCCAACTTCGACGTGACGCAGGCTGTCGAAGCAGGACACACCAGTTACGTCCTGAATGTACCAGCCTTCTACGTTGCCGACACCGCCACGCCGTCACTCAAGAGTCTGCACGCCTATATCGTGCTCGACACGCCCGACGATGCCTCCACGCGCGGCATCATTTTCTTCAACGGCGAGACACCGACAGGCATCGAGGATGTACAAAGTACAAAGAACAATGTACAAAGTACCATTTATGACCTCAGCGGACGTCGTGTCGCACAGCCCACGAAAGGACTCTACATCATCGACGGAAAGAAAGTGCTGATGCGCTGATTCCTCTTTCCACTTTTTTTATATCGCCAAGTGCTTGGAACAATCACGCCAAGTGCTTGGCGTTTTTCTTCCAAGTGCTTAGCGTGTTTACGCCAAGCACTTAGCGTTGACATTTCGCTGCTCTTTTTCGCCGTTCGTTCTACGGAGCGTACGTCTCCAAATACCTATTTGTGGGTATTATCTGTTTTTTTCGGGGATGAAAATACTGAAAGACGCGAAATTTACCGTAACTTTGCAGCCGAAAAAGAGAAGGAGAATGCGACTATCGGAACTTCAGACAGGTGAGAAGGCGGTAATTGTGAAGGTACTGGGACACGGTGGCTTCCGCAAGCGCATTGTCGAGATGGGCTTCATCCGCGGTCAGCAGGTGGAAGCGCTGCTCAATGCCCCACTACACGATCCCGTGAAGTACCGCATCATGAACTACGAAGTGTCGCTGCGTAGGGAGGAGGCCAGACAGATAGAGATACAGGAGACCCCTCCCCGTCCCTCCCCAAGGGGAGGGCGTATGATGTCTCATCCGAAAGGCAGAATTTACGCCCTCCCCTTGGGGAGGGACGGGGAGGGGTCTGGAGAGTCTGTTGGTAGTGGGTCCATCTCCCTTGCCCTGGTCGGCAACCCCAACTGTGGCAAGACATCGCTGTTCAACTATGCCAGCGGTGCCCATGCCCGTGTGGGCAATTACAGTGGCGTGACCGTGGATGCAGCCGAGGCACACGCCGAGTTTGAAGGCTATGACTTCAACCTCATCGACCTGCCTGGCACCTATTCGCTGTCGGCCTACAGCCCCGAGGAACTCTACGTCCGCAAGTACATCGTCGATCAGACTCCCGACGTCATCATCAACGTCATCGATGCGTCGAACCTTGAACGCAATCTCTACCTTACCACCCAACTCATCGACATGAACGTGCGCGTAGTGTGTGCCCTCAATATGTACGATGAGTTTGAACGCCGTGGCGACACGCTCGACCTACAGGTGCTCTCGACCCTGCTCGGCGTACCGATGGTGCCCACGTCGTTCAAGACGGGACGAGGCGTGAAGGAACTCTTCCGTACCGTCATCGATGCTTACGAGAGTGACTACGGCCTGCGCCACATACACATTCCCCACGGACACGAGGTCGAACACGGCATCGAGGCCATCCAGCAACTGCTCAAGCAGAACGAGGACGTGCGTGCACACTATTCGACACGCTACCTCGGCATAAAACTCCTGGAGAACGACAAGGACATCGAGCGTTTCGTGCAAACGCTGCCCAACAGCAAAGCCATCATCGAGGCACGCGACCATGCAGCCGAGCGTATCATGGAAGAAACGGCGCAGGACAGCGAGACAACCATCATGGACGCCAAGTACGGCTTCATCAACGGTGCGCTGAAGGAGGCAGGCTACGACGTCGGCACGAAGGAAGACACCTACCGCGTCACCCACAGCATCGACCACCTGCTCTCGCATCGCTACTTTGGCTTCCCCATCTTCTTCCTCATTCTCTTCGTCATGTTCGAGACGACCTTTGTTGTCGGGCAGTATCCGATGGACTGGATTGAACAAGGCGTCGAGTGGCTCGGCACATTCGTCTCCGGCACCATGCCCGACGGAATGCTCAAGGACATGATGGTCGATGGCATCATCGCCGGTGTCGGCTCCGTCATCGTATTCCTGCCACAAATCCTCATCCTCTACTTCTTCATCTCCTTCATGGAAGACTCGGGCTACATGGCCCGCGCCGCCTTCATCATGGACAAACTCATGCACCGCATGGGACTCCACGGCAAGTCGTTCATCCCCCTCATCATGGGTTTCGGCTGCAACGTGCCCGCCGTCATGGCCACACGAACCATCGAAAGCCGCCGCAGCAGGCTCATCACCATGATGGTCCTGCCCTTCATGTCGTGCAGTGCGAGACTGCCCATCTACATTATGATTACAGGCATCTTTTTCGCACAGCAGTGGCGTCCCTTCGTCATGATGTCGCTCTATGTCGTGGGCATCGTCGTCAGCGTCATCGTGAGCCGCATCCTTTCGCGCTTCGTGCTACGAGGTGAAGACACACCCTTTGTCATGGAACTGCCGCCCTACCGCTGGCCTACACGCAAGGCCATTGCGCGGCACACGTGGGAGAAAGGCAAGGAATACCTGAAGAAGATGGGCGGCATCATCCTCGTCGCCAGCATCATCGTCTGGGCGCTCGGCTACTTCGGCACGCACGGCGTGGCACCCTCGATGGAGGAGAGCCTCATCGGACACATCGGACAAGCAGTAGCCCCCCTCTTCACCCTGCAAGGCTTCAATTGGCAACTCGACGTTAGTCTCATCGCAGGATTGGGAGCGAAGGAAATTGTCGCATCGACCATCGGCGTGCTCGGAGGACTCGACGGCCTCACCCCCCTTACCGCCTACTGCTACCTTCTCTTCGTCCTCCTCTACTTCCCCTGCATCGCCACCATCGTCGCCATCAAGAACGAGACGGGCTCTTGGCGTTGGGCAGCCGTCGCTGCCGCCTACACCACCGCCGTCGCCTGGGTCGTCTCCGCCGCTGTCCACCAAATCGGCCTCTTGCTCTGATTCACTTTTGTAGGGACGCCCCACGGGGCGTCAATGAAGGAGAGTAGGCGAGGATAACCAACATGGACGCCCCACGGGGCGTCCCTACATGACCCACTTTTGAAAACAAAGGGCTGCAAACCACTGAGGTTTGCAGCCCTTCTTGCGTATGTGGGTTGGGGTCACCAGAGGCTTCCCCAATCGTTGTCATCTGTTTCGTCTTTGCGCTCCTTACCCTCGGCAATGCCAGGACCGCCTTCTCCACCACCAGGGATGGAGTTTTCGCCAGCGCAGTATGTGTCAAGACAGTCGGCAGGCGTCACCTGTACGAGTGGTATGATATATGCTTTCTTGTTCATTTCGTTATTGTTTTTTTGATTACTTAATGAAAACTTTCTTACCACCGATGATGTACGTACCGTGCAGACCTTCGAGGCTTGTAGCGTTCTTGCGAACGAGTTGGCCACCGAGAGTGTACACATTGCCGCGCAGTTCAACACCATTAGTGAGGTCCACAATGCTTGTTGCTTCGCCGTCAAGAATCTTGATGCGGAATTTGGCTGCACCTTCTCCTGCAGGACCGTGGAAGTAAGCACGGAAAGCAGGAATCGTCAGACCGACTTCGGTGTTGGCCTTCCAGAACTGATCCTGGGCAATGTAATAGACAGTGCCATCGATCTGATCATTGGTGAGTGTGGCGCTTGCATAGACACCAGCCATCGTCCAGTCGTCATTATCGACAGAGGCTGTACCCTGTGCGGCAGTTGTCATTGCGAAATCACCAAAACCTGCGAGTGTTACACTCGTGGCCTCACTGTTGAGTTTCTTGAAGACGACAGGCGTGTTGGCAGCAACGCTTTCTGCTGGCTCAAAGCCCATGTATTGATTTTCATCAGCATCGGTTGAAATCTTCTTGAAGGTGTAGTACTGCACGTTCTCATCGCTTGTGAGCGGATAAGGCAGGATGAGCGTACCCCATGTGCGCGACATGTCGCGGCTGTAGGTAGCACTGGTTACCGTGAAGGCCTTAGTGTTGGTGAGAGGAGTACCGTCGGTGATGGTGATGACACCGTTGGCATCGACATTCGGAACGCTTGTGGCGAACTGGCCTGTGAGACCGTGGATGATACGGTTCACACCTGTCGGATAAACCTTCACGTTCTGTGCATTCTCATACTTTTCACCATCGAAGAAGAACTCTTTGAAAGTGGCGGCGTCCTTGTTATTCCAGAAGAAGTCCTGACGGACGTAAGAAGCGTCGGTTTCAGCGGCTGCCGTAGTAGCATTGCCGATGTATTCGAGTGTTACGTTCTTCATTTGGAAATAGTGGCCTTCCGAGCGGATACCAATGGTTACTGAGTGAGCATCGCCTACTTCTGCAGCAGCAGTGTAGGTATCGAAGTTACGATGGTCACCTGTGTTGTCCGTTGTTACGAGTTCAGAAGCACCAATCTCCATGTAGGCAGGATTGACAAAGCAGAAGACAGGTGCACCATCACCATTCGCGGGAAGGTTGTTGGTTCCCATATCAATGCTCAGACGATATGCACCCTGTGGCAAGTTGTTGATGGTCTGCATCATGTCAATGAGCGTGATGTTAGCTGCCCAGATGTTGAATACCTGCTCACCGTCTTGAGTGCCAATCCATGCATTTCCACCTGGCTCATCACCTTCGTAAGTACCTGTCCAACCAGTTGGGAAGTTACCAACCTTAGTGGTATTTGTCAGGTCTGCGTTGGCTACAAGACTTGTTGCGTCGCCATTTGCATTGGCAATGGTCTTGGCATTGCGGAGCACATAGACAGCCTGCCAGTAGGCATCGCCGCGCTCACCGTTTTCGAGCAGACCGCTTTCGTTGCCATCGTACTGAGCATACTCAGTCGTAGCAGCCTTGGCAGCAGCTGTGGCATCAGTGTTGAGGTCGGCAGCCTCAGCAGCGTCGTAAGCGCGCTGGAACGGCGTGCCTGCCAAGCAGATGAGAGTGATGTTGTCAGCAAGGATTTCAGCACCTGTGTTGCCTGAATTCTGCTTCTGGAAGCCGAGGATGAGGTCAAAGTCGGTGGCTTCGCCGCTGACGGTGAAGTCGTAGGTCAGTGTCGTTGCGGCAGAGGTTGCTTCGCCGATGGCTGTGCTGGAGCTGCCCACTACGTATGCCGAATGATTGATCATATTCGTCATGGGGCTGTTCCATGAGAGTGAGAGTTGGTAGTCACCCTCTGGAAGCATCTTCAGTTTGGCTACTTCTAGGACAGGGTTCTGGTCTGTCCAGTTGGAGCGCAGGTAGAGTTCGCCGCTGTGTCCTTCTGCGTTGGTCTGAATACGCTCGTTGGCTTGAACGTTGGAGTAAGTTTCTTCCCATCCTACGAGGTCATACACGAGTGTACTTGCAACCAACGGGGTGTCTCCCTGAGGCTCTGAGAAGTCAAGGTTAGCGCCGAGGAAACCGGCCATGTTAACGTCGTTGGTCTGACCTTCACGATAACTTACGAATGCAGTGTTGAGGGCTGCGATGGCAGTCTGCTCAGTAGCATCTGTGTCCATGTAGGTGTTGGCTGCGTAGGTGGTGCCTGCGGCAATGCTGAGGCTCTGCAGACCTTCTACCATAGCCTTGTAACTCTTGAACAGACGGATGCTGACGTCGGTAGCGTCCATCTGAGCGTTCAGATCAGCGGCGATGGTGGCGTACTGCGGAGCCTGCGAGATGTCGTCGAGGGCGAGCGTAGCAGCGTTCACCTTTGCGAGCAGGTCAGTCCAAGCCTTTGCAGACATCGTCACGCGCTGGTAGTCGGTACCATCGACGAGGTTGTAGTACTGCTCGAAGCGTTCAAGAGCCTGGTGCATCACGGGGATGGCTGCCTGTGCCTGTGCAATCTGCTGCTTAGCCGTGTTGATGGCATTGGGCAGGGTGGTGAGCGTCACGGTGTTGAGGCTGTCAAAAGTGTTGGCGTTGTTACCAGCAGTGATGGCTGCCTGAAGGGCTTGTTGCTGTGCGGTTGTCAGGTAGTCACCATCTCTGTTAAGGATACCCTGTGCCTCAGCTACGAGAGCATCGCGTGTTGCTTGTAGTTGAGTAAGGTCGGGCTGGTTGCTATAGACGATGCTGGCAATCTGTGCGAAGTGCCAGTTCGAACCGTTCATGTCCTTGGTGATACCGAAGGTAAGGTTGTTGGTCTGACCTGTGAGGTGAACATTCACGTCAAGAACCGTCAGTTCGCTGAAGTCAACTTCCGTTGCAAACTTAATAGGCATACCCGTACGCATGATGGATGTGGCATCGTTTTCGTCACCAGCAAAAGCAAAGGTGCGGTCGCTGTCACCGTCGGTGGCTTCAGTAGCGAAGCCATCACGCTGAGATGTGCTCAGTGCACCTGCATACATACCTACCTGATAGTAACCAGCAGGCAGGGCTTCGACGGTCTGATAAATCTGCTTACCTGTTAAAGTAGCATCTGCAATCCAGAATTCGGGGAATTGAGGCACACTGCTTGGACGGTTGGTCAAGAACTGGTCTGCCAACGTTCCAGCAGGATTTCCATAATAGTTCTTCCAGTCACCGATGGCTGTTGATGCCAAGAAGGTAATGTCGAACGTACCTGTGACGCTACTATCCGAGATATAGGTTAGACCTGCGGAGCGCAGGTTTGCAATCTGTATTGGCACTACGCTTGTATCTGTAGCATTTGTCACAGCTGTGTTGGCTGTGCTTACTGCATTCTGGAATGTCGTCAGTGCCTGACTACTTGGCGCTCCTGCTGCTAAGTTATCAATGAGATTCTTGTAGGCCTCAAATTCTGCGTATGTGGCAGCAATGGCATTGGCTTGAGTCATACCAGCCTCAATGTTGCTGACGGCAGTGTTGAACTCTGCCTCAGTTGTAAAGGCATCGTCGTCGTTGTCATTGGCATCAATGATACCCTGCAGTTGGTTGGCAGCACCAGTACGGAGTGTTCCTCCATCAACGAGAGATTGAGCTTCTGCAACCTTCTCTGCAAGCAGGTCCTTATATGCTTGAAGTGGGTCACCGTAGAACAAGAGGCCAAAACGGTCGAAAGCAACCCAGTTACCAGTACAGTTTTCGAGAGCCACCTTAATTTCGAGTGTTCCGTTGGTGACGGTCGTGCGAGTTTTGTACTGTCCGTAGGCACCAATTTCTGTTCTGTCTGTGTTTGCATAGAGGAACATACCCGTTGATGCAGCATCGTTGTTGCGCTGGTTGATGTTTTGAGCATAGACGCTGACTTCGTACAGACCGTTTTCAAGCCCTGTGAGAGTCTGGGTAACTTGCTTGTTGCTGCCAAGTCCAGCGTCCCATTGCCATCTTTCCATAAAGCCAATACCAGATTTGTTACCCCAGTTGTTGTTCTGATAAGCCATATCTGTGACAGTCCATCCTGTGGAGTTACGATACTCGAAACCAGAGTTGGTAATGGCGTAGGTTACGTCGGTTGGCGAGCTTACAGATGCAACATCGTCCAAGTCGAAGAGCTCGAACATACCACAAATAATCCAAGAACGTATTGCAGCGAATGTTCCTTCAAGTCCGATTTCAACTTGGGTGTTGTTGGACGCAACCGTGAATTCAACTACGTTGCGATACATCTTCGAATCAAAGCAGTTGGCACCTTCAGCCTGGTTGTTAGCAAAGCCGTTGTTGCCAGATATGCTGCCCAATGTTTTAACGGCAACACTCTGATTACCAGCTTTGAGGACGGCACGTGATGTGGTTGGATTGTCATTAGCACCCTCTCCTTCGCGGTAGAACGCATAATTGACAAGACGATAGTTACCTGCAGGGAGTGTAATGGTCTGCTTCAAACTATAGGCTGTTTTTTCCAGACTACCCCATCCTGCATAACATTCACTGGCATAACCCACGGTATTGTTGCCTCGTACAGGAGTGTTGAAGTTGTTGACTGTCCAACCAGTCGTTCCGTTAGACAGCGTTGCATTCGTAATATACTGGCTCGTGATGTCCTTTTGTGCCCATGCATTACCAGCAAAAGCAAGGAGGGCGACGAGTGTGATGATGAAATTCTTTGTTTTCATAATTGTGTCCTTTCTTATGTTTTTGTTAGTAATGTGGATTAGAATTTAGCAGGAAGAACAGCCTTCACGCCTTCGCCACGCTTGAGGAGCACCACGTAGGCGTTGTTGGTGTTACCACTTCTTCCGTTGGCACCTACTGTGTAGTCACGAACCTTATTGTCGGAGGTAACCGTGTTGGTGTATGTGTTGTCAGCAAACTCGTGATAGTGACCAGAGAAGTGCTGAACCTTGCCCTCAACTTTTCCTGCAGTCTTTGCCATGATTGCAGAAATGGGGTTTTTCTTCAGAGTGTTGGCAGAGTTCGCATCGTTGTAGGTAATGCCAGATGTTGACGAGCCGTAGGAAGATGCGTTGCTTGAAGTGATGTAATTGCCGACATTGTTCTGATCAAGCCACCAGCGGTTGATATCGTCTCCGGCAAGGAAGGAATAATGTTGCATCCAGACGCTGGCTTCGGTAGTGTGACTATCTACAAAGGTCTCGAGGGCACTGATGATGCCGTCTGGAGCGTAGTAGGTGGCACTAGTCAGCATACCGGGCTTAGCATAAGGCTTCTGGAACCAGTAGTTGTTGGCGCAGTAGAAGCGTACGTCGTTGAACTTAAAGGTGAAGTGGTTGGGTTGCCATGCACCGTTACCACCTGTGAAATACTGGATGTTCTCATCGAACACACCCTGGCCGTTCCAATAGTTGTTGTTGCTCTTGATGGCTGAGATGGTTTCATCGTCTGCATTTGAACCGCCTGTTGAGCCCCAGGTCACACCCTTGTCTGTCCCATTGTCCCAATAGTCGGGCGAAAGGTCGTGGTTACCGGCGATGAAGATGAACGGGATCTTTTTACTGCTGTTTTGATAGATGGTTGCGGTTGCGCCAAGGAAGTTCTCGTGCTTACCATTGCTGCCATTGTCACCTTTGTCTTGGTCGATGTCACCAAGACAGAACACAATGCTGGTCTTTGGAATAAAGCCTGAGGGCAGGCCGTCAACACCCGTGAAGTTGACTTTAGCCACACCATTGTCACCCATGGCGATAATGTTGTTGGTGATGGTGGTAAGGTCTTCCTTGCTGGTTCCGTCGTGAGAACTACCCTGATTTGTGTGGCAGTCTGAGATGAACACGGCGCAGAACCATACGTCCTCGACGAAGCGGAAGCCGTAGGCCTTGTTCTGGTAAGTGAATATTTCCAACTGACCATAGTCAATCTTGGTGGTCGTCGGATTCGGCGTGATGCTGCTGGCAGCGACGTTGGTTCCGTCAATCTGCACGGCGCTAATCAGCCCACTCAGATCGGTTCCTGCCGGCACGGTGATGGTGGTCGAGCCGTCAACAGAATTGACAGACGTAGTACCTGTAACACCACCACTGAACGTGAACGTCATCTGTGCGCTGGCACTCAATGCAATGAGGCATGATGCCAGCAACATGGTGATTTTCTTCATGTGAATTGAAATTAGTAAAAAATGGTTAATAAATAATGTGTAGTTAAGCGCTATTTTGCAGATTGTTGGTAGTTAGTTAAGGTGGGTACGTAGTACCCGTAGGCGCAATAAGCGGGGCAAAGGTACGCTTTTTTTGGTGTAACGGACAAATAATTGCGTAAAAAAGTGCTTTTCAGTGGATGTTTTCTGTCTGCTTGTGCGGTTTTTGTGAAAAAAAACTGCTTTTTTTCTCAGCGCAGTGAAACATTTGTATCACTGCGCTGAAACAACTGTTCCTCCGCACTGAAACTTTTGTTTCTCTGCGGTGGAACAGAAGTACCAACGCAGCGTAGGAGTTTTGGTACTGTTTTTCTGTTGATTTCCAGGGCGTTAATAAAGTTGCCGACTACCTCTTGGCGAGATTATAGTTATAGTATTCCTCGTTGCCGGTGATGTCCTGGATGACGTTGAGGAATGGGGGAAATTTCACGGGCTCGCCCTCGACGATGCCTTTGGTCTCGAGAATGACAAGGCCCTGCAGGCGGTCTTGGTAGGTATCGACTTCGAAGTACTGGCCTTTCCAGATGAAACTGTTGCGCCGCTTGCGGATGGTGTGGCGCGTGGGGTCGGCCAGTCCGAGCATCATCTCGTAAAGGCTGTTGTTGATCTGGCGTTCGGTGACGAGTTCCTCGCTGGCAGAGATTTTCTTCTTGGTGGTGTGGACATAGACTTGTTTCTGGTCCCATCCGCGCTTGCGCAGGCGTACCTCGGTGCCAGGCTCGGCCTGCAGGTAGGTCTGTGTGATTTCGCTCAGGATGCTGTCTTCGGGCAGGTCGCCGGTGAGTTCGATGATGTATTTGCGCTCTTCGACGATTGGCTGTGGCAGTCCGAGCACGTTGGAAATTTCCTTGATGACGCGGTTCATCTTGGCATCGAAGTCGTCGTGGTTGTTGATGACGCGCAGGTGGGGGTGTCCGGTCCAGGCGCGGATGACTTTCTTGTCGAGGCTGCGTGCGATGCGCAGGCCCTCTTCGTTCATTTGTTCGTATCGCTGTGCGTTGTTGGCGGTGGTGTAGTATTGTTCGGCGCCGTCGGCTGCCGACACGAGGTGAAGCACGGCGTCGTAGCGGTCGCGCAACTCGGGGGTGGTGGTTCCGACGGAGCGTGTGATGTCGGCCCATGTCTTGGGGGCCATGTAGGCGGAGATGTCCATGGCACCGCGGTCGCAGACAATCAGGCAGGGCTGGTCGCACTCCTGTGCCATGCGAAGGAACTTGTCCTCGAGTGCCAGTTGGATTTCCAGGGTGGCTTTCTCTCCTTCGTAGAAGAAACTCTGGTTCTTCGTCAGGTAGTTCATGCCTGCCTGGGTGAAGAGGGTGGGCACCTCAGGGATGGTGAACACCTTGAAGCCGTGGCTTGAGAAGTGTTCGATGATGCGCACGAGTGCGGTGGTCTTTCCGGCGCACGGTCCGCCCGTGAGCACGACTTTTGTGATATTTTCCATGTTCACTACGATTAAGTCTTTGATTCGGCAATTTTGTCGCCGCTCGGCGAGAAAGCGTACTGTTGCACGCGCTACTTCAAAATCTGTGTACAAAGTTAAGGTAAAAAGTTAAAAGATAAAAGTTATAAGTTAAAAAAATGAGAGGTATTTGGAAAAAGACTTAAACTATTGTACGGAAACGGAGTCTTTTTGTTTATATTTGCACGTAATTTATCAACCTCATTCCTAACAATTAACTAACACTAACTACATGACACAGACACGTACTCTTTTAGGTCTGTTCCTGCTGCTGATGTCCACGACGGCTGTGGCGCAGGAATTGGTGGAGCGTACTCCACATTCAAGCCAGTGGATGCTGGCTCCTACCGCTGCTTCCACACGAGTGAACTACCAATACTACGGCGAAGGGATTGAATACCGTGTGCGCTGGGGTATGGACACGGCATGGAACGACCGCAACAACATCGTTCGCGGTACCTACCACATTGGTAGTGAAAACCTGAGTTACGGCCGTGTGTCGTTCCAGCCCTCCGACTCTGTGGGCGACGACTTCAAACTGTCGAATGCCCAGCAGCGAAACCTGACCAACCGTATCAACAACATGAAGCGGACGGGTTCGACGAGGGTGTTGCTGAACTGCGACCATGCCGCGAACAATGCCGACAAACTGGCAGCGAACTACTATGGCAAGCCCAAAAACTGGTACAGAATGCTCAAGGCCCATGTCCTGGAGGTTCAAAGACAGGGCTTGACCGTCGAAGCCATCGCGCCGATGAACGAACCCGACTATACCAACACAGGACAGGGCTCGAGGGAAGACTTCCGACAGATATGCAAGTTGCTGCGTGAAGATCCCTTCTTCGACGACATCCGTATCAGTGCGGGCAACACCTTGAACACCGACCCAGCCCTCGAGTGGTACAACTACATGAAGCCCTACGTTGACGAAGGCAACACGCACCAGTTGGCAGGCTCGTTCGACAACTACGCCAACTTCTTCCAGACGGTGCGTGCCGACGGCAACGTGGCTACGGCCGACGAACTGCACAACACGATGGAAGCCTTCGTGGCCGTGGAGTACGGCCTGCAGAACGGTATCTGGTGGGGCTACGAAGGCGTGACCCGCGGACGCTACTGCAAAGCCACCAGCGGCGGACGTCGGCTGGGCTATGGTGAGAGCCGCGGCACATGGACGGCTGGTTGCGTCTATCGTCTGCCCGACGGCAGTGTCGATGCCTTCCTCGGTTCGAGCGAACGCCAGGCCAACACCAATACCTTTGAACTTGCCTGTCAGGACCGCGACGTCTTCTACGACGGCTATGGTCCCACGCGCCTGTTCGGTTGTGAGATTCCTGGCGGTACAGGCTATCAGATTGGTCAGACCAATGCCGAGACGACCATCCACATCACCGAAGGTGCCGACGTGGCCAATAGCCCTATTGTCAATGGTCAATACTTCTTGATGAACATCGGCACGGGTCAGATTATGTCCACGTCGAACAACTCCGACAATGCCGCGATGGTTACCGTGGCGAATCAGGCTGCCACGACCCGCACCGACGAGGTTTGGACGATTGAGGCTGTGCCTGCCCGTGTGGGCGGCGACTTCTGCTACCACTTCATTACCAACAACATGCGCAACCGACTGCTCGATGTCTATAACAGCAATCTGAACGACAACGGAAACATCTGCGCCTACCCTGGTGGTAAGGGTGCCATCGAGCAGTGGCACTTCATCTATGCCGGCAATGGCGACTACTATATCCAGTCGCGCTTCTCTGGGCTTTTCCTCGGCATCAACACCTGGAACAACAGGGTCGTGCAGCAATTCTTTTCTGCCACCAATGCCACCCAGCGCTGGCGTCTCGTTCCATCTGGTGCCAAGTGTGAAACCACCCCGCCAGCCGTACCTGTCGGACTGACCGCTACGCCACAGTCGGCATCCGTTCTCCTCCAGTGGGAAGCCAACACCGATGCCGACATTGCCTCCTACACCATTCTGCGCGGTGAGGCTACGACCGACGAAGGTGAGAACTGGCAGACCATCGGTCGTCAGATTACGGGCACACAGTTCATCGACAACTCCTGTGCCCCCGACCGTCTCTGGCTCTACAAAATCATAGCAGTCGATGTGGCAGGCAACCGTTCGGCAGGCTCATCGCTCGTGTCCGCACAGCCCAGCAACACGCCGGCCCTCATCTGCCACTACAACTTCGACAAGAACACGCTCGACGACACCGAAAACCAGTTTGACGCCGTCGCTGATGTCACTCCCGCCTACCAGACCACGGATGCCCTACACAAGGAAGGCACCGCCTCGCTCATGATTAACTCCGCTGGCACGGGCAAACGCTATCTCTCCCTGCCTCACGAAGTGGGCAACCTGAGCCAGATGACCTTTGCTATGTGGCTGCGCTGGCGTGGCGGCAATGCCAATCAGCCCATCTTCGACTTCGCTGCTGGTCCCGACCAATACGTCAACTTCACCCCTTCCGATATCGACGGAAAGATGAGGCTCACCATCAAGAACGGTGACACGGAGCAGGCACTCATCAGCGAGACAGGATTCCCGAAAAATGTCTGGCATCACGTGGCAGTCACGATGTCCGACTCGGAAGTCACCCTCTATGTCGATGGCGAGGTGGTGGTATCGAGCGATGAAATCACGCTCCGTCCACGCGACATCCGTCCTGTACTCTGCTGCATCGGACGCGCCCCCTATGCCAACACACCCTTCCTCGTGGGCTACATCGACGACCTGAACATCTACAACTACTCCCTCACCACCGACGAAATCCTTACCCTCATGAACGGAGGCCCTACTGTTGTGGAAAGCATGACGGAGCCTTCTGCCGTCGCTGTCGTGGCTACTCAATACTATACCCTTGACGGCCAGCGTACGCAGCAGCCCGTCCGTGGACTCTACATTGTGAGGCAGACCCGTTCAGACGGTAGCGTGACCACGAAAAAGGTGCTGCGGTAGCAGTCTCCATACACTCTATCACTACAACTCAGCGCTTAGCATCCACGCTAAGCGTTTTTTTTACTAATTATTTGAGCGTTCTGATTGTTTTTTGTACCTTTGCAGCATTAAAACAATCAGAACACCTAAACATTCTAAAAGATGAAGACTCAACATTACCTTTTTACCTTACTCATCGGATGCCTTATCTCCAGTACGAAAGTGGAGGCGCAGGAACGCACGCCTCATTCTTCGATGTGGATGTTGGCACCGACAGCCTCTTCAACGCGCGTAAACTATATGTTCACAGGTGAGGGGGTCGAACGGCGCATCCGCTGGGGCATGGATACAGCGTGGAACGACGGAAACAATGTGCGCCGCGGTGCAATCCATATTGGAAAAGAGAACCTCGGCTACGGCCGTCTGTCGTTTCAGCCGACCGACTTGGTGGGTGACGACTTGACATTGTCCTTGGAGCAGCAAAATGCACTGAAGGATCGCGTGGCCAATCTAAAGGCTGTGGGTACGACTTCCGTGCTGCTGAATGCCGACCCTTGCGACTCGGCGAAATTGCATGACAACTATCGCGGCAAGCCTAAGAACTGGTACAACGTCATCAAGGCGACGACCATCGAGGCTCAGAAATTAGGCATGACCATCGAGTCCATCGCGCCGATGAACGAGCCCGACTATACTTACAACGGACAGGGAACGAAGGCCGACTTTCTCGCCGTCGTGAAGTTGCTGCGTGCCGACCCCTTCTTCGACGACATCCGTATCAGTGCGGGCAACACCTTGAACACCGACGGTGCGCTCGAATGGTATAACTACATGAAACCCTACGTGAACGAGGGAAACACGCACCAGTTGGCAGGCTCGTTCGACAACTATGCCAAGTTCTTCCAGACCGTGCGTGCCGACGGCAACGTGGCCACGGCCGACGAACTGCACAACACGATGGAGGCCTTCGTGGGTGCTGAATACGGCCTGCAGAACGGCATCTGGTGGGGCTTCGACGGAGTGACCCGTGGCCGCTACTGCCAAGCCACCAGTGGCGGGCGTCGGCTGGGCTACGGCGAGAGCCGCAAGACATGGACGGCAGGCTGCGTCTATCGCTTGCCCGACGGCAGTGTCGATGCCTTCATCGGTTCGAGCGAACGTCAGGCCAATCCCAACACCTTCGAACTCGCCAGTCAGGACTGCGACGTCTTCTACGACGGCTATGGACCCACCCGCCTGTTTGCCCGCTCTATTCCAGGGGGTCCCGCAGGTTCTTACGGTACTGAAGAGCAAACCAATGCCGAGTGTACGATTCACATTACGAAGGGAGAGGACGTGGCCGACGGACCCCTTCAGGACGGTACATACTTCATCATGACCCCTAATTCCCGTTCGAGGAAAATCATGTCAACAGGAGGCAATTCGTCGAACGGTGCCGACATCACCGTGGCGACCCAGTCTGCCACGACCCGCACCGACGAGTTATGGACCATTGAAGCCGTTTCCCCGAAAGTAGGCGGAGACTTCAGTTACTATTATATCACCAACAATCAAGGAGGCCGTCTGATTGACGTGAAGAACGGTAACCTTGAGACGAACGGAGCCATCATAGCCTATGCCGGCGGCAAGGGGCTCATCGAGCAGTGGCACTTCATCTATGCTGGCAATGGCGACTACTACATCCAGTCGCGCCATTCAGGCCTGTTCTTGGGTTTGGCGAGCAGTTCGGCCACCAATGTGACCCAGCGAGCCTTCAAGGCCACCGACCGCTTCCTGCGCTGGCGACTCGTTCCAGCAGATACACGTTGCGAATTGACGGCCCCCGCCGCTCCTGTAGGGCTGACCGCCACACCTCAGACGGCATCGGTTCTGTTGCAGTGGGATGCAAATACGGAAACGGACCTGTCCTCCTATATCGTGCTGCGCGGCGAGGCGACGACCGAGGCGGGAGCAAACTGGCAGACCATCGGTCGGGGAATCACCGGTACACAGTTCATCGACAACACCTGTGAGGCTGGCACAGCCTATCTCTATAAAGTAAAGGCAGTCGATGCCGCAGGCAACCGTTCGGCCGACTCCAACCTTGTGGGTGGACAGGCAAGTGGCGCACCGGCCCTCATTGCCCACTATACTTTCAACCAGACACTGCTCGACGACACCGAAAACCAGTTTGATGCCGTCTGTGATATAGAGCCCTCCTACCAGACCACCGATGCCCTGCACAAGGAAGGCACCGCCGCCCTCATGCTCAATTCGGGCTCTACCGCCAAACACTACCTTGCCCTGCCGCACGAAGTTGGCAACCAGAAACAGATGACTGTAGCCATGTGGGTGCGCTGGCGAGGCGGCAATGCCTGGCAGCGCATCTTCGACTTCGGCAACAGCACCGACCAGTACCTCTTCCTCACCCCCTCCAACGGGTCGGGAAAACTGAGTCTCGGCATCAAGAATGGCGGAGGCGAGCAGACGCTCACCTGCGAATCACCCCTGCCGACGAATGTCTGGTGTCATGTGGCTGCCACGATATCCGACACCGAAGTCAAACTCTACGTCAATGGTGAAGAATGGGGCTCGACCGAGAGCATCACACTCCGTCCAAGTGACTTCCGTCCAGGACTCAACTATATCGGTCGCAGTCAGTTTGCTCCCGATCCGTTCTTCTTAGGCTACATCGACGACGTGCAAATCTACAATTACGCCCTCACAGCCGACGATGTCCGTGCCGTCATGGAGGGACAGCCCACAGGCATCGACACCCCCACGCCTGCAGCAACCTCACCCGTTGTCGCCACCGACTACTACACCCCAAGCGGACTGCGCATCGCCCAGCCCGTCCGAGGACTCCTCATCGTAAAGGAACGTCGAGCCGACGGCAGCACGACGGTCAAGAAAGTAAAAGTTAACAATTAACTTGAACCCTGAAAAGAATCCTCCATAAATTCTCCATAACTTCCTTTCAAGTTCATTGTTCATTGTTCAATGTTCAATGTCCCCCCCTTCCCTTTTTGGATTTTTTGGGAACCATCCTTTCTCCACACGTTTTTTCTGTGCGAAGAGTTCGCCGATGCCCCATAGGGCAGAAGCCCCGAAGACACCCAGAAAAGAAGAAAGGTAGATGTTGTCGATGAAGAGGGCAGCCGTACAGCAACCCAACCCGACAAGAAGATAGATGATCCACGGACGAGTGCCCCAGTAATACTCAGTCTTGATGACAATAGGATGCCAGATGCCAATGGTGAGAAAGGTCATGATGGCAATGATAATACCAGTGAAGTTCATACGCTTATTAAAGAAGTAAAGGAATAAACAACGGAAAAACTCGAAATGCTCGGAACAACACAGAATTTTTCCGTGTGTTTCAGTTTTTTCCGTGTTTTTCCGTGGTTAAGTATTCGTGTGCAAAGGTACGATTAAGTGAGTACAATTCCAAATTAATTTGAGAATTGTCGAGCGTGAGTACCTTCGACGACGTCAAAGGTACGATTAAGCAAGCAAAAAAAACAAGTTTACTTGATTTTTTTCGAGGGGGCGGCTGTTGATAGAACGAAGTACGAATGATCAGGCATAACTATGCATTCCTCCTAACAGGAAGTTGACGCCGAAGTAGGTGATGAGTACGGCAAGAAAGGCACAGACCATGTAGATGTGATAGGCGAGTGGCTTCTGGAAAAGGTGAATGGTCGCTTTGTGTAGGGGTGCGGCATAAACCATGAGGGTGATGAGTGCCCACGATTCCTTCGGGTCCCACGACCAGTAGTTGCCCCACGAGACGTTGGCCCAGACGGCTCCAAGAAAGATGCCGATGGCAAGCAGTGCGACGGCGGGGTAGAGCAGAAATTGCGACATGGCGGTGATTCGCTCTAATGCCTCGTCTCTCTGCTTCCGGAAGTGGTGTGTGGCTAAGATGATACCTTGTATGCCCAAAAGCATTTGCAGAGCGAATAGCGCATAGGCACACATGACCGTCATCACATGGATGGAGAGCAGGGGTGACTGGAGCACTGGCATCAGCGGCGTAATCTGTGAATTGCTGCCTGCCAGCATGGATACGAGTAGGCAGAAGGAGGCCACTAACGGTCCAAAGCCAATGATGACGGGAAACTTTCGGTGAAACAGAAGAGTCAACAGAAGCGTAGCCCATGCCATGAACAGCATGGTCTCATGGCCATTGCTCACGGGTATATGGCCGCTAAGCCACCCACGCAATCCCAGCAACAGGGTGACATAGAGGAACAGACCACCTCCTAACCCTCTCCCCAGCAGGGTGAGGAGGCGGTGGGGTCTGGTCAGCGTGAGCGTGACGATGCAGAGAAACAGGCTGAGAGTCAGTGCAAGAAAAACAGGCCATTTCTGACTTCTCAGGGTGTTGTAGAGAATCTCAGCCTTTGTCTTGCTTTTATTCGGTAACAGAGGACCTATCATCGACTGCTGGAAGAGTTTGATTTTTTCAATGATTTCCACGGCTCGGTCATGTTGACCTGTAACGATGCTTTCTGTCAGATAGTCCATCGACTGCTTGATGAAAAACTGTTCTTTCACGGGGATGGAGCGGGGCAATGTGGGTGTGCCAGGAGAGTACCAGTTGACATTGCCGTCAATGCTGTATGGGAAAATGCGGATGAACTGTCCACGATAGAACATTTCCACCAATTGGAACTTCTCATCTGCCTCTGTGAGTGACTTCTTGTCTATAGGGCTGTTCCCTTGTCTTAAAGCCTCCATGGCATCTTTCAGTTTGTATTCATGATATTCATTCAGAAAGTCGCTGTAGGAAGCCCATGGGTTGTCGATGCCTAACAACTGCTGCACATCGCGACTCTTGATGCGGATGAGTTTCTGCTGTTCCCAGGGCGAGTAGTAGATCATCCAACTGGTGAATATCTCGTCGGCGCTGTAGCCGTTCCAGGTGGCGCTGCCAGTGAGTTTTGTGACGAAGTCTGTGGCAACGGTGTTGAGAGGACAGATACGGTTGTTATAGTATGTCTGAATGGTGGCGATTCGATGTGCGATGTCAGCATCGACGGCGGACAGGTCGTTTTGGGCATGGGTGCTGAGGCTCGTCAGTAGCATCACACCTGTAATGGCTTTACGGTAGAGCGAGCGCATGTGTGTCTGTCGGGACAGCAATGTGGCGATGATGCCAACAAGGAGCAGTAGGTAGCCTGCGTAGGTGATGGCGATGCCGTAGGGGTCGTAACTGACGCCGAGAGTAACGCCTCCTTGGTCTGAGTCATAACTGGACTGGAACAGGCGGTAGCCGTCGATTTGTCCGATGTGGTTCATGGAAACGATGACTTCTTTCTCGTTGTCGCATTGGATGACGCTCTGGAAGTCGAGCGGGGCATCGGTGCCTGGATAGTTGATGATGCGAAACTCGCTCAGTGTCAGTGTGAAGGGTAGAGGCTGCGGGTGCCCGTGTTGGTCGGTGTATGACGTGACGCGATTGCCTGTACGAAGTCCGACTGTGCCTCTGCGTGCCCAGAGGTGGGTGGTCAGTGCGCCTGCCAGTATGACGACGAATGCGAGGTGTAGGAGCATGACGGTCATGCGTCGGTAGAGCCGCCGCTGAAGGATGTAGGCACAGGCAGACACTGTGAGCAGGGCCCACAGAGCGGAGAACCACCATGCGCCATAGATGTATTCACTGACAAACGACGTGCCACGCAGTTTCTCTATGACAGTGGCAAGCCCTATACACACGATGGTGAGTGTGTATAGGGCAATGATGAGTTTCTTGATCATTGGAAAAAATCAGATGGATTCAATGAATCGAATAACCTGCTCACGCTGTTTCTTGTTCAGATTGCGGAACTTGACGACGGAGGGGTAGGCGTCGCTGGTTCCACCTTCGCTTCGGCATCCATGCCACATGATGGCTTCGAGCACATTGCGTGCACGGCAGTCGTGTAATCGCTCGACGCCACTGCCACATTTGGCGGCGAGTCCACGTCCCCACAAGGGTGTCGTGCGGCACCAGCCAGTCCGAATGTCATTCTTCATCCAAAGACGATGTTGTACGAAGTCGGTATAGGGCCAAATCTTCTGGTGAGGATAGCGTGGCATGTCGTTGTCGGAGGTGAAGAACCGGTTGGGGTCTTGAAGGTGGTCGTCGCCTGTCTGCCACGATGGACGGTGGCAGGTGGCACAACCGATTTCGGTGAACAGTTGCTTGCCTTCCTTGAAGTCCTCAGTAGTGGTGTTGCGTGCAGCAGGAACAGCGAGCCCCCGATGCCAAATCATGAGGTTGTGGTATTGGTCATCGGTCATCTCCGGCTCGATTGACTTGCTGGTCAGATAGGTGTAGATGTCTTTTTCGAGGTCGCCTGTGTGCCACTCTGGATGGGTGTGCATGGGGTCAACGCCATTTATATAATCGGTGAAGCCAGCCTGCACTTCTGGGTCCTTCGACGATGTGGTAGCATAGTATTTTCCAGCCAAATCGAGATAGTGATAGCGGCGGTCGGAGCGCGTGACGTTGGTGATGTTCCAGATGGCATTGGCTCCTGCGGCATCGAGCAACGGACCTCGGGACAGTGCGTAGGTGTAGCGACGCACATATTTTGTGCCATCGCCCTGAAGCGAATTGCTGTAGTAACTGTTCCATGTGTTTGAAGCCTGGTCCCACAGGGCAGGGTTCAATGCATCATAGCGTCCGATACTGTTGAAATACTCACTCTCTGCTTTCCATTGGGCGGTGATGTCCTCGTCGGGAATGGCATCGGTCAGGCCAGTACCATAGATACCGATGGTCGATTCGAGAAGAACGCCAATGTCGGAGTTGTATTCATCTTCTTTGAGTGTGACATCGGTGCCGCCTCGTTGCACCACGACAGGTGCATAGTAGGCACTGTAGGGAATCTTCACTTCGGGATAGATGAGCGAATAGGTTTCGCCGTCGGGCAGTGTATTGTTCCATTCGTCGGTATAGTTCTGCCAGGCGATGCTGATTTGGTTTTCATCGATGGGTGCCTTGAAGGGTTTCACGGCACCTGTCTGTGGCATACCAGCAACGGAACGGATGTAGGCGTTAGTCGTTTTGTCGTAGATGACAAGCAGGTAGCCGTTGCGGTGCATGTCGGCCCGATAAACGGTCTGACGTGCTCCGTGCCCATAACCAGGGTGGCAATAGAGGCATCCACGACGCACATAAACAGGGCCCAGTCCGTGGAAGGCTCCATCGGGGTTCGTATTGTAGTCTTTCTCAAAGAGATATTCGCCCTCGTTGAAAGCAGTCATCATTCCTGCGTTTTCAACAGCCTTTGAAGGCTGCTCGAAGGCTGTCGATGAATTGACGGCCGTTGTGCCCAGCAGTCCGCCTGCATAATACTCCTCAGGATAGTCGGCAATGGTTGGGTCGCCTATTTCCCAAGACGTAGGCAATGACGTTTCATCATCGCTACATCCGATGACAAGAAGCGCTGCTGCTGAGAGGAGAAAAAATCGAAAATAATGATTCATAATTATTAAATGTCAAAGTGATGCTTATTTTTTGATATTGACGATAGACTGGTAGAGTTTCAGCGCATTGTCAGCCAGTACACGATAGGTTGCTACAACAACATGATCGACATAGTTCTCGTTGATGACTTGACATTGTGCCTCAACGGTGGAGTTACCAGCATATCCTTTCAGCGTTTCAGCAAGTGCGCCAAGTGCTGTGTCCAGTTCACCCAGAGCATCGATGGCTGCCTTGCAAGAAGGGTCGGTATAGTAAAGGGCAAATGGATACTTCATAGCCTGAATTTTGACTAAAGCCGCATCCAGACGTGTTACGACGGTGTTGGCCTGTGTGGCCAGTGTCGCGTTGCCTGCATGTTGACAGAAGTAGATGAGTGACTTCTCATTAGGTGTAGTAGCTCCCATCTGACCAAAGAGGGCATTACGACAAGAAACGATGTTGTCGTAGAAGTCGGTGATAGAATTGTAGGCATACGGAGACTCGATGTAAGTTTTGTCTTTTCCAGTATAGGGAAGCCCGATCTTTGAGTCGCCGACCTCGCCGATGATGTCCTGACAGCCTGAAACAATTTCCAGCGTGGCATCGAGGGCTGTAGCCCATTCACCAGTGCCTGGGTTCTTGAAGGCCTTGCCGAAGTTCTGGAAAGCACCCAGCGCGCCTTCAGCGTTACCTTCCTCGTTGATGGCGTTATGGGTGGCTACGTAGTCGAGTGCAATCTGATGACGCTCGGCATTGCTCTCCTGAGCGTCCCAAGCAGCCTCCAGCGTGGCAGTGGCGTTGTAGAGGTCTTTGGCTACCGCGCAGACGTAGTTGTACTCCAGAACCGTAATCTGACCAATCTGTCGGGGCTGACCTTCGCGGAAGAGTACGTACTCCAAGCCGTGATAGCCAAGGATGCCAGAGTTGGCAGTCTTGATGAAGTTGTCGAGGTTAGCCATGGCTTTCTCGTCGCGCAGCACATTGGCAAGGTCGTTGGCGGCTACGGGCCAGGTGTCGGTGTGGGGGTCGATGGAATAGACGTTGGCTGCACCAAA
Source organism: Bacteroidaceae bacterium (assembly GCA_024684455.1). GTDB lineage: Bacteria > Bacteroidota > Bacteroidia > Bacteroidales > Bacteroidaceae > UBA3839. The sequence goes on along the minus strand of JAIKWU010000079.1, from coordinate 126,365 downwards.
GAGGAATGCCTCGGTATTTTCCCAATTAGCACGTGCCGTTTTCCAGTCGGCACAAGCCTGATTGAGCGCTTCCTGAGAACCAGAGACAATGGTCGTGTTTGCCTCGTCATCACTTGTGCAAGAGGCAAAGCCTGTGCACAATACAGCAGCCAGTGCTGCCATCTTCAATAAATCTTTTCTTTTCATCTTATTTAATTATTAATTGTTAATTGTTAATTATTCATTCAAAGGAACCATCCGCAGTAGGTAATACCCAGACTGAGGGTGGGCTCATTGTTGTAGGGCTGCTTATAGAGCGGGCTGTCGGGAGCAAGTCCGTTGTTGTTGGGCTTTTCGAAGAAACGATAGGAATATTCTCCCTTGAGGGTTATCTGAGGAATGGGCGAATAGTTGAAGCCGAATACACAACGGTATTTCTTGGTGTATTTATACATCGACTTGTAAGTGCCCGACGCCATCGTGTTATAATGCTCAAAGCGGCCAAAGACAAAGAGTCGCTCCTGTTGGGCTCGAAGTGCCTGAATCTGAGAGAAAATGTCGTAGCCCGCTTCAATTGCATACGCCACAGCATTGCTGCCGATGTTGGTGTAGTGATGAGGGTTGCCGTCTTGATATTTGTGATGAGTCCAGTTGGCTTGATTGTAGGCTGAGATGGCGTCGGCATCGCTGAAGTGTGCATAATCGACATTGCCGCGGACCATCCAGTTCCAACGGTTGAGTGTAAAGTCAAGGGCAACGATTCCCAATGCCCCAGTCACATCGTCGTATTGACTGCCTGGGGTGCGCAGAGTGTTGCGAAATGTGTGGCCATAATAGCCGCTCAATCCGATGCGCAGCCCTTTGAACGAGTAATTGTCAATACGCAGGGCTCCAGCGTAGTTGTTGGCCACCTTGAACTCGTATGGGCTGGTGGCACCGTAATGTACGAAGTTTTCTGCCGTGAAACTTTCAGAGTTCAAACCCGAAAGCAACTGCACCTCATAGCGCCAGTCTTTTAGGCGTCCCCAAAGGGAGAGTCCCACTTGATGCCATGTGTTAGGCATGAGGGTTGCTTCACCTTCGGGTCGATAGACGGTAAAGAACTGATTGGGCTCGTGATGGGCGTTGGAGTATCCGACTGGTACGATGATTTCACCAGCCTTGACGTTCAGTTGTCCATTGAAGAATTCCTTGTTCAGCCAGAACTGTTCGATATTAACTTCTCCGCCTTTCTCCACCTCGGCTTCATATTCACCCGCCTCCTCGGCTTCTATTTCTACGGCAGTGCCATTGCCTCCATGCTCAAACTCAATCTCTGTTCCCAGCGTCCAGCCTTTCCCGAAGTCATATCCGAGGTTGAGGCAGACGTGTGGCAGGTCGAAGCGTCCATGACTTTTGTCACCAGCATAGTTCTCTGGCATCTTGTAGCGGTTGAAACTCTGGCTGTAGAAGTTGCGGCTCATGACTGCCTCTCCATATCCGCCGATGTGCAACCGAGAGGTTTGCTGCTGGGCTTGGGAGGTTAAAATAGAAAAGATAAAAGTTAAAATGACAAGGATGCGATGTTTCATAATTAACAATAAGTTGCAAATGTGAATGGTTTTCGAGTGCAAAATTACTACATCTTTGGCACGCTCACAATACACAAAAAATCGTATTTTTGACCGATTGAAACTGAGGACGATACTCAGATTTGGCGAATCTGATACTATGTTTTGAGGATATGTGCGTAGGGCGTAAAAATGACAATACCTACAAAAAGGGATTGGCTGCATCGTGGAAAAATCGTAACTTTGCAGTCAAAATAGATGTTATCCGATGAAACGAATGAAACTGTACGAGGCTGATGACAAGATGATTGACCTCATCAGCGACAACTACGCCATGTTGCAGGGACTGAGTGCTTTCGGCATCAGGCTGGGCTTCGGCGACAAGACTGTGCGCGAGATTTGCGAACAGCAAGGCGTCGATTGTTACACCTTTCTCACCGTGGTCAACTTCTTGATTAACGGCTATGCGCCAAAAGTGGCGGATGACAGAATCTCGGTGAGGACGCTACTCGACTATCTGAGTGCCTCTCACCGTTATTTCCTGGATTTTCAGTTGCCGTCCATCCGTAGGAAACTGGAGGAAGTCCTCAACCAGAATGATAGTCGTGCCGTGCTAATTCTGCGCCTCTACGACGAATATGCCCACGATATTCGCGTGCATATCAAGAACGAGGAAAGGACGCTTTTCCCCTATGTTGAGGCTCTTGTTCGTGGGGAACAAAAGGCTGGCTATAATGTGGATATTTTCTCAAAGCACCACAGCGATACGACTGGCAAGTTTCATGAACTCAAGAACATCATCATCAAGTATCTGCCTCACGATGGCCTGACTAACCATCAACTGACTGCGACTCTCTACGATATTTATAATAATGAGGAATGGCTCTCTAACCACAGCAACGTTGAGGAGGTGTTGTTTGTGCCAGCCATTCGTCTTCTCGAACAGAGGCTTAAGAGTGATGGTGTGTCTGCTCGCATTTCGAATATGATACGCCAGGCCGACGATAACTCACGCTCAGAAACGATTTCCGAACGAGAGAAAGAAGTGATTGTGTGCCTTGTCGAGGGTATGTCGAACAAGGAGATTGCCAACCGCCTTTTCATCTCTGTCAATACGGTCACGACTCACCGACGTAACATTGTGCGCAAGTTGCAGATTCACTCGCTTGCAGGACTTACCATCTATGCCATTGCCAACAACCTGATTGGAGAATTAAAAATTAAAAGTTAAAAGTTAAACAACGAAAAACCACAGAAAGCCCACTCGGGGGAGCCAGAGTGGGCTTTCTGTGGTTTTTCGTTGTCCCAAGTTGTCGTCAAAGACAACAACATTCACTTACTTTCTCCAAAAACTGCGAGTAAAGAGAATCAGTACGGGGAAAATCTCAAGACGCCCAATCAGCATGAGTGCCGAACAAATCCACTTGGCTTCGGGCGTGAGAATGGCCCACGAATGGGTGGGGCCGTAGTATGCCATGGCTGGTCCGACGTTTGAAAGCGATGCCATAGCCAGTCCGAAGGCGTCTTCGTAGTCGAAAACATTGAGAGGAGCATTGGGTGAAACCCCAGTCAGAGCAAGCACAAAGGCTCCTGCGAAGAGTGATCCTGTGAACAAGGCGACGAAGGCGAAGAGCGTGTGGATTACTTGTGGCGACACCACAGCACCGTTCATCCTGACAGGCAGTACGGCCCGAGGATGAAGGATGCGTTTCAGTTCATTCCTGGTCAGACGGAAGATGATGCTCCATCGTACACACTTGAAACCGCCACTCGTGCTGCCAGAGCAGGCTCCTGCAAACATGACGAACAGGAGGCAGGGAATGAGCATGAGCGGCCAGGTGGTGTAGTCGCACGTGGCAAGTCCTGTGGTGGTCTGCAACGATAGTACGGTGAACAGGCTTTCGCGGAAGGAAAGTTCAATCATTGACCATTGTTCATTGACCATTGACTGATCCCAGTCGATACGATGATAAACCAGCGTGATGGTGCAAAGGAGAGTCACACTGATAAAGATGAGGATGAAGCAGCGTAGTTCTGCGTTCTGGAAGAATCGGCGGATGTGCCCTTTCAGAATGGTATAGTAGATGAGGGTATAGTTGACGCCGGAGATGAACATGAAGAACGACAGCACATACTCGATGGCTGGCGAGTTGAACGCTTCATGCAGCAGGGCGCTATGTGTGCCGAATCCTCCCGTAGCGGTCGTTACCAGTGAGTAGTTCACGGCATCGAAGGCATCCATGCCGCAAATCATCAGCGACGTGATACAGAGGGCTGTGAGCATGAGATAGACCGTGCCTATCCACTTGGCTGTGACAGAGATGCGCGGATGTACCTTGTTGTGCATCGGACCTGTGGCTTCGGCTGCAAAGAGTTTTACCTCACCCACACCGAAGGCGGGAAGGATGGCAATGGTGAAGAAGATGATGCCGATACCCCCAATCCACTGCGACAGGCTGCGCCACATGAGGATGCTGTGTGGCTGGGCATCACAGTCGTCGATAACCGTGGCTCCTGTTGAGGTGAATCCCGACATGGTTTCAAAGAATGCGCTGGCCACATCAGGCAACGCTCCGCTCAGCATGAAGGGGAACATGCCCGCCACGGAAAAGGCAATCCACGACAGTGTGACGACGAGATAGCCGTCCTTTCGGCTCATCGTCGATGGGGCTTTGTTACTGAGTAACCGGCACAGCAAACTCACTCCACAGGTAATCAGGGTCGGCCATACGAAGGGGTAGTAGCAGTCGCCGTAGAAGTAACCCACCACCATGCACACAGCCATCAGCCCTGCCTCGATGGAGAGCAGGACGCCGATTACCTTGATGATGAGTTTCCAGTTCACGATGATTCCTTTTTTTATTTGAAGTATCTGTCCAGCCGCTTCAATGTACCTGCCATGCAGAAGACGACGACGCGGTCGCCTTCCTGAAGTTGTGTGTTGCCATCGACCAGCATGGCATGTCCACCCCGTATCATACCGCCGAGGTTGACGCCGCGTGGCAGTCCGAGCCGCATCACAGGGCTCTTGGTCACACGGCTTCCCTTCTTCACCACAAATTCGGCCACGTCGGCGTCGGCGACGGTCAGCATCTTCATCGTATCGACGTTCGACTGCAGCAACATACGGTAGATGTGGCTGGCAGCAATCTGTTTTTTGTTGATGATTGTGCCTACGTCGAGGTCTTCCGCCATGTCGAGGAAGTCAAGGTTTTCCACCTGTGCAATGGTTTTTCGCACACCCTTGCGACGTGCCGCCACACAGGCAAGTATGTTTTCTTCGTCGTTGGGCGTTAAGGCGATGAAGGCCTCAAGTTGGCCGTATCCTTCGTCGTTGAGCAAGTCCATGTCATGGCTCTCGCCGTTGATGATAAGGGTGCGCGATTTGGTCATGCGGCCAATCTGTTCACAGCGTTCCATACTTGGCTCGATGATCTTTAGCGACATTGAATCAGGCAGCTCCCAGTCGGCACGTACCGAGAGTTTCCCGCCGCCGATGATGAGGGCGTTTCGCACCTGTGGGTAGTCGTCCTTGCCGCTGAGGTGGCGGATGGTTGCCACGTCGTCGCGGGTGGTCATGAAGAACACAAGGTCGCGCGTCAGAATTTTCTCGTCGCCATAAGGCATGACGGTTTCGCCGTTACGCTTAATGGCAACGACATGGAAGGCGTGGCCGTGCAGTTGGCCCAGTTCTTTGAGTGTGTGCCCGACGAGTTGGTTGTCGGGGTTGCCTATTTCCTTGTCAGCCACGGGATGGCTGTCGTGCATCTTCACACTGAGCAGCACAAGGTCTTTCTGCTCGCCGAACAGCCATAACTGGCGCACCCACGAGTACTGTGCGCTGTCGGCTATCTCTTTGGCTGCCAGCAACTCGGGGTAGATGAGCGACTCGATGCCCAGTTCCTCGAAGTAGTGCTGGTTCTCCGGCTTCATGTATTCGTAGTTGTCGATACGGGCCACAGTGCGTTTCGCACCGAGTTGTTTGGCAAGAGCGGCACACATGAGGTTCTTGCTTTCGTGCGGTGTAACGGCAATGAAGAGGTCTGCATCGTTGATGCCGGCATCGGCCAGTCCTGACAGCGATGTAGGCTCTATTGGCATCGCCATGATGTCGAGGTCGTTGTTCACCTTGCTCAGTTTGTCTTCATCAGGGTCGATGAGCACAACGTCAAGATTTTCCTTTGAAAGCAGGCGCGCCAGGTGTGTACCTACGGCACCGGCACCGGCAATGATGATTTTCATAAGGCTTCGAGTATTGTGTGCTGAATGCTGGCAGCATCCATCTTGCAGATTTCGCGCAGTTGGGTCACGGTGCCGTGCTCGACGAAGGTGTCGGGGATACCGATGCGATGCACTTGGCAATGGTGGCCGTTGTCGCTCATGTACTCCAGTACGGCACTGCCGAGTCCGCCGCTCACGACGCCGTCCTCGACAGTGATGACGTGGCTGAACTGATGTGCCACTTCTTTCAGAATGTCCGTGTCGATCGGTTTCAGGAAACGCATGTCATAGTGTGCGACGTGGGGCTGTATTCCTTCGGAAAGTCCGTCGATGGCCTTTGCAACCTCTATGCCGATGGGACCGAGCGAGAGCACGGCAATTGTGTCGCCGTCGTGCAACTTCCTGCCTTTTCCTACAGGCACGGCTTCCAACTGACAGCGCCAATCGACCACGCTGCCGCGGCCACGCGGATAGCGGATAACGAACGTGCCCATGTCCTTCTGCTGGGCAGTGAACATGAGGCGGCGCAGTTCTGGCTCGTCGTATGGCGAGGCGATGGTGAGGTTCGGGATGGGGCGCAGGAAGGCGAGGTCGAAGGCACCGTGATGCGTGGGGCCGTCTTCGCCGACGAGGCCTGCACGGTCGAGACACAGCACCATGTTCAGCCGCATGATGGCTGCGTCGTGGATGATGTTGTCGTAGGCACGCTGCATGAACGACGAGTAGATGTTGCAGAAGGGCAGCAGCCCGTCCTTCGCCATTCCGCCCGAGAAGGTCACGGCATGTCCTTCGGCAATGCCGACGTCGAACGTCCGTTCGGGCATCGCGTGCATCATGATGTTCATCGAGCAGCCCGTCGGCATGGCAGGCGTCACACCCACAATCTGCGGGTTCTGCCGTGCCAGTTCGAGCAGGGTTTCACCGAACACGTCCTGGAATCGTGGGGGACACTTCGTGGCAGGCCGTTCGTCGAGGCGCTCGCCCGTGTCTTCGTCAAACTTCCCTGGTGCGTGCCACACCGTCGCGTTCTCCTCGGCAGGCTTGTAGCCCTTGCCTTTCACCGTGTGGATGTGCAGGAGTTTAGGTCCCTTCATCTCCTTGATGGCACGCAGCACACGCACCAGTTCCACCACGTCGTGCCCATCGGTGGGTCCGAAGTAGCGGATGTCCATGCCCTCGAACATATTCTGCTGCCGCGTGAGCAGCGACTTCACGCTGTTGTTGAAGCGGATGATGCCCTTGCGGCGTTTTTCGTTCAGGATACCCCAGTCGAACAGTTTGCGCGAGGCATGATAGCGCAGGTTATTGTACGTCGTGTTGGTCGTCAGGCGCAGCAGGTACTGGCGCATTCCTCCCACGCTGTTGTCAATCGACATGTTGTTGTCGTTGAGGATGATAAGCATGTCGTTCGGCGTCGAGGCAGCGTTGTTGATGCCTTCGAACGACAGTCCGCCGCTCATCGCTCCGTCGCCGATCACCGCCACTACCTGTCGCTTCTCACCCTTCAGGTGAGCAGCCACAGCCATGCCCAGGCCCGCCGAGATGGAGTTTGAGGCATGTCCGCAAGTGAACGTGTCGTACTCGCTTTCGTCGGGGAAAGGGAACGGGCGCAGCCCGCCCAGTTTTCGGTTGGTGCAGAAGCGGTCGCGGCGTCCCGTCAGAATTTTGTGGCCGTAAGCCTGGTGACCTACGTCCCACACGATGCGGTCGTAGGGCGTATCGAACACATAATGCAACGCCACCGTCAACTCCACCACACCGAGGCTCGAAGCCAGGTGGCCAGGGTTGACCGACAGTTCGCGGATGATGTCACGGCGCAGTTCGTCGCACACCTTTGGCAGTTCCTTTACAGGAATCTTGCGCAGGTCGGCAGGCGAGTCGATATGTTGCAAATACTTATATGCTACACTATCTTCAGCCATTGCTCTCTTTCGTTTCGGCTGCAAAGTTACGATAAAAATGTTTAATGTGGAATGAAAAAAGGTAAAAAAACATACTTTACAGACGATTTCAAGCACTTGGAAACATCACGCCAAGTGCTTAGCGTTCTTACGCCAAGTGCTTGGCGTAGTTTTTCCAAGCACTTGGAATAAAATTTCCAAGCACTTGGACGTGTTACGGGAAATTCGTACCTTTGCAGTTGAAAAACAGCATCGATGCTCCCCAACCGAAACATATCAGCGCCTTTAGAACCGTCGGTCGCCACCATCGGATTCTTTGACGGTGTGCATTGCGGACACCGCTTCCTCATCCGACAGGTGAGGGATGAGGCCGTTCGGCGTGGTATGCGCTCGATGCTCGTAACCTTCACCCAACACCCCGCACGTGTACTACGTCCGGAGGCAGAGTTGCACTTGCTCACGACGACCGACGAGAAGATGAGGTTGCTGCGCGAGACAGGCATCGACGACGTACAGATGCTGCCCTTCACCCCTCAACTCGCAGCCCTCTCCGCCCGTGATTTCATGGAACGGGTGCTACGCGACCGTTTCAACGTCCGTGTCCTCGTCATCGGCTACGACCACCGCTTCGGACACAACCGCGCCGAAGGTTTCGAGGACTATGTGAAGATTGGCTGTGAGATTGGCATGGATGTTGTGCAGGCCCGCGAGTTGGATGGTGGTCAGCACGTTTCATCATCCGCCATTCGCCGTGCTTTAGCAGAGGGTAGGGTAGAGGACGCTGCAGCGATGCTCGGACGTCCCTACAGCCTGGGCGGCACCGTCGTCCGCGGCCATCACGTCGGCACCGACCTCGGTTTCCCGACCGCCAACCTCCGACTGGACGACCCCGACAAACTCGTGCCCATGAACGGAGCCTATGGTGTGGAGTGCGCTATCTCAATGTTCAATGTTCAATGTTCAATGTTCAATGTTCAATGTTCAATGTTCAATGGCATGTTAAACATTGGTCATCGTCCTACGCTCGACAACGGCACCGACCGCAGCATCGAGGTCCATCTCTTTGATTTCCATGAAGATATCTACGAACAGCACATGGAAATCCACTTCCTTCGCTTCATCCGAAACGAAAAGAAGTTCGACACCGTGGCCGAACTTCAAAAGCAGTTGCAGGCAGACAGGGATTTCTGCCTGAACAACTGATTTTTTTGACTACGAATTACACGAATTTTACGAATCCTTTTTCTCTGCATGTCTGCATGGAAGGAATAATTCGTGAAAATCGCCGATAAAAAAAGCATGGGGCGCATCGCTGCGGCCCATGCCATCCCGGGAACTAATTGTCTTATGATAATACTACTCAAAGTGGGTAGTCCTTTTATTCCTTTTCTGAGTCGTCGAGCGTGGCGATGACCCTGGCAGCAGGTGTCAGACGCAGCAACTGCTGGTGGATGTCGGGCTTGCTGCGCAGGTAGCGGCGCAGTTCCAAAGGCAGTCCGTAGGTGGTCAGTTGCTTGTTGGTGAGAGCAAGTTTGCCCTTGAATTCGCAGGTAAATTCGTCGCCGTCATCGGTGCTGAGCAGGTTGATGAGACATTCGGTCGTTTCGCCTGGCAACAGCACGCAGATGCCGCCCGGCTGGATGTTGCCCATCGTAAAGGTCAGCAATGTCGGCTCCTTGATGTCGGCCGTGATGGTGACAGTGTGGTCGGGGGCAATGACGGCCCGATGAGCCAGTTTCGGCAAACGGTTCATACGATAGTTTATAGGCTGAAAGGTCAAACCGCCATTTGCAGGATAGTTGTACGTCACAGCGTCGTAGTCAAACATGCTTTGCTGGTAGTTCAGCAGGTGAATCTTCAGCGTGGCGGTCTTCGGTTTCTTCGCGGGGCGGAACGGGGGCAGTTCTTCGTTCTCGTCGTAGGAGAGTTTCTGCCACTCCTTCCCTGCTTCCTCGTGGGCAATCGGCTGTGTCTCGTCGTGTACAAAGAAGTAGTTGTAGCAGTTGCCGTCGGCTTTCTCTTCAGTAACGAAATTCACCCAGCGGGTATCTTTCGGCACGGGGTCGAAGTGGAAGCGGTAGTGCTCGGTGTCGTGGTAGTCCTTGTGGTGCCATTCACCCAGCGTGGTCCCTTCGATGCTGTGCAGGCGGAAACGCTCGCCACGGTCGGTGACGAGGCATTCTTCCTTGCCATTGAACTGGTACATATACTGTGGAATCACCTGATGCGTCACATAGACGGTGGTGGCGGTGTCGGTCAGTTCCACACGGTCGATGTAGAACCATGCACGCGCCGAGGTCCAGTCGAAAACAGGTTTTTCCCACACTACGGCCTCACGGTTCTTGAATTCGGGAAGCGAGAAGTCCCAGCGGCTGTTCTCGTTGGCATAGACGAAACTGCCGCCGTTGAGCGCCGACTCGCTGTGGTAGGTGTAGTCGGGATTGCCCTGTTTGCCCAGAATGTCGATGACTTGGCGTTCGCCGTCGGTGACGATGGTGATGCTCTGAGGTTGAGCGATGGTGATGGTGTCATTAACATGGGCGCATGCCACACTGGCTCCCAGGCCCATGACGAGGGATAAGAATGCTGTTTTCATTTGCTGAATGTTTTTTTGAGTTGCTGAATGGTTGCCGTTCCTTCGAGATAGACACAGAGGAAGTCTGTCTGACTGCGGCGTTGGTAGATGATGTAATGGTTGTTCGCGCCTTTCTGCGCATAGCGGAACAGGGCAAAACGGATGTTGCGGTTGTCGCGCTGCACTTCTTTCTCGGTGGCGCCGTGCGCGTCTTGAGCGAGCAGACGTTCCACCTGTGCAAGGCCCTTTGCTGTGGTGCAGCATTGAACGCTGCGGAAAACGCTCAGGTGGTACTTCGCCAGTTCGTCGTTGGTCACGTACGTCTCGGAGAGGATGCGCGTTTCGGTGACACGTCCGCCAAACACGTCATACACAGCCATCCGCTCCAAACCTGTCTGTCCATAAAGGGTGGCAGCCAAGCAGAGTGTGAGTAGAAGTGCAAAGGTTCGATTATTGTTCATCATGGCTCAATTTGTTCATTATCTGCGTTGAAAATATCGCTCAGCGTTGTTTCCACATGGCTCATTACGATGCTGTGGTCTGTGATGCGCTGTCCGTTTTCGATGGTGTAGCAGACAGCGTCCCCATCGTCTTTGCTCATCCAGATGCTCCCCACCAAGAAGGCCAGCACCACGGAGGCTGCGATGGCCGTGTAAAGCCAGACACGTCGGCGGCGGTACTGACCGATGCGCTCCATCACCCGTTGCTCCATGTCGTGCGGCACTTCCAGGCGGGATGCACGCTCGTTCTGCCGTTGCAAGGCTTGACGTAAAAGCAAATCGTTATTCATTGTTCATGTGTGTTAAGATGATTCTGAGTCGTTGGCGAATGCGGTGAAGCCGACTGCCGATTCGCGATGCCTCGCGGGTGAGCGTGGCTTCCGTCGCACCTGTGATGAAGGCTATTTCCTTCAGTGGACGCTGGTCGAAGTAGTAGAGTTGAAGGAGCATCCGGTCTTCAGGAGTCAGTTGCTGTATCGCTACGTCAAGTTGGTCCACCGTCGTCGTCTCCGGCCATTCGTCGGGCACGTCGTCGCTCACATCGAGCGACTGTGTTTGCCGTCGTTTTCGCCGTCGCAGATGGTAGAGCGCTTCGTGATAGGCAATACGCTGTAGCCACGTGCCCAACGAAGCCTTCGCTGGATCGTAGTCTTTTAGGTGCTGGTAGGCCGCAACAAATGTGTTCTGAACCACATCCTCCGTGTCTTCTTGCTGTCCCACAACACGCCCCACAAATACCATCAGTGCCGCACTGTAGCGATTCACCAGCAGTCCAAATGCTTTTGTGTCGCCACTGAGTATGCCCTGTATGACAGTCTTCTCTCTATCTTTCATTCTATTGATATATAGACGAAACGATGCTAAATATCACGCCGAACACATGTTTTTTTATCATTGCCTTTATAAAAAACAAATTACACGAACTTTACGATTTTTCTCTTTCTCATGCAGAGAAAAGGATTCGTAAAATTCGTGTAATTCGTAGTCGAAAAAACTCTTCGCCGTCCTACTTGGCAATCACCAGGAAATACTTCTTCTTGCCTTGCTGAACGAGCAGGTACTTGCCGTCGAGCAGGTCGGCGGTGGTGAGCGGTGCGTTTGGGTCGGCGAGTTTCTCCTTGTTGATGCTGACGCCGCCGCCCTGGGTCAGTTTGCGCATCTCGCCCTTTGAGGGGAAGATGGCAGCGGGCTCGGTGGTGAGGACGATGGCAGGTGTGCCTTCGCCTTCGAAGAGGCTGCGCGGCACTTCGTAGTGGGGCACGCCGTCGAAGACGTCGAGGAGCGTCTGTTCGTCGAGTCGCAACAGGGCTTCCTTCGTCGATTTGCCGAAGAGAATCTGCGAGGCCTCGAGTGCTATCTCGTAGTCTTCCTCAGAGTGTACCATGATGGTCACTTCCTTGGCGAGTCGTTTCTGCAGCACGCGCTGGCCAGGGTCCTGACGATGCTCGTCGATGAGTGCGTCGATTTCCTCCTTCGTGAGCGAAGTGAAAATCTTGATGTAGCGCTCAGCATCTTCGTCTGCTACGTTGAGCCAGAACTGGTAGAACTGGTAGGGGCTGGTGCGGTTGCGGTCGAGCCAGATGTTGCCTTTCTCGGTCTTGCCGAACTTGCGGCCGTCGCTCTTGGTGACGAGCGGGCAGGTCAGCGCAAAGCATTCCTTGCCCGACATGCGGCGGATGAGTTCGCTGCCCGTAGTGATGTTGCCCCACTGGTCGGCACCACCGAGTTGCAGGCGGCAGTTCTTGTGCTCCGAGAGCCAGTAGAAGTCGTAGGCCTGCAGCAGTTGGTAGGTAAATTCGGTGAACGACAGGCCGTCGCGTGCTTCACCGTTCAGTCGTTTCTGCACCGACTCCTTCGCCATCATGTAGTTGACCGTGATGTGCTTGCCGACGTCGCGGGCAAAGGCGAGGAACGTGAAGTCCTTCATCCAGTCGTAGTTGTTGACGAGTTCGGCCTTGTTCGGCGCATCGCTCTCGAAGTCGAGGAAGTGGGCAAGTTGTGCCTTGATGCACTTCACGTTGTGTGCCAGCGTTTCCTCGTCCAGCAGGTTACGCTCCTGGCTCTTGCCCGAGGGGTCGCCAATCATACCAGTGGCGCCGCCGATGAGTGCAAACGGCTTGCCGCCGCAACGCTGGTAGTGACGCAGCATCATCACGCCGCAGAGGTGTCCGATGTGCAGCGAGTCGGCCGTGGGGTCGATGCCCAGGTAGGCGCTCACGTTCTTTTCTTTCTCAAGCAGTTCTTCCGTGCCCGGCATCATCTGATGAATCATGCCGCGCCATTTCAGTTCTTGTACAAAGTTCATCTTAGTTATTTACCAATTTACGATTTGCGGTGCAAAGTTAGCAATAATTCGGCGCATGGCAAAATCCAGCAACGAAAAAAGCCCTCCGCACAGGGGCGGAAGGCTCGTTTGTAGAGAATGTATGTCTGAGTTTTAAGCGATTTCGACTTTGCGGCCAATCTTCGGCTCTTCCTTTGGAGCGAGTTTCGGCAGGTCGATGGTCAGCACGCCGTGCTCCACGTGGGCAGCGATTTTGTCCTTCTCCACATCGTCCGGCAGAATCAGGGTCTGCTCGAACTTCGTGTACGAGAACTCGCGGCGCAGGTAGTGGGCGTTCTTGTCCTCTTCCTTCTTCTCGTTCTTCTGCTCCAGTTTGATGTGCAGGTTACCTTCGTCGTTGATCTGGACGTCGAAGTCCTCCTTCTTCATGCCCGGAGCGGCGAGTTCCACTTTGTAGTCTTTTTCGCTCTCAATCACGTTGATTGCGGGTGCGGTTGCTTTGGCACGCGGCATGAAATCGGTGTCGAACAAGTCGTTGAATACGCTTGGCAGCCATGTGTTAGTTCTCATCATTGGTAACATAATTCTTTCCTCCTATACTTTAAGGGTTAAACATTAGTTCTGTTTTGCCTGCTGCTTCGTGCAGCCTGCACTTCAATAAGTGCAATGAGCGTGCCAAGTGCTTTTTTGCAGAAAAAACACGATTTTATGGACAAAATGGCTGATTTTGCTGTCATAATGGCGAAGAATATAGGAAAAATCTCACATAGACACCTCACGGACCGCCCCTTCATGCAAGGAAAAACAAAATTTCCGTAGATTGACGTGTGAATAATCTCTACGTGTCTCGCTTTCGGAAAAATGCAAATAAGTTTGCGTTTTTCCTCACTTAATCGTATCTTTGTAGCCGATATGAATACTCCTTATTTTATATACGCGCGCACGAGGGCCATGATGTGGCTCTTGGTGCTGATGTTAGGCCTGCAAACGGCGGCGGCTCAGGGGAAACCTGAAGTGCAGTTCTGGCCTGACAGCACGGAGATGGACTTCTGGTTCACTCACGTAAAACCGATGGGTTCGACGTTTTCGGGCAAGACCTATGTCGTGACGGATCATGGGGTGAAGGATGACTCGACGCTGGTGCAGACCGAGGCGCTTCAACATGTTATTGACTTGGCTGCGCAAGGACCTACGCCTGCTTACGTGGTGATACCGAAAGGTGTGTTCGTGAGCGGTGCGCTATGGATGCGACAAGGCGTCCATCTCTTCCTGCGCGAAGGGGCCGAGTTGCGCGGATCGACCGACATTGCGGACTTTCCCGTCTGCGACACGCGCATCGAGGGGCAGTCGTGCAAGTATTTCCCTGCGCTCATCAATGTGGAGGGACTTGACGGCTTCAAGTTGTTCGGAAAAGGTACGGTTGACGGTCAGGGATTGCCTTACTGGAAGGCTTTCTGGCTGCGCAGGACGTGGAATCCGCAATGCACGAACAAGGACGAGCAGCGTCCGCGACTGGTGTTTGTATCGCATTGTTCGAACGTGGAGATTTCGGGTGTGACGCTGCAGAACTCGCCGTTCTGGACGTGCCACCTCTACAAGAGCGACCATGTACTGCTTCACGGCCTGCGCATCCTTTCGCCTTACCAGCCCGTGAAGGCACCTTCGACCGATGCAGTGGATATCGATGCCTGTCACGACATTATCATCCGCCAGTGCTATATGTCGGTCAACGACGATGCCGTGGCGCTGAAGGGTGGTAAGGGTGTAGATGCGGACAAGGACGAACGCAATGGTGCGAACGAACGCATCCTGATTGAGAACTGCGAATATGGCTTTTGCCACAGTTGCCTGACGTGCGGCAGCGAGTCGATTCACAACCGCAATGTCATCCTGCGGCGCGCCAAGGTGCAGGAGGCCACGCGAGTGTTATGGCTGAAGATGCGTCCCGACACGCCCCAACACTACGAATACATCACGGTAGAAAATGTTGAAGGCAGCGCCACCAACTTCATCTATGTCTATCCGTGGACACAGTTCTTCGACTTGCAAGGCCGCAAGGACATCGTCCCGTCGCGTGCAGACCACATCACTATGCGCTACTGCAAGATGACGTGCAAGAACGGCTATAACATCTCGGAAAGTCCGCAATATACGCTTGGCGATTTTACATTTGAGAGTAACGAACTGATCAACCCCGTGAGCGGCGGCACTTTCATCGACACCAACGAGGCTGGAGATGTCATCAGACAATAAAACGGTGTTTTTGACGTTATTTAACAAATGGAATACGTGAAAAGTGCAGCCAAAGTCCTCTTGTCTGTGCTTCTGTTGTTTGCGAGTCAAATGGCAGAGGCACAGATGGATGTGCAGTTCAGCGATTACACACGGTTGCGCTCGTATTACAACCCCGCAGTATCGGGTACGGACGGAAAACTCAATGTCGCAGGTGCCTACTCGATGCAGTTTGTTGGCTATGAGAATGCACCAGCCACGATGTACGTCGGTGCCGACCTCCCTATTTATTTCCTCGGTCCGCGCCACGGTGCAGGTCTCAATCTGATGAGCGACAAGGCGGGCATCTTCACGACCCAGAAAATCGGCTTACAGTATGCCTTCAATATGAAACTCGGTAAGAAGACACGACTTGCCATCGGCGCACAGGCCGCCCTGCTGCAAGAGAAGATCAACGCCAGCAACATCAAACTGGAACAGGATCAGGACCCCGCCTTTCCTTCGTCGGAAGTCAACGGTTCGAGAGTTGACTTCGCCGCAGGCCTCTATTTCTACCACCCGAAATACTGGGCTGGCGTGTCGGCTCAGCATCTGGCACGGCCGCTGGTCGAGATGGGCGAAAAGAATGAGTTTCAGTTTGAAAGAATATATTATTTGATGGGCGGAGGCAATATACGGATAAAAAATACGTTTCTTTCTTTACAGCCATCCTTTCTCGTTACTACGGACTTCCATAACTGGCGTGAGGATGTGCAGTGCAGGCTCGCCTACGAGTTCGAGAGCCGTTCGTTCTACGCTGGAGTAGGCTACAGCCCCGACATATCGACGACGTTTCTCGTGGGGGGCAACTTCCACGGTATCAGCCTCGGCTATAGTTACCAGATGTACACTTCGGGCATAGGACTGGTGAATGGTTCGCATGAAATCACTCTGGGTTATCAGGTCGATCTCGACCTCTTCAAGAAGGGCCGCAATAAGCACAAGAGTGTGCGTTTCCTCTAACACGATCCTCGAGTCGTCACAACGTAATCACGAAATATCATCATTCAATCATCACATAATGAAAAAACAACTTTCAATACTTACACTACTGGCAGCCTTGCTGCTTGCTTCCTGTTTCGGCGGAACGAGCAAGTCGGGAACAGGAGCCGCAGGCGGCGAAGTGACAGGCGTCAGCGGTAGTAACTTGCAGGAGCCCGCTCCCTATGGCATGGTGCTCGTGAAGCGCGGTTCGCTGAAGATGGGTACGGAAAAGACCGACTCGCTTTGGGGCAAGCAAATGCCTTCAAGAGAAATATCGGTCGATGCCTTCTGGATGGACGAGCATGAAGTGACCAACTCCATGTATCGCCAGTTTGTCTATTGGGTACGCGACAGCATCATCCGCGAACGTCTGGCCGACCCTGCCTTCGGAGGTGACGAATCGTATAAAATCGAGGAAGACAAGAATGGTGATCCTATTCCGCCGCACCTCAACTGGCATAAGGCCATTCCCTGGAAGAATCCCGACGAGGACCAACAGCGTGCCCTTGAGAGCGTCTATGTCGTACACCCTGTCACGGGCGAACGTATGCTCGATGCCAGCCAGATGAATTATCGCTACGAGATATATGACTACGCCATGGCTGCACAGCGCAAGTATCGTCTGAAAGCCGAAGACCGCTACCTCAACACCGACGTCACGGTCGATCCTAACGAAGTCATCATGATTTCAAAAGACACTGCCTACATTGATGACGAAGGCATTATCCATCGTGAGACCATCACACGCCCGCTGTCGTCTGAGTGGGACTTCCTCAACACCTACATTGTCAACATCTATCCCGACACGACGTGCTGGATCAACGACTTCCAAAACGCTGAGAACGAGATATACATGCGCCAGTATTTCAGCCACTCCAATTACAACCAGTATCCCGTAGTCGGTGTGAACTGGGAGCAGGCCAACGCTTTCTGTAACTGGCGCACGGACTTCCTCATCCGCGGACTCGGTCCGAGTGCGAAGTTCATCCAGCGCTATCGTCTGCCGACCGAGGCTGAGTGGGAGTACGCAGCTCGTGGCAAGGATGGCAACGAACTCCCTTGGACACAGGAAGGCGTGAAAAGTGACAATGGCTGTTTCTACGCCAACTTCAAGCCTGATCGTGGCGACTACACCAGCGACGGAAATCTTATCACCTCAAAGGTGGGCATCTACAGTGCCAACAGCAATGGTTTGTACGACATGGCAGGCAACGTTGCAGAGTGGACCTCGACCATCTTCACCGAGGCGGGCGTCCTATCCATGAGCGATATGAACCCCACGCTGAAGTACAATGCAGCCAAGGAAGACCCCTATGCCCTCAAGCGCAAGAGCGTCCGTGGCGGTTCGTGGAAAGACCCCGAGAGTTTTATCAAGTCTGCTTGGCGCACCACAGAGTTTCAGAACGTAGGCCGCTCCTTCATCGGTTTCCGTTGCGTCCGTTCGTATGTGGGAACAGCAGGAAAACAGAAAAAGTCCAAAAAATAAGATAACATGCCTAAGTTAAAAAAGAATTTCAATGCCATTCAGGCCTGGCTGCACACGCAGGCAGGACAGACTTTCCTGAACTATGCATACAGTTGGGGCGCCTCCATCGTCATTCTCGGTGCCCTGTTCAAGTTGACCCACATCGCCGGTGCAGACATCATGCTCTTCATCGGTATGGGTACGGAGGTTATCGTATTCTTCCTCTCAGGTTTCGACACACCGCTTGTGGACTATGAACCTACGGATGCAGAAGACAAGGCCGACGCCGAGCCTGCTGCTGAGGGAGAAGAACTGCACGCCCATCAGGACGGCGGCACCGTCGTTGTAGGCGGTGGCGGTCTTGGTGGTGGCACCATCATCATCGGCGGAGGTAGCGGTGGTGGTGGAGGCTATGCTCCAGCAGCCATCAATATGCAGCAGGTTGGGGAAGAACAGCCTGCACAGCCCGTCGATGCTGCCCAACTCGCTGACAATCTCTCCCATGTCACTATTCCTGAAATTCCAGGTATGCCCCCAGCCATGCGTGAAGCAACAGAGAACTATGTCAACCAACTTAACGAACTCACTGAAACGCTCAAACTCGTGGCAGAGCAGTCGAAGCGCCTGACACGCGACAGCGAGGAGATGGAGAACATGAACCGCACCCTTACGGGCATCAACCGCTTCTACGAGATGCAGTTGCGTAGCGTCGGACAGCAGAGTGCGACCATCGACGATGTCAACACGCAGACCAAGCGTCTCGCCGAGCAACTGGCCGAACTCAACGGTGTCTATGCCCGTATGGTTGAAGCCTTGAAGATGAAAGTCGGATAAAAGAACCAAGTACCATTTACAACGTACAGATAATGGCAAATAACAATAAGAGAATCTCGCCTCGTCAGAAGATGATCAATCTGATGTACATTGTGCTGATGGCCATGCTTGCCCTCAACGTGTCATCGGATGTGCTCAACGGCTTCTCACTGGTTGACGAAGGACTGAATCGCTCCACCAACAATGCCTCGACGCAGAACTCTGCCATCTTTGCCGAGATGGAAGAGGCTATGAAGCAGAACCCCGAAAAGGTACGTTCATGGTACGACAAGGCTGCCCAAGTGAAGCAGATGTCCGACTCACTCTACAACTTTGCACAGGAACTGAAACTCAGTATTGTGCGCGAAGCCGACGGTGACGATGCAGACCTCAATAATATCAGCGGCCGAGAGAATTTGGAGGCTGCCACCCACGTCATGCTCGCACCGAGTGTCGGACAGGGCCAGGCGCTCTACGATGCCATCAACTCCTACCGCAACAACATCGTGAAGATGGTCAACGATCCTGCCCAGAAGAAGATTATCGAAGACAACCTCTCGACCAACGTGCCACTCAAGGGCAAGGCTCTCGGCAAGAACTGGCAGGAGTACATGTTTGAAAACACACCTGTGGCAGCTGCTGTCACCCTCCTCACCAAGTTACAGAACGACGTGCGCTATGCCGAAGGCGAAATTCTCCACCAACTGGTGTCCAACATCGACGTCAAAGACGTCCGCGTCAACGAGATCAGTGCCTTTGTCATCCCGTCGTCGCAGACCGTCGTTCAGGGTGGTAAGTTCTCTGCCAACATCATCATGGCTGCCGTTGATACCACTGCACGTCCTGATATCTACGTCGGCAACACCCTGCTCAAATCCTCCAACGGACACTATGAGACCATCTGCAACAGCATCGGCGACTTCACGCTGAAGGGTTATCTTGAGATGAAGAACGGCGATGGCGAAACCATTCGTCGCGAGTTTTCCCAACCTTACACTGTTGTCCAGCCCTCCGCTACCGTTTCCGCCACGCTGATGAACATGCTCTACGCTGGCTATCAAAACCCCGTGAGCGTCAGTGTACCTGGCGTGGCCACCAACAAGATTTCCTTGACTATGTCGTCGGGCACCCTCACCAAGAAAGGCGATGGCGAGTACATCGCCGTGCCTACCGCTGTCGGTCAGGATGTCACCTTCACCGTGACCGCACAGAACGAAGGTCGTCAGCAGGAGATGGGCAAGTTCACCTTCCATGTGCGTAAACTGCCCGATCCCTCGCCCTATATCGAGTACAGTGACGGCAAGGGCGGCACCAACCGCTACAAAGGGGGAATGCCCCTTGCCAAGCAAATCATCGTCAACACTCCAGGTATTGCCGCCGCCATCGACGATGGACTCCTTGACATCCCCTTCCGTGTGACAGGATTCGAAACTGTCTTCACCGACAATATGGGCAACTCCCTCGTCGAGAAATCCTCCTCCTCGCAGTTTACTGACCGTCAGCGCGAAATGTTCCGCCGTCTCAACCGTGGCAAGCGCTTCAACATCTCGCGCGTCCATGCTGTCGGGCCCGACGGCATCGAGCGTACGTTGCCCTATGCGATGGAAGTGATTGTGAACTAATATAGCCCCTTCTCACCAGTAAAAGAAAATTCCATAAGGATATGAAAAGAATTGTTCAAGCAGCCTTTGTGCTTATTTTAGCATTTAACTTTTCACTGTTAACATTGCAGGCACAGCCGCAGAAAACCCGTGTGCAGACCACCTCGACGCGCACAGGCAGTCGCGCCGGAGCTACAAAGAAGGAAGAACCGAAAGTCAGCCGCGCCAGCATCATGTTCCCCACGGCCGTCGCTGTCCCTGAAGAAGTGCCTTGGCGACGCGATGTCTATCGTTCGCTCGACCTTACCAAGGATGAGAACGCTGCGCTCTACTATCCCGTTGAGCCGCAGGGTAACGACGTCAACCTCTTCACACTCCTCTTCCGTCTGCTTAATACCGGTCAGATACCCGCCTATGAATACAAACTTGACGGTATCGAGGACTTCAGCCAGGCCAACCGTATGCACTTTAAGGATATGCTCGATCGCTTCAGCATCTTCTACGAGATAGATGGCCGCTCCATCAAGGTCGCCGATGCCGATGTGCCCAGCAGCGAAGTCCTCAGCGTCTATGTCAAGGAGAGCAGTTACTTCGATCAGAATACAGCAACCTATCACAGCCGTGTCGTAGCCCTCTGTCCCGTGCTTCACCGAGCCGACGACTTCTCGATGGACCAGCGTAAGTATCCCATGTTTTGGGTGAAGATTGAAGACGTCGAACCCTACCTCTCACAGCGCATGGTGATGACTTCTAACCTCAACAATGCAGCACGCATGTCGATGGCTGACTTCTTCGCCACCAACCACTACAAGGGTGACATCTACATGACCACCAACATGCAGGGCAAGTCGCTGCAGGATCAGGTCAATGCACGTCAGCAACAGCAGATTGAAGAAGAGTACGTCGATTCCGCGGCAATCCGTCAGACCAAGGCTCTTGCCGACGAGCAGAAGCGCATCGAGAAGCAACTCAGCGACTTCGAGCAGCATATTTGGGCCACTCCTGTAGATAGTGCCGAGCAGGCCAGGAAAGACTCCATTGCAGCCCTGAACACAAAGGCGGGCCGTCGTGCTCGTGCAAAGGCTGAGAAAGCAGCCGAGAAGACATCGCGTTCAGCCCGTCGCAGTGCAGCGAAGGAGAAGAAGCCAAAGTCGAGCGGTGGTAACGATGGTGGCAGTGCCGCCGCCCGTGTCTCAGTCCGCCGTCAGCGTCATTGACACACTCTTTTTCTTTCCACACCCACAAAACCTCCTTCACCCGAAGGAGGTTTTTTTTCGTTTTCCCCTCAGATAGACTGTTGGGGTATTTGTTTTCAAACGTGAGTGCGGTTTACGGACAAAAATAAATCTCCGTCGGATGCGTGTTTCAAACAGTGTTAACAATCTGTGTTATGAAGTTTGAAAGACAGGACGCAGATGGGTGTTTGTTCCACCGCAGTGGAACTTTAGTTTCACTGCGGTGGAACTTTTGTATCGGCGCAGTGAAATTTTGGTACCACCGCAGTGGTACAGTTGTACCAATGCAGTGAGGATTCTTTGGTACAAAAGTATAAGGAAAATTCCCCAATCTATTGTCATAAGACATTTTCGGCACTACTCGGCAAAAAAAACTTATCAATACGTGAGTTCGGCATAAGATATCAGACACATCGCCCTGCAACGTCTATGGTTGCAGGGCGATGTGGTTCATTACTTCTTTCCCTCGCATGGCAGTTGCGGAATCGTGGCAACTGGGGACTGAAGAGACGAGGGGAAGTCTGGGTTGGGTGTCCTTCTTTATCCCTTCTTGTTATAGTCGGCATTCATCAGGTTGAAGGCCTTGCAGAACTTGTAGGCGAATACCCAGGGACCGATACCGATGAGGGTTCCAAGTACGTTCCAGCCCCACCATGTCTTAGCACTGATTTGGTAGTCGATGCCACGACGTTCCAGTTCGTTGCCCAGACGGTTGCAGATGCGGTGCCACCAAACGATCATGCCAATGCCGAGCGTCAGACCCGCAACGATGAATACGAGCAGGCAGTAGTTCATGGTTGACTTGCCATCGTGACGGCTGGCTACGGTGTTGATTTCGCCCGACATCTTGGTGAGGATGACGAGGTTGTAGATGCCAAATGTGATGAGTCCGAGGAAAATCCACTTCAGCAGTCCGCGGTGGGTGGGCAACTGGTTGGCGGGAGCCATTGCTTCTGCCTTGGGTTCTTCCTTGGGTGCCTGCAGGTCTTCCTTGATTTGCTTGGCTTCTTCTGCCACGCCGGCAGCGGTTTCCTTGACATCTTCCAGTGCGTCAGTGGCCTTTTCAGCGACGGTTTCCTTCACGTCGGCAGCCTTCTCAGTGACGGTTTCCTTCACGTCGGCGGCTTTCTCGGTGATGACTTCCTTCACCTCTGTAGCCTTCTCTTCGACGGCGTCCTTCAAGGCGCTTACTTTCTCTTTGAAAGTTTCTTTGGTTTCCTGAGCAGTGGTTTCGACGGTTTCCTTTACGTCTTCAGCGGCCGTTTCGACAGTGTCGGTTACGTCCTGGATTTTGTCCTTAACTTCTTCGTTCATGGGTTGGTTGATGGATTAAGTGAAACATGTGCATCCGTGCAGGGATGCGGGAATTACTCTCTTTCTGACGCAAATTTAATACATTTCGCTGAAAGTGCAAACGTTTTGTTAAAAAAACACTGGAAAATTGTTGATTTGCTCCAAGCGCATATCATAAAGTCCAACCTTTGCAATGTAATATCAAAGAGAGGTTACAAGTAAATAACCCGATGCCTGAAAAAGAAGGGAAAACCAAAACCGAGATTCTAAGATGAGACTTGCAATTTCAATTAGAATTTGGAAAGTAAAAGTGGAATTTGAAATGGCACTTTGAAATCCATGGGAGGGAAACCTCCCCACTCGGTTTGGTTTTCATTTGCAAATTTACAAAAAATCATGGAAGAAACAAAAAAAGAGGGGGAAAACGAGAGGGAAGCGGCCGAAAGAAGACTATCCTTTGAGTGTTGACCTGCAGCATGTCGCTTTCAAAGGTAAGGCGGTGCACATTCGCACAAATTTGTGCAATTTGTGCAACATTTTACAAAAACAATGCACCCGTACCGATTATTTTGTGTATCTTTGCATCTTGAAAGAGAGTGAGCCGTAAATAATCAGGAACTTTCAGAGGTTCAAGAATCACTTGTGAAGTTCGTACCATTCGTGGTAAAGAAAGAATCTATTTATTTATATAATGTTTAATTTATGAGTTTGAAAATCATTGTACTCGCAAAGCAGGTGCCCGACACACGTAATGTCGGAAAAGACGCGATGACGGCTGAAGGTACTGTCAACCGCGCTGCCCTGCCTGCTATCTTCAATCCTGAAGATTTGAACGCGCTGGAACAGGCTCTCCGTCTGAAGGAGCAGCATCCAGGCTCAACTGTTGGTCTCCTCACGATGGGCCCTCCACGTGCCGGTGAAATCATCCGCGAAGGACTTTACCGCGGTGCCGATACGGGTTGGCTGCTCACCGACCGTCTCTTTGCCGGTGCCGACACACTGGCTACTTCGTATGCACTGGCTACAGCCATCAAGAAAATCGGTGGTGCCGACATCGTGATTGGCGGTCGTCAGGCCATTGACGGCGACACCGCACAGGTGGGTCCGCAGGTGGCTCAGAAACTGGGCTTGAACCAGGTAACCTACGCCGAGGAAATTCTCAAGATTGAGAATGGCAAGGCTACTATCCGCCGCCACATTGATGGTGGTGTAGAGACGGTTGAGGCTCCTCTGCCCGTGGTTATTACCGTGAACGGAAGTGCAGCCCCCTGCCGTCCGCAAAATGCCAAACTGGTGATGAAGTACAAGTATGCCACTTGTCCAATGGAGCGTCCGGCAGAGTTGGACGAGCGTATGGCCAAGTTGTATGCCGAGCGTCCCTACCTCACGCTGAACCAGTGGTCAGTGGCCGACGTGGACGGTGATGTGAACCAGTGCGGTCTTGCCGGTTCGCCGACAAAGGTGAAGGCTGTCAAGAACATTGTGTTCCAGGCGAAGGAGTCGAAAACTCTGACGGCTTCGGATGCCGACGTTGAGAGTATGATTAAAGAATTGTTGGACGAAAAGATCATTGGCTAAAAGGATATGAACAACGTATTTGTATATTGCGAAATCGAAGGCACAAAAGTGCAGGAGGTTTCTCAGGAATTGCTGACCAAAGGTCGCAAACTCGCCAACGAACTCGGTGTGGAACTGCACGCCATCGTCATTGGTACAGGTATCAAAGGGCAAGTGGAAGACCAGATTCTGCCTTACGGCGTGGACAAACTCTTTGTCTTCGACGCACCCGAACTCTTCCCCTACACCTCTGCTCCGCATACGGATATCCTCGTCAACCTCTTCAAGGAGGAACAGCCGCAGATTTGCCTCATGGGCGCTACCGTCATCGGCCGCGACCTCGGTCCACGCGTATCTTCGTCGCTCACCTCGGGTCTGACCGCCGACTGCACACAATTGGAGATTGGCTCGTATGACGAAGCCAAGACCGGCAAACACTTCGACAACCTTCTCTATCAGATTCGTCCTGCCTTCGGCGGTAACATCGTCGCAACGATCGTCAACCCCGAACACCGTCCCCAGATGGCAACGGTGCGCAGCGGTGTCATGCAGAAAGCCCTGTACGACGGCGCTTGCAAGAAGGAAGTCGTCTATCCTGAAGTGACGAAATATGTGAGTCCCGAAGCATTCGTTGTCAAGGTGCTCGACCACCACGTTGAGGCAGCCAAGCACAACCTGAAGGGCGCTCCCATCGTCATCGCAGGCGGCTACGGCATGGGTTCGAAGGAAGGTTTCGACATGCTGTTCGACCTGGCAAAGGTTCTCCACGGCGAGGTAGGTGGCTCACGTGCCGCCGTCGATGCAGGTTTCTGCGACCATGACCGTCAGATCGGTCAGACTGGTGTGACCGTTCACCCGAAAGTCTATATCGCTTGCGGTATCTCGGGCCAGATTCAGCACATCGCCGGTATGCAGGACAGCGGCATCATCATCTCGGTGAACAGCGACCCGGACGCTCCCATCAACCGCATTGCTGACTACGTCATCGTCGGCACTGTTGAAGAGGTAGTTCCGAAGTTAATCAAGTATTACAAGCAAAACTCCAAGTAAAAAGTCATGGCAAATTACTATAGCGATCATCCCGAAATTGCGTTTCACCTCGAACACCCCCTGATGAAGCGCATCGTAGAACTCAAAGAGAAGGGCTACGTAGATGCAAAGACTTATCCCGACGCTCCCGTCGATTTCGAGGACGCAATTGAAAACTACAAGCGCATTCTGGAAATCACCGGCGACGTCGCTGCCAACATCATCGAACCGAACTCGGAGGACGTTGACCTCGAAGGTCCGCACCTTGAGAACGGCCGCATGATCTATGCCAGCAAGACGTTTGAAAACCTCGACGCTACCATCAAGGCCGGTCTGCACGGTGTCAGCATGCCCCGTCGTTACGGCGGTCTGAACCTGCCCAACGCAGTCTTCTCGATGCTGAGCGAGGTTATCTCTGCAGCCGATGCCGGTTTCCAGAACATCTGGAGCCTGCAGTCGTGTATCGACACGCTGTATGAGTTTGGTTCGGAAGAGCAGCGCCAGAAATACATCCCGCGTGTTTGCGCCGGCGAGTCCATGTCGATGGACCTCACCGAGCCCGACGCAGGTTCCGACCTGCAGCGCGTGATGCTGAAGGCTACTTACGACGAGAAGGAAGACTGCTGGCGTCTGAACGGCGTGAAGCGCTTCATCACCAACGGCGACTCTGACATCCACCTCGTGCTGGCCCGTTCGGAAGAAGGCACGAAGGATGGCCGCGGTCTGTCAATGTTCATCTACGACAAGCGCGACGGTGGCGTCAACGTCCGTCACATCGAGCACAAACTCGGTATCCACGGTAGCCCGACGTGTGAGTTGACCTACAAGAATGCCAAGGCATACCTGTGCGGCGACCGCAAACTCGGTCTGATCAAGTACGTCATGGCCCTCATGAACGGCGCCCGTCTGGGCATCGCCGCTCAGTCGGTCGGTGTGGAGCAGGAGGCCTACAACGAAGGTCTGGCCTACGCCAAGGAACGTCAGCAGTTCGGTCAGAAGATCATCGAGTTTCCGCCCGTTTACGACATGCTCAGCCGCATGAAGGCAAAGCTCGACGCTGGTCGTTCGCTGCTCTATCAGACAGCACGCCTCGTCGATGTCTATAAGGCACTCGAGGACATCCAGCGCGACCGCAAACTCGAACCCGAGGAGCGTCAGGAACTGAAGAAATATACCCGTCTGGCCGACGCCTTCACGCCGCTGGCTAAGGGTATGAACTCCGAGTACGCCAACCAGAACGCCTACGACGCCATCTCGATTCACGGTGGTTCGGGCTTCATCATGGAGTACAAGAGCCAGCGCCTGTTCCGCGACGCACGTATCTTCTCCATCTACGAAGGTACGACACAGCTTCAGGTCGTTGCAGCCATCCGCTACATCACCAACGGCACCTATCTGCAGATCATCCGCGAGATGCTCGAGCAGGAAGTGGCCGAGGAACTGCGTCCGCTGAAGGTACGCGTCGAGCACCTCGTCGAACTCTACGAACAGAGCGTCAACTATGTCAAGGAGTCGGAGAACCAGGAAGTGCAGGATTTCCTCGCACGCCGCCTGTACGACATGACCGCCGAAATCATCATGTCGCTCCTCATCCTCGACGACGCCACCCGCTGCCCCGAACTCTTCTTCAAGTCGGCCAACGTCTATGTACGCATGGCCGAGGAAGACGTCATCGGCAAGTCGGTTTACGTCAAGAGTTTCATCAAGGAAGACCTTCCCTCGTTCCGCGCCGCTGAACCCGAAGTCGAGGAATAAGCATCAAGCAACTTGATTTTTAACTTTTAAGGAGTAGCCAGAGCAATAGTGCCCTGGCTACTTTTTTGTTCAATAAAAAAGCAGGAAAAACGCTTCGCAGCGTCCTCCTGCACAAAAGGATTAACTAACTTTTTTATTTCCGTGGTTTGCGGCTGAACTGCCAGAGCAGGTGCAGCATGACGTAGTTGGGAGCGACGCGGTGCCACGTCTCCGTACGTCCCTGGGCGTTGACCTCGTACTCCGTGTTTGAGGTCTGGTTGAACAGGTCGTGGGCCTCGAGGCGCAGTTGGAAGTTGGTCTTCGGAATGGGCTGTGTGACCGTGGCGTTGACGAGCCACTCTGTGCGGTTCATGGCGTCGGTCGAGTAACCGCGTCGGTCAAAAAGGGCGGCGTCGAGGGCAAAGGACGTGCCGCTGCGTTGCAGGGTCTGCTGGGCGGTGAAGGTCAGACGGGTGTCGAGGGCACTGATGTTGGGCGACGACGGATGATGCCCCCAAGAGCGACGCCAGCGCACATCGGCTGCGAGCGAGAGTTTGGTCTGGTTGGCCGTGTAGCGCAGTTTGAGCATCTCGCCGAGATTCACCGTTTCGATTTTGTTGAGTTGGGCCTCGGTCATGCCGCTGACTGAGGCGTAATCGACCGAGTGCCACGTGTGCTGGCTGGTTTCGCTGTCGAGCCACCATCGTTGCTTTGAGCCGAGAGCCAGCGACAGCCCGAACGTGGTGCTGGCCGACCAGTTGCCACGCACGTTTTCGGGACGGTAGGTGTAGGCCGTGGTCGCTGCGTCGTAAGTGAAGCCCTGCGCCGTGCTGCGCAGGTGATAGGTGGCCGATGCCGAGAGGTTTATCGTGGCGCGTCCCTCGGTCACAGCCCCTTTGGGACGGTGGTTCCACGAGAACGAGGCTTCGAGGCGCTGGTCGTTCTTCAGGTCCGGGTTTCCCTCGCGCACAGAGAGCGGATTGCGGGCGTCGCGCATGGGCATCATGCTAAGCATCGCTGGCATCGACGTTCGCATCGACAGGTTCAGTCGCCAGCGGTCATGGCGCAACGAGAGCGACGGGTTGACGAAGAATCCTGTGCGACGCGCCAGCGTGTCGATGGCGGCACGACGGTAGTCCATCCGTTCCTGTGTAAGGAGCAGGGGCAGAGCGAACCTCACTTCGAACGGCAGACCTTTGCCGCGAAGGAGTTTCAGCCGCAAAGCCACTTCGCCATCGTGCTGACGGCGGTCGTAGTAGGAACTGTTCGTGGGGTCAAGCACCGTGGCCATCAGGTCGTGGTCGGACGGTGTGAGATCGATAGCAACACTGTCTTTCAGTCCCCAACCCGCGAGGTTGGAAAGCACGAAGAGCGGATTGTCGGCCCAGTCGTCGGTCAGCCTGTATCGGCCCGTCACCCCGAGTTCCAGCCGCTCGTGCGGTCGGAGCGTGCGTCCGATGGTCGGCTCGATGTGGTACGATGCAGCCCGCTCGGTGTCGTACTCGTGGCGGTAGTCGCTGGTGGCGGTGCCGAGGGTCGAGTTCTGGCGGCGATAGTAGTCGCGCTCTGCGCGTGTCCAGTGCAGGTCGAGGTCTAAGTCGATGCCTTTATTCCACAGCCACGGCAGTGACATGCGGCACAAGAAGATGCCGTAGTGGCGCATCCGTCCCAGGCTCTGCACCTGCTGCATGGCCGCCACGCCGTCGTCGTCCCACTGCTGAAAGTCAGACCTACCGTCGTTGCGCTGCTCCCTGAATCCTGCTATCAAGTAGCCGTTCGCAGCGATGCGGCCCAGTCTGAATTGGTTGACGGCCTGCAGCACCGTGTGTCCCTCTTTGTCCCATTGTTGCATGCGGCTAAAAGCGCTGCCCTGCGGCAGGAAACGCTCCTGCCACGTCTGTGATTCGTTGTCGATGTGGAGGCGGTCAAACGAGATTTCGGAATAGAGCAAGTATTTCGCCCAGCCCACTTCTTTGTCGATAGCCGTGCTCTTATAGTCGATGGTCAGTCCGGCTCCCACACGCTGCTGGGGCGAAGTGTAACTGCCCATGGTAAAGCCTCCCGCGCCGCCGCCCCATCCGCTGCTGCCGCTGCGGTTGCGGTCGTTGGTGTTGTTCATGTTGACGAAAGCACCCAGCGTCAGGGTCTTGGTGAGCAGAATTCCGAACGCACGACCGACGTAGCGTTCGTGGGTTCCCACGCCGAGGTCGGCATTGCCAATCAGTCCGGTGGAGTATTCGTCTTTCAGCGCGACATCCATCACATAGTCCTTCGGCGCGTCCTTGATGCCACGCGCCACGGCTTCGAGGTTCTCGCGTTCGAAGACCTTCAGTTCCTTGACGGTGAAGTAGGGCAGGTTCTCCAGCAGAACCTTCTTGTTGCCGCGGAACAGCGAACGGGAGTTCAGTGTCAGTTCGTCGATTTTGCGGCCATTGATGAAGATTTCGCCTTGTTCCGTCAGCCGTGCGCCGGGGAGTTGATCGATGAGGTTGCCGAGCATGGAGCCTTGCGGCAACTGGAACGCACGGGCGTCATAGACGAGGGTGTCGCCACGCATCCGCACTTTGATGCGTGTGGCCACAATCTCCACTTCACCCAGTTTGATGGCCTTCATCGAGCGTCGCATATTGATCATCGGCACTTTGATGTTGCCGCCCTTGTGATTGGCCGGGACCTCCACCTCTGCCCAGCCGTCGTCGTAGCCGTCCTTCTGTGCACGGACGAGGTAGCGCCCGGGGTCCACCGCCGCTCCCAGGTAATACATGGTGGTGATGTGCATCGAGTCGCTGCCGATTTCATAGATGGTCGGTTTGCTCTCGACGATGGTACTGTCGTCGCGCAACAATGCAAGGCTGATGCCGAAGAGGCCACGTTCCAAAAATCCGTCCTGCACGTTGCCTTGCAGGACGACGCTTTTGTTTTCCTTCTTCGGGTTGTAGAACTGGACGCAGACAATGTTGTCTTTCACCTTCACCTTGACTGGCAGGCCGTTGCAGGCACGCTTCACCGCCGCAGGCACGTCGAGGTTTTTGATTTGGGCCGAGGTGCGCAGCGTGTCGAGTCCGTTGGTGAGGATGTCAACCTGATAGTCTGCCGATGTCTCGTCGATGGTGCGGAGGGCATCGAGCAGCGGTGTGTCGTGAAACGTGCACGTCACTTGTGCTCGGAGGTTGCAGCAGAGGAGCAACAGGTATAGCAATGCGGCGTGTCTCATGGCTTCACCTCCTCTCTACGTACGAAAATCGTGTCGTGGCGGAGACTGAGGCTCAGTCCGTCGAACTGGTCGAAACGACGGAGCAACAGGTCGAGAGCCTCGTCGGGATTCCATGTGAGGTAGAAACGCAGGTCGCCGGCCTTGTCATCCTCGAAGCAGACGGTCTTGTCATAATGGTCGGCGACCACCGCGAGCAGACTGTCGAGGCGTGTGTTGTCGAAATTGACAATGCCTTCCTGACTTTGCGACACGACCTGTACCGCCACGCTCGTGCTGTCGTCCTTTTGTGGCACGGCATCCGTGTGCTTCGACCATTGCACGGCAGCCACTATGAGGCCTGCGGCGAAGATGATTCCAGCCACGGCTGCGGCCATCTGGTGCCAGCGCAGGGCACGGCATCGCGGTGCGAAGTGTCGTTGTTCAAACTGTTGCCAGGCAGCATCGACATCAGGTTCGCGGTCATGAGCATCGAGCCTGTCGAGCAGGTGTTGAGGGGATTGAGAAGTGTTCATGGTTGCTGTTGGTTAAATTGGTTTTTGAGCATTTGGATGATGCGGTCGAGGTGTTTCCACACGGCCACTCGGCTGAGCCCCATTTCAGAACCGATTTCGGCGTAGGTGCAGCCGTCGCAGAAGCGCAGGCGGAAGATGCGCTGTTCCCGTTCGCTGAGTCGGCTGACCACGTATTCGGTGATGTCCGTCAGGCGTTCGTCTTCAACGTCGTCATCGAGTGTGGGCTGTGCAGATAAGGCCTGTCGCTCCATTCGACGCACCACCTCCGCATGGCGCAGCCGTTTGAGGCATCGGTTGCGCACAGCCGTCATGAGGTACTGCGCCTCCGTCTCGGCATCCAGTCGGACAGGGCGGTGCAGCAAGTCGGCAAAGACATCGCAGACCATGTCCTCGCTCTCCTGCTCGTCGTCCATCAGTGTGCGGGCCACGCGCAGCATCCTCGTGTAGTGCTGCCGAAACAGCCGTTCGATTTCCTCTTTCGTCATCCTTTCTTTTTCTCTCAATACCCCTCAGCGTCACAAAATGCTAACCGTGCGGGCAAATTTTTTCAGCATCACCGCAAACGGTCGGTGTCGGTGATAACCGTTCGCAAAGGTAGGCCGAAATGGGTGTGTGTCCAAGCGCTTCCGAGGTTTTTAGTAATTAAAGGAAGAATCTTTAACGTCCATTTTTAGAATTTCACATATTTTGTTAGAATGACACATGTTTTTTACACGTCAATCCTCGTCAATCTCATAAAAATAATTACGGCAGATTAACATCAAGATTTTCGCAGATTGACGTGTAAAAAGTTTATCACGTGCCAACTGCTATATGTATGCAAAAAAATCTTTTTTATTTTTGCTTTTTCTCTCACTTAGTCGTATCTTTAACTTCGTTGAAGATACTTGCGTTCGGAAAAATTCAAATAAATTTGCTTTTTCTCTCACTTAATCGTATCTTTGCCCGTGACAAATGATAAGGACGTTTTTCGGCATAACGCTCTTGTGGCTGGCAACGTGTTCGGCAAGGGCCCAGCACTACAGGCTGGAGCATGTGAACGACACGCTGTCGGTGCTCCTGCTCGAGACGAAGGATGCGCAGGGTAGGGTGGTGCAGCGTGACCGCTGGCGACTGACATACCCTGTGTATCAGTGGTGCGAAGGCGATGTCGATGGCGACGGTGTGGCTGAGGCACTCGTCGGAGTGGTCAAGGCGACGCGATTCAGTCCCGAGAAGGACCGCCGGCTGTTCGTCTTTCACAATGTCAAGGGCCACATCCGTCCGCTCTGGATGGGGACGCGGCTGGGAGGACGTCTGGTCGATTTCCGCATGGTGAACGGCCGTTTGCGCAGCCTCGAAATGTCGAACGACGGGAGCCGCTTTGCTGTGGGCGAATATGGGTGGAGCCGCTTCGGGCCTGCCTTCAAAGAATATCTCATCTTTAATACTACGAAACATGAAAGCATGGAAGTTTTTCAAGGCAAGTAGCCTCTGGACGCTTGCCGTTGCCGTGTCGGCGACGCTGCTGACACTGGCTGGTTGTAAATCCGGAACAGGCACGGAAAGTCCGCAACTGCCCGAACCGGAATGGACGGCCAACCGTCCGCGCATCGACGTCGAGTCGCTGAAAGACAACATCGACCTCGACATGGACATTTCACAACTGACCGTGAGCGAGTTGCGCGTGCTTCGTAATGCGCTGGCCGCACGTCAGGGCTACATCTTCATGACGGCTGAACTGCGCAATATCTTCGAGCAGACCTCATGGTACGACCGACTTATGATGGCCCGCTGGGCGTACGAGGAGGATGGCATGGACGAATGGTGGGACCCGGACGACAAGGAGGGTGCTGCCTTGTTCGAAATCGCTAAGAAGCCCATCGCCTACACCGACGAAGAACAGGCCTTCATCGACCGCATCAAGGCGCGTGAGAAGGAACTGCTCGAAAACAATTTCAAGATGGGCGACGGCTTTATCGTCAATGTCGACAACGTGGTCAACATCTACCAGAAAGAAGGTCTGGGCTGGGAAGCACGCCAAGTGGACGAGGACCGTGTGACGTTGCAGTCGGCGCCGATTACGAAGGGAAATGCACTCCGTTCGAAACTCGCCGAGCAGGGCTTTGCCATCATCGAGGGTCAGTACGACCAACTGTTCCAGGTGTATGAGAAGAACGACTACCACAACTTCCCGTCGTTCGTCACCACCGACCTGTATCTGCAGACCTTCCATCTCTACTTCGACGTCATTCTGCGCAAAGTCGAGGTGGCTAAGTTCACACCGCGTCTGGTGGCTCTCTGCGAGAAGATGCACGACCAACTGCAGGTCATCGCCAGCACCACTTCAGACACGAAGGTGCGCAAGGCAGCCGAACACGCCGTGGCTTACTTCGCCATCGGCCACACGTTGCTGACGGGCAAACAGTCGCTCTCTGTCCCCATCGACCTGCAGAAGCTGGTGAGTGAGGAACTGCGACTGATTGAAAAGGAAGATGATGCCTTCAGCGACTTCCTCGACTACCACGATGCCTACTTCATGTACAGCCTCTTCCGTCCGCGCGGCCACTACACCCGCACGCCCGAACTGAAGCGCTACTTCAAGGCCATGATGTGGCTGCAGACCGCGCCGTTCATCGCCGTCAAACCCGACCAAATGCTCGAAGCCGCGCTCATCGGACAGGTGCTCACCTCCGACCAGAACGCCTCGATGCTTTATAAGACCCTCACCGAGCCTATCACTTATCTGATGGGAACGCCCGACAACGCCAGCATCATACAGGTGGCCGACCTCGTGAAGCAGCAGGGTGTATCGCTCACCGAAATTGCCAACGACACGAAGAAAATGGAGAAACTCCAGGCCGCTGTCAAGAAACTGATGGATGAGCAGACACGCATCGTGCCGAAGTTCCAGGCAACGAGCATCTACAAAATCAACCTGATGCCGCAACGCTTCATGCCCGACGCACTCGTGCTTCAGGAAATGGTCGACTACGACAGTCCCAAGACGCTCCGTCCGCTGCCGAAAGGACTTGACGTGATGGCTGCCTTCGGTATGCCGGCAGCCGAACGCATCCTCATCGACGAACTGAAGGAAAACGAGGCATGGCCGAAATTCACCGAGACGCTCAACCGAATGAAGAAGGAGAGTGACCCGTCGAAGTGGGACAGCAACGTCGCCAACGAGTGGATGAAGACGCTGACCACGCTGCAGGCCGACAAATACGAGACTCCGAAGCCCGACGGCAAGCATCCTGCCTACTTCATGTACACGCCGCAATGGGACAAGAAGAACCTGAACGCCGCACTTGCTTCGTGGGCCGAACTCAAGCACGACGCCATCCTCTACGCCAAGCAGCCCATGGGCGCCGAATGTGGTGGCGGTGGTCCTGAAGAACCCATCTGCATGGGCTACGTCGAACCGAACGTGAAGTTCTGGCAGAAAGCGCTCGACCTGCTCACCGAGACACAAGATGTGTTCTCGAAGTTCGACCTCTCGACCGAGGAAACAGAGCGCTACACCACAGCGTTGTATGAAGAGGCAGAGTTCTTCCTCCGTGTCAGCAAGAAGGAACTGGCAGGCCAGAAACTCACTGACGAAGAATACCGTGAACTTGAGTACGTCGGTGCACAGTTCGAATACATCTCGCTCGACATGATGCGTGAACCCGACCAGTGGCTGCAGGACTGGAACGCTGTCGAAGGTGCGGACAAGAAGGTCTCTGTCGTTGCCGATGTCTATACGGCCAACGCCTACAACAACGATGAAAAGTCGGTGCTCTACGCAGCCGTCGGTCCTGCCTGTGAGATTTACGTCATCGTCGAGATAGACGGCTATCTTTACCTCACCCGCGGCGCCGTCTTCTCCTATCGTGAGTTCGACCAGTTGCTCGGCGAACCGCGTCTGACTGACGAGGAGTGGCAGCAGCAACTCGAACAGCAGTACCACCGCGGCATGCCCGAATGGATGGAACCGCTGAAGGTACCTGCCGACGACATCCCTGCCGACAATGAACTTTTCTTCTATTCTACTGGCTGTTAGCCTGCAAGCAGTCATCACGTTTGTAGGCGACGTGTTGCTCGACCGCGGCGTGCGTCAGCGTGTCGAGAACTACGGGCTCAAAGATTCATCAAAGGCTGTTGATCTGCTTTTTACAAGGCAGATCGACAGCCTTTTTGCTGCTTCCGACGTCGTCGTTGCCAATCTCGAATGCCCTGCCACCGAGGTGAAGTCGCCTGTCTTCAAGCGTTTCTGCTTCCGAGGCGAGCCTGCGTGGTTGCCAGTCCTGCATCGCCATGGCATCACCCACCTGAACCTCGCCAACAATCACAGCGTCGATCAGGGGCGCAAGGGACTCGTCTCGACCATCGACCACATCCGTCGGGCGGGCATGGTTCCTATCGGTGCGGGTAAGACAATGGACGAAGCCGTCAAGCCCGTCCTTCTGACCAGCACGCCACGCAAGGTCTTCCTCCTCGCCTCCGTGCAGATGGCGCTCGAGAACTATCCCTACCTGCCCGACCGTCCCAGCGTCAGCCAGCAGACCATCGACTCGCTTTGCACGGCCATTCAGCGACTGAAACGCAGGCACCCAGGCTGTGCCGTCGTCGTCAGCCTGCACTGGGGAGCCGAGCATACTGTCGAGCCCATCCCTGCCCAGCGTATGCAGGCGCACCGACTTGTCGATGCCGGTGCCGACGCCTTGGTTTGCCACCACACCCACACGCTTCAGACCGCGGAGACCTACCGAGGCCGCCCCATCTTCTACAGCATCGGCAATTTCATCTTCGACCAACCGCGTCCCCTCAATTCCTGCGCAGCCGTTGTCCAACTCCGCGTGACGAAGAAAGATGTCAATGTAACGACATTTCCCATCGAGATACGTTATTGTGTGCCGAGGCTGGTGCCAAAGCGATAAATCTTTCGTTGCAGCGGCCAGTTCGGATACGTGCCGAATGTCGGTCACCGTGCTGCCGCAGTGTAGTAAGGCACAAATTACAGCGTCGTGACAAAGAGGGTTAACTTTGGTGAAATCCGCACCGCAGTACGCTTCCGATTGTGTAGTCATCATGCTTTGCAGGATTTTTCTGCCCAGTCCTTGCTTTTGTCATTCTTCGCGCACGCGCGCGCGAAATAATTAAGGAAAAGTTTCGGGGTTTCGTGTTTTTTTTGTACCTTTGTAACGTAAAACAGATTGCAATAATATGGCAGAAGAAACAGTGAGACAGTCGGAGTTGTTCTCCGACGAATTGAATGACGAGAGTGCGGACTATTCCGCAAGTAATATCCAGGTGCTGGAAGGTCTTGAGGCAGTGCGTAAGCGTCCAGCAATGTACATTGGTGACATCAGCGAGAAGGGTCTGCATCATCTGGTATATGAGGTGGTGGACAACTCGATTGACGAGGCGTTGGCAGGTTTCTGTACGCACATTGAGGTGACCATCAACGAGGATAATTCGATTACCGTTCAGGACAACGGCCGTGGCATCCCTGTTGATATGCACGAGAAAGAGCACCGCTCGGCGCTCGAGGTCGTGATGACGGTGCTACATGCCGGTGGTAAGTTTGACAAAGGCTCGTACAAGGTCAGCGGCGGTTTGCACGGCGTTGGCGTGAGTTGCGTGAACGGTCTTTCGACGAAGATGATTTCGCAGGTATTCCGCGACGGAAAAATTTACCAGCAGGAATATCATCAGGGCAAGCCCCAGTATGACGTCAAGGAAGTCGGCACGACCGACCTGCGCGGCACACGCCAGCAGTTCTGGCCCGACAAGACCATCTTCATTACGACGACTTACAAGTACGACATCCTCGCTAACCGTATGCGTGAACTGGCGTTCCTCAATGCGGGTCTTACCATCACGCTTACTGACTTGCGCCTCGACAAGAACGCTGAAGCCGGCATCGATGGTATCCGAAAAGATACGTTCTATTCGAAAGGCGGTCTGCGCGATTTTGTGCGCTACATCGACTCGACACGCACTCATCTTTTCGACGACGTCATCTATCTTAACACGGAGAAGCAGGGCACACCCATCGAGGTGGCCATCATGTACAACACGTCGTATGGTGAAAACTTGCATTCCTATGTCAACAACATCAACACCATCGAAGGCGGTACACACCTGCAGGGCTTCCGCACGGCACTGACACGTGTGCTGAAGAAGTATGCCGATGACAATAAAATCACCGAGAAACTGGAGAAGCAGCACATCGAAATTTCGGGCGAGGACTTCCGCGAAGGTCTCACCGCCGTGATTTCTGTGAAGGTCGCTGAGCCTCAGTTCGAGGGACAGACCAAGACGAAACTTGGCAACTCAGAAGTGGCTGGTTATGTGCAGCAGGCTGTAGGCGAGGCGCTTACCTACTATCTGGAAGAGCATCCGAAAGAGGCCAAACTGATTGTCGATAAAGTCGTGCTGGCTGCAACGGCACGTGTGGCTGCCCGTAAGGCACGTGAAAGCGTGCAACGCAAGAACCCCATGTCGGGTGGTGGTCTGCCTGGCAAACTCGCTGACTGCTCCGACCGTGATCCAGCCAATTGCGAGATGTTCATCGTCGAGGGTGATTCGGCTGGTGGCTCTGCCAAGCAAGGACGCGACCGTCACTTTCAGGCCATCCTGCCCATCCGTGGTAAAATTTTCAACGTTGAGCGCGTCATGTGGCACAAGGCCTTTGAACATGAGGAAGTGAATAACATCATTCAGGCACTCGGCGTGCGTTTCGGACTGAATCCCGAGGACAACAAGGAGGCCAACTACGACAAATTACGCTACTACAAGACCATCATCATGGCTGATGCCGATGTCGATGGTGCGCACATTGCTACGCTGATAATGACGCTCTTCTTCCGCTTCATGCCGCAACTGATTCGTGACGGCCGCCTCTACATTGCCAATCCGCCTCTCTACAAGTGTACGAAAGGCACGGTGAGCGAATACTGCTACAACGATGTTGACAAGCAGCGTTTTCTCGACCGTTACGGTGACGGAACAGACACAGGTGCCGGTGTTCACATTCAGCGCTACAAAGGTTTGGGCGAAATGAATGCAGAGCAACTGTGGGAAACGACCATGAATCCTGAAACGCGCCTCCTGACACAAGTCACTATCGAAGATGCAGCCGAGGCAGACTACACCTTCTCCATGCTCATGGGCGAAGACGTGGCTCCTCGCCGCGAATTCATCGAGCGCAATGCCACCTATGCCAACATTGACGCTTAGTGAACGAGTCGTCCGCGCTATTAAAAAAGGTGCTTTCTCGCGATGAGAAAGCACCTTTTTCGTACCACCATTTTGTCTCTATGACGGAGAACCGAATGTGATGGTCTGTCCGGCACGAGGTGACTGTGTTTCGGCTGGTTCATTGCGCTTGGCGAGCGTGGCAAGTGTGGTCTTGTAACGCTTGTATGTTGGCGACGACTCCACATTGCTGACTACGTCGTCGTTGTCGAGGTCGTCGTCTGTGAAGATGTAACTGTAGATGGGACGGTGGACATGACCGCTCTTGGATGTGCCTTTGTAGAATTCACCACGACGGATTTCGTTGATGGCTTCTTTCTCTTCACGCTCGGCTTGTTCACGACGCTGTTCTTCGCTGCGCTTCTGAAGGTGCTCGTCCATCTCGTGCGAGTTAATGTCCTTGATGCCGAAGCCACTGGCGAGGATGGTCACCTTCACCTGATCGTTGAGGCTGGGGTCGTAGGAGTGTCCCCACTTGGTCTCGACGCGCTTGTCTTGCATCCGCTCCATGAACTCGTTGATTTCGTTCATCTCTTCCATCATAAGCGGCTGTGCTCCTTCGGGACCAGGTTCAATGATGTGGATAAGCACTTTCTTAGAGTTGAAGATGTCGTTGTTGTTGAGCAGTGGAGAATGGAGTGCATCCTCAATGGCTTTGCTGACACGGCCGTCGCCTTGTCCGAAACCGTTGCTCATGATGGCAACGCCCCCGTCTTTGAGAACGGTCGTCACGTCCTGGAAGTCAAGGTTGATGTGACCGTGCATAGTGATGATTTCGGAGATGCTGCGTGCAGCCTTGCAGAGCGTTTCGTCGGCGCGTGCGAAGGCTTCGCTGACAGTCTTGTCCTGATAAATCTCACGCAGCCGCTCGTTGTTGACTACGAGTAGTGCGTCCACGTTTTGGCTGATGGCTTCGACGCCGTCGAGGGCTTGGTCAATCTTGGCATTGCCTTCCCAGAGGAAAGGAATCGTGACGATACCGACGGTTAGAATGCCCATGTCTTTGGCACATTTGGCGATGAGAGGCGATGCGCCTGTGCCTGTGCCGCCACCCATACCAGCGGTGATGAAGACCATCTTGGTTCCGTCGTCGAGCATCTGCTTCACCTGATCGATGCTATCTTCCGTTATCTGACGGGCTTTCTGTGGGTCGTTGCCGGCTCCGAGACCTTCACCGAGTTGGAGTTTGACGGGCACGGGTGAATCGGAGAGCGCCTTGCGGTCGGTATTGCACACGACGAAACTGACGTCGTGGATGCCTTCCTTGTACATGTGGTTGACGGCGTTGCCGCCTCCGCCGCCTACTCCGATGACTTTGATGATGCTCTTTTTCCCAGTGGGGAATGCAAACGGAGCATAGTTTTCATTGATGTCTGCCATATCTTGTGAGTTTAGTTTTACGGTTTAATGGTTTACGGACGTGATTAGTCTTCACCCGCCAAATCTTCGAGCCAGTTCTTGAATTTGGTGCCAAAACTGTTCTCTTTCTGTGCTTGTTTGACGGCATCGTTCAGTTTGTCAACGGTGTCGGCGAGTGTGGTTGATAGGGCCTGTGCCTCGCTGATGGTCTGCTTGTACTTGTCTTTCGTCTGCAGTACCATAATGGCTTGTTTGAAGCCGTCGTCCTGTATCTGTTGTGCCGACTCAGCCTTCTCTGTGGCACGGCGGCGAACTTTCTTGTCACTGCCGCTTTCGCCTACCTCTTCAAACATAAGGTTCAGTTCGGTAATTTTCTTGCGGATGGCATCCTTGTACTCTTCGAGTCTTTGTGCCATGTCGGCCTCTTTCTTGGCGGCTTCTTCGGCTGCCCGCTTCGTCGCGTCGATTTTCTCTTCGCTTTCAGCGCCTTGGAACATGTCCTTGCCCTTGTAGCGTTCGCCGACGCAGTTCTCTTCACCGCTCATCAGGAGGGAGATGATGCTGTTGCCCATACCGTTGTCGATGGAGAGGTTGGTCACGGTGCTATTCTTGATGATAGGCTGGTTGAGCGTGCGAGCCGTGCGTATCTTTTCAATGCTCTTGATGTGTGCGTGGAATGCCTTCTCAATGTTCTTGATGTTTGAACCGCCGCCTGTGAGGACGATGCCGCCGAGCAGTTGGTCCTCGTAGCCAGAGAGGTTGATTTGGTTCTCCACATTGACGATGATTTCTGTAAGACGTGCCTCGACGATGTGCTGTATGTCGGCCACCTTGATTTTTGTGCCGAAGGAGGTGGTGTAGGTCTGTTGGAGCAGTTCTGCATCTTCCTCGGTGTCTTCTACATAGGCATTGCCATAGAGTTTCTTGACCTGTTCAGCCTCGTCTTCGTCGATTTGGAGCGTGGCAAGGTCTTGTGTGATGCTGGCAAAGCCGATGGGCAGCGTGACGAGATGGCGCACGATGTTGTTCTTATAGACGACAACGGTCGTTGTGCCTGCACCCAGGTCCACAAGGACGCTGCCGGCGCGTTTTTCCTGATCGGTAAGCACGTTCTGTGAGAGTTCGTAGGCTGACACTTTTGTCGCGGCGATGTGGACTTCGGTGTTGTTGAAGCAGGCCTCAATGTTGCCTCGCAACTGATGGTTGGCTATGATGTTGAGGTATTCACCTTCGATATTGGTGCCGACCACACCGATAGGGTCTTCCACAGGAGTGGAATCGACGATGTATCCTTGTTCGAAAGTGCCAAGACGTTCGCAGTTGGGGTAGGGGGCGCTGGAACTTTGTTCGCGCAGAGCCTCAATATGGTCGGCAGTGATGTACGACTTGGTTACCATGTTGCGGCTTTCCTTGTTGTGTACACTGCGTACCGATTGGCCTTCTATGCCGACATATGCCTGTGCGATGGTCTTGCCGAGAGTTGTCTGCAGTTTGTCGATGACATTCTTGATGTTCTGCGTCGTCTTCTCGATGTTGAACACTTTGCCACGCCTTACACATCCGGCACTGGGCTCTTCTGCGTAGGCAAGGATTTGCATATTGCCGTTCACTCTCTTGCCGGCAATACCGGAGATGTGCGATGTCCCCAGTTCGATTGCCACGATGATTGCGTCTTTGTTCTCTGCCATATCTGTATTGTATTTAGTGATGATTTTATTTCTTTGTGCAAACGATTTGGTTGTCATATTCAAGGTCCAGTCGGCTGTATTTGTTCCAGCCCACCTGTGGAAGCCCCTGTTCGTAGAAGATTTGTAGGCGGCGGAGTTTGGCCTCAAGGCGGTCGGGCTCTCCTAGGAAGATGGTGTGGTCGCCGATGCGCGGAACGAGGGTCAGCAGGTGCTGTCCCTTGGCATTCTGCTCGACATGAATCTGCTCAATCATGTTGTCCCAAAAAGGATGGTTAAGTAGGTAGCGTCCGAAGGCTGCCAGATGTTCGCTGGCAAACTCCTGCGTGATGTTTCCTGTGGCTGTGACGATGTTTTTGGCATAGCCGTTGTTGGCGAGCACCATGCCGTCGGCATCGATGTAGTAGCCGTTTTTTCCGTCGGGAAGGACAAAGACCACGGGGGTGCGCTGTGTCACGCGGATGCACACCTTTCCTTTGCCCACTGCCATGCCGTTGTTGGTCTTGTAGCATTCCACCTCGGCGATGAAGTTGTTCTGACGCAGGGTCTCTTCGATGGTGTTTGTATTGATGGTGTTCATCGGTTTCCCTTTGGGATAGAGTTGCGCCTCCTTCAGGAGAGCCTCTACCTTCTTGTCGTCGATGAAGGATGCGTTCGGATTTTCCTCGACCACGAGCGACACCTCCGTACACACTTCTTTCGGGTCGCCGTCGGTCATGTTCATGACGACGTAGGCGATGTAGCCGACGACTCCGACAAGCAGTATCAGGAAGAAGAGACCTTTGAACACGTTTTTGATCTTCATGAGGCAGATGGGGCTTGTGAGGTTTTTATGAGCGTTCGCTGAGGATGCGGGTCAGTTCGGGCACGTAGTCTTCGATGTCGCCTGCTCCGAGCGAAATGAGCACGTCGAATGTCCCTGTGCGAGCAATATCGGGCAACTGCTCCTTGCCTACCAGATGCTTCACGATGCCTGGGCGCAGGTTGTCGTAGATGAGTTGGCTCGTCACGCCAGGGATGGGCTGTTCGCGGGCAGGGTATATGTCGCACAGATAGACCTCGTCGAGCAACGACAGCGCGTCGGCAAACTCGCGGTAGAAATCGCGGGTGCGGGTGTAGAGGTGCGGCTGGAAGATGGCGGCGATGTGCTTGTCGGCATACAGTTCGCGGATGGAACGCACGCTCTGCTCGATCTCCTTCGGGTGGTGTCCGTAGTCGCTGAGAAACACCATGCGCGGTGTTTTCACCTTGAAGTCGAAGCGGCGGTCAACACCGGCAAACGTGCGCATTCCTTCGCGCAGTTCCTCGTCGGTGGCACCGGCGAGTTGGGCCAGGGCCATGGCTGCGATGCCGTTGTCGATGTTGATGCTGACGGGTACACCGAGTTGTACGTCGCGAACCACGCCGTTCGGGCTGACGAAGTCGAAGACAATTTCGCCGCCTCCGATGCGCACGTTCTCGGCATGGAAGTCGCCCTTGTCGCGGCTGTAACTATAGACGTTGACACCTGTCTGTACCCTGGGCTGCATCTCCAGGTCCGTGTGCTGGATGAGGCTGCCGCCTGGGCGGATGAGCGAGGTATAGTGTGCAAACGACTCCAGGTAGGCCTCTTTCGTGCCGTAGATGTCGAGGTGGTCGGGGTCGGTAGCGGTGATGACCGTCGCCCACGGATGGAGCCAGTGGAACGAGCGGTCGAACTCGTCGGCTTCGATGACCACATAGGAACTCTGGTCCGACAGCAGGTAGTTGGTGCCGTAGTTTTTCGAGATGCCTCCGAGAAAGGCGTTGCAGCCGATGTGCGACTGGTGCAGGATGTGAGCAGCCATCGTCGAGGTGGTCGTCTTTCCGTGTGTGCCGGCCACGCAGAGTCCGCGCAGTTGGTCGGTCAGCAGGCCGAGCACCTGTGCGCGCTTCATGACCTCGAATCCGTTCTGCAGGAAGTATTGCAGTTCTGCATGTTCGGCAGGGATGGCGGGCGTATAGACCACTAGGGTAGTCTCCTTCTCGCGGAAACAGGCAGGAATCCGCTCCACACTTTCCTCAAAATGTATCTGGGCTCCTTCGTCGATGAGACGCTCGGTCAGCGGGCTGGGTGTCTTGTCATAACCGCCTACCTGCAGCCCCTTCGCCAGAAAATAGCGAAGCAGGGCGCTCATGCCGATGCCGCCAGCACCGATGAAGTAAACCGACTGTATGTTTTCTTTGTTCAGCATTCGTATTTCTGATGTCTTTTGTTTCTTGTTCTGATGTTGTTCCAAGTGCTTGGAATTTTCACGCCAAGTGCTTAGCGTGCGAACGCCAAGTGCTTGGAAAGATTACGCTAAGCACTTGGAGGGGTATTTCCTTTGCGTGCCAACTTGATGACTTCTTCGGCGATGATTTCCGCCGAATGGTGATAGGCCATCTTGCCGGCATGTTCGCCAAGCGAGATGAGTTGGGCGGGGTTGGTGACGGTCTGGATGGCCAGCGAAATGAGTGTCTCGCGTGCCTCGCAGTCGGGCACCATGACGGCTGCACCGCGTGTGGCAAGTGCCTGCGCGTTCTTCGTCTGATGGTCTTCGGCCACGTTCGGCGAAGGAACGAGGATGCAGGGCTTGCTCAGCAGGCAGAGTTCGCTGATGCTGCTCGCACCGGCACGGGAGATGACCAGGTCGGCTGCTGCATAGGCTGCGTCCATCGACGAGATGAAGTCGGTGACATGAAGGTTTTTCACCGGCTCGGCTTTGGCAAGGGCGTTCATAATCTCCTGATGGTAAATCTTGCCAGTCTGCCAGATGAACTGCGCGTGTTGGTTCTGGCGAATTTCGTCCAGATGACCGAGCACGCTCTCGTTGATAGTCCGTGCGCCGAGACTGCCGCCAATGATGAGCACGGTGCGCCGCTGCGGGTCGAGCCCGAAACTGCGCACTGCATCCGCCTTTGTAATGGTCGAGTCGAGCAGGTTCTGACGAACGGGATTGCCGGTCTTGATGATTTTTTCGGCAGGAAAGAAACGCTCCATTCCATCGTAGGCCACGCAGATTTTGCAGGCACTCTGGGCCAGTTTCTTGTTCGTCACACCGGCGTAGGAATTCTGCTCCTGCAATACGGTAGGAACGCCCAGCGCGGCTGCCATCTTCAGCGTGGGCCCGCTGGCATAGCCTCCTACGCCCACGGCAACGTCGGGGCGGAAGTCCTTGACGATGCGGCGTGCCTTCCACAGGCTCTTCACCAGTTTCAGCAGCACGGGAATGTTCTTCAACTTGTTCTTGCGGTCGAATCCCGATACGGGTAGGCCGATGATGCGATAGCCGGCGTCGGGTACGCGTTGCATCTCCATGCGTCCCAGTGCGCCTACAAACAGGATCTCGGCATCGGGCTCCTGCTGGCGAATGGCATTGGCAATGGAGATGGCTGGGAAGATGTGCCCGCCTGTACCGCCGCCGCTCACAATCACTTTCAAAGGCTTCTTCGTTTCCATATCTTGAAGGTTTCTTGTTCTTTATCTGCAAAAATACAAAAAATCGTGATTTTCAGCAAGTTTTTTGCCGAAAAACATCAGTCCATGCCCTCTGCGCTGCCGAACTCGGCATCTATTGTTTCCAAAGCGGCGTTTTCTTCTTCCTCCTTCTGGC
Source organism: Bacteroidaceae bacterium (assembly GCA_024684455.1). Classification (GTDB taxonomy): domain Bacteria; phylum Bacteroidota; class Bacteroidia; order Bacteroidales; family Bacteroidaceae; genus UBA3839. The sequence continues at coordinate 81,768 of JAIKWU010000079.1, read as the reverse complement.
GTGCCTCCACTTTTTGTGCATAGCGGCTGACGCTCAGAATCATGCCGATGTTGAAACTAGTGATGAGGATGGACGTGCCGCCGTGGCTGATGAGTGGAAGCGTCTGACCCGTGACGGGAGCAAGTCCCACGGCCACTGCCATGTTGACTAGTGCCTGCACTACCAGCATCAGGCTGAGCCCGACGACCAGGAAGGCAGGGAAGTATTTGTCACACTTGCGTGCGATGCGCCACGCTCGGACAAGCAGGGTGACGTAGAGCATCATGACGAAGACGCCGCCGATGACTCCTGTCTCTTCGACAATGATGCTGTAGATGAAGTCGCTCTCGGCGTGTGGCAGGAAGTCGCGTTCAACCGAGTTGCCCACACCGAGGCCAATCACGTTGGAGTTGGCAATGGCGATGTGCGAAGTGTTCTCCTGCCAGTTTTCCGCCATGTCGTAGGCGTCTTCTTGATTGTCGTTGCTGATGTGCAGGATTTTACGTTCTATGCGGTGTTTCCAGGTCAGCACACGTCCGTTTCCTTCGAGAGCCTCGTCGGGGATTTGCATGATGACGGTGACAGCCAAAGCTCCGAACAGGGCCAAAGCAAAGAAGGTCTTGATCAGATAACGCCACGGCGTGTTGGCAATGTACATCATGACGCACATCACAAGGAACAGCATGGCGGCAGTCGAGAAGTTCTCAGGCAAGATGAGTCCGCAGATGATGAGGATGCGCACGCCTGCATGATAGAAAGCACGGCGCATGTTCATACGGTTGGTCTCGCGGTTGGCTCCCGTGTCGGGCAGCAATTTGCGCTGGTTCACCTTCGCCATGATGACGGCGACGGAGAGGATGAGCATCGACTTTGCCAGTTCCGAAGGCTGAAACTTAATGCCGAAAATGTCAATCCAGCGGGCTGCGTCGTTGAGAGCCTTCTGCTGAATCAGCAGCCATCCCAGCAGGATGGCGGCAATGGGTAAGCCCAGCACCGGAATCAACTTGAAGTATTTGCAGGGAATGCTGTTCATCGCAAGGATGATCAGGAAGCCCACTGAGAGGAAGAAGGCTTGATTGACCAACGGTTCCCAGTGGTTACCACTCTTGAACGTCAAGTTGCTGCCCGCGCTGTATATCTCCACCAACGACACGATGCACAGGAGGAAATAAATCATCCAAATGCCCATGTCGCCCTTGAAGACGTTGATGCTGAGGAAATCAGAGATTTTCTTACCCATAATTTCAGAGGTTCTTAACGCAGTCTTTGAATTGGTCGCCTCGATCTTCCATGTTCTTGAAAAGGTCGAAACTTGCGCAGCAAGGACTTAGCAGCACGCAATCGCCAGGCTGAGCCATCTGGGCACAGGCACTGACACAGTCCTTCATCGAACGCACATCGACGCAGGGGAGACCGAAGCGATCGAATGCGTCGTGCAGTTTCTGGTTGTCAACACCGAGAAAGACAAGGCCCTTGCACTTCTTCTCAACCAGTTCGTACAGTTGGCTGTAGTCGTTGCCTTTATCGACGCCACCGAGGATGAGCACGGTTGGCTGTTTCATGCTCTCGAGTGCATACCAGCACGCATCGACATTGGTGGCTTTCGAATCGTTGACATAATCGACGCCACGCACCCGTCCTGCCTTCTCCAGACGATGTTCCACGCCCGTAAAACTCATCAGTCCACGGCGTATTTCTTCTTTCGACACACCGGCAATATCGGCCGTGATGCCTGCCGCAAGGGAGTTGTAAAGGTTGTGTTTGCCCGTGAGAGCCAGTTCTTCCTGCTCCATGTTGAAGGGCGTAGGACGTTCGATGATGTATTCCTCGTCCTCAATGTAGGCAATGGCATCCGTTTCGTGGAACTCAGAGAAGGGATAGAGTTGAGCCTTCAAGTCGTACTTTTCCAGTTCGCGCTTGACGATGGGGTCGTCGTTCCAGAAGATAAAGGCGTCGTCGGCCGTCTGGTTGCGTGTGATGCGCATCTTCGAATCGACGTAGTTTTGCATCTTGAAGTCGTAGCGGTCCAGGTGGTCGGGCGTGATATTCATAAGCACGGCGATGTCGGCACGGAAGTCGTACATGTTGTCGAGTTGGAACGACGACAGTTCGATGACATAGTAGTCGAAGTGCTCCTCGGCCACCTGAAGGGCAAGGCTGCGGCCAATGTTACCAGCCAGTCCGACGTTGTAGCCAGCACCCTTGAGGATGTGGTAGATGAGCGAGGTCGTCGTGGTCTTGCCGTTCGAGCCGGTGATGCAAATCATCTTGGCATCGGTGTAGCGTCCTGCAAACTCGATTTCGCTGATGATGTGCGTGTTCTGCGCACGCAGTTTCTGTATGATCGGTGCCGTGTCGGGGATGCCAGGGCTCTTGATGACTTCATCGGCTGAGAGGATTTTTGCCTCCGTATGCTGGCCTTCTTCCCATTCGATGCCGTGTTGGTCGAGCAGCACTTTATACTTGTCCTTGATGGCAGACATATCCGACACGAATACGTCGAATCCCTTCTGCTTTGCCAGTACAGCCGCACCAGCACCGCTTTCAGCCGCACCTAAAACTACTATTCTTTTCATATTTTATCTGATTTTCAGTGTGATGATGGTGAATGCTGCGAGCAGGATGCTGACAATCCAGAAGCGCAGCGTAATCATGTTCTCGTGCAGTACGGTGGCAGGTTTCTTGATCAGGTACCTGTCGGCGGTCATGTCGCTTTGCAACACGCGGAAATGGTCGTGGAAGGGTGCGCGTTTGAACACTCTCAACTTCTTGCCGCGCTTGTTTCCGTACTTGGCATACGAGGTCTGAAGCATGACACTGACGCTCTCGACGAGGAAGATGCCGCAGAGAATGGGCAGCAGCAGTTCCTTATGAATGATAACGGCGGTCACGGCGATGATGCCGCCAATGGCAAGACTGCCCGTGTCGCCCATGAACACCTTCGCAGGGAAGGCATTGTACCACAGGAAACCGATGAGCGCACCGACAAAGGCGCAAATAAACACGACAATCTCTTCTGTGCCAGGGATATACATGACGTTCAGGTAGGAGGCGAAGTCGATGTGGCCCGAGGCATAGGCGAGGATGCCCAGGGCTGTACCAATGATGGCACTGTTGCCTGCACACATGCCGTCCATGCCGTCGTTGAGGTTGGCCCCGTTTGAGACGGCCATGATGACGAATGTCGTCACAAGCACGAAGAACACCCATGCCAACACACGCTTGGGCATTCCGTCTGGCAGAAAACCGAACACTTCATAGTAGTCGATGTTGTTGTTCTTGAAGAAAGGCACTGTCGTTACAGTCGATTTGCGGGCCTCACTCTTCTGATAGACCACTTCTTTGTTTACGACCTCTTTCTTTACATCTTCGTGTACGACGGCCTGTGGACTGAGCCAGAGGGCGACGCCGACGAAGGCACCGAGTGCGAACTGTCCGAACAATTTCCAGCGAGGCGCAAGCCCGTCTTTGTTGCCGCGTAGTTTGATGCGGTCATCGAGAAAGCCCAGCAGCCCGAACCAGAGGGTTGTCACCAGCAACAGGTTGGTGTAGATGTTGTCGAAGTTGCTGAACAGCAACACGGGGACAACAATGGCGGTAATGATGACGATACCACCCATCGAGGGCACGCCGATTTTCTTCACGCCATAGGGGTCTATCTGAGCGTCACGTGCCTTTTCGAGGTGACGTTTGCGCTTCATGTAGGTGATGAAACTTTTACCCATCCACATGGACACTATCAGCGAAATCATCAGTGCCATGAGGGAGCGGAAAGACACATAGGGCAACATTCCCATACCAGGGATATCGAACTGTTGGAGATATTGTGAAAGATGGTAAAACATGTTGTGAAGTGATGGTTAAAAGTTAAAAGGCAGCGCGTAGTTCTTCTTTGTCATCAAAGTGGTGTTTCACGCCCTTGACTTCTTGATAGTCCTCATGGCCCTTGCCTGCAACGAGAATCACATCGCCCTTTTGCGCCATGCGGCAGGCGGTGCGGATCGCTTCGCGGCGGTCAACGATGGTAATGACATTACGCTGCTGTTCCTGGTCAAGACCTGCCAACATGTCGTCGATGATGGCCTGCGGCTCCTCATCACGAGGGTTGTCGCTCGTCAGTAGCACGAGGTCGCTCTGTCGGATGGCCTCCTGTGCCATGAGCGGACGCTTGCCCTTGTCGCGGTTGCCACCGGCACCGCATACGGTGATGACACGTCCGCGGCCTTCCAATACGCCGTGAATGGCACGCAGCACATTTTCCAGTGCATCGGGTGTGTGTGCATAATCGACGATGGCCGTGTAGCCGTCGGGTGAGCGCAGGGCTTCAAAGCGACCGCTGACGGGACGCATCTCACTCAGTGTGACGAGTGTGGTCATCTTGTCTCCGCCCAGCAGACGGGCAGCAGCATAGACGGCGAGCAGGTTTGAAACGTTGAAACGTCCGACGAAGTGTACGCCTACCTCTTGTCCGTCGATTTCGAGGTACATGCCTTCGAAGTGGCTCTCGATGATTTTTGCCTTGAAGTCGGCCATGCCTTGAATGCTGTAGGTGTAGACCTTAGCGCGGGTGTTCTGCACCATGACCATGCCGTTCTTGTCGTCCTTGTTGGTAATGGCAAAGGCTTCGGCAGGCAGACGGTCGAAGAACTGCTGCTTGGCATGGAGATAGTTCTCAAATGTCTTGTGGTAGTCCAGATGGTCGCGTGTGAGGTTGGTGAAGATGCCTCCTGTAAATGTGAGGCCGCCGATACGGTTTTGCACCACGCTGTGCGAACTGACCTCCATGAAGCAAAGGTCGCAGCCTGCATCGACCATGCGGCGTAGCAGGGCATTGAGCGTGATGGGGTCGGGCGTCGTGTGGTCGGTCGGCACAGCCTCGTCGTCGATGTAGTTACAAACGGTCGAAAGCAGTCCGACACGATGGCCCATGCGGCGCATCAGGTTGTAAAGCACGGTCGCGATGGTCGTCTTGCCATTCGTGCCAGTCACGCCGACCAGTCGCAATTCCTCCGATGGACGTCCATAGAAGTTGGATGCCAGTTGGCCGACCACCTGCTCCGAGCATTCCACCTTCAGATAGGTCACACCTTCGGCTTTTTCCTCAGGTATTTCCTCGCAGACGATGGCTGTGGCACCCTGTTCTATAGCCTTCGGTATGAAGCGGTGGCCGTCGGCCTGTGTGCCGCGAACGGCTACGAACAGATGTCCCTCGGCGACACGTCGGGAGTCGATGCTCACGCCGCTTATGTAAGCGTCCTGGCTGCCCTGCACTTCGAGCAGCGGGACCCGTTCTGTCAAATTCTTTAATTTCATCAGTATCGTATTTCTTGTTTTAGTTCATTTCCAAAGTGACGACCTTTCCTTCCTGCACCTTGCTGCCATAGGGCAGACTCTGGCTCTTCACACGTCCGAAGCCGTGAATGCGGGCCCTCATGCCTCGGCTCTCGATGGCAAAGACTGCATCGCGGGCACCCATGCCGGTCAGGTCGGGCATCACGGCAGAGTCGTTTGCAATGGGCTCAAAGGTCACTCCTTCTGTGTCATGAGTGGCACGGCCCCACTGCGCACCTTCACCCGTATAAGGGATGTTCATCTGTTTGAGCAGTGTGGTGGTGGCAGTCATGTCGCCGTCCTTCACACCTGGTACGAAGATGGACAGCGAGTCGGCTGCACGACGGATGTCGGTGGTCACATTCTTTGAATAGACACGCTCGGCAATTTTGGCAAACACGGTACCGGCCGTGCCTCCGCCCGACACACCACCGGCGGCTGTGCGAATGGCAACGATGCAGGTGTATTGCGGATTTTCTGAAGGATAGAAACCGCAGAAACTGACAAGGTGTTCTGTGCGGCCGTTGTGATAACCGCCACCGACCGCCACCTGTGCCGTACCCGTCTTTCCGCTGACGCTGAAATGCTTGCTGGCCGCACGTTTGCCTGTGCCAAACTTCTTGTCGTTCACCACTTTGTATAGAATACCCTGAATCTCTTTCAGGGTCTCAGGTTTGCAAATCTGCTCCTTGATGACCTCGACAGGGAATTCGCGCACCATCTCACCGTTCTTCGAGATACCTTTGACAAAACGCGGGCGCACCATCTTGCCATTGTTGGCGATGGCGTTGTAGAAAGTGACCGTCGAGATGGGAGGAATCTGTGTGCCATAGCCAATTGACATCCAAGGCAGTGCCACTTCAGACCAGTAAGACTTGTTTTCAGGGCCGAAAATGCGCGGGTCGGCCATGCCATAGAAAGGAAGACCGAGCGGAGCACCGATGCCTACTCGCTTCAGACCTTCGATAAACTTCTCGGGCTTGTCGTGATAATGGCTGTCGATGAGACGGCTCACACCGATGTTCGACGAACGCACCACGGCATAGGTCACGTCCAACACACCGCATCCGCCACGCGCCCAGTTCGAGTCTTTCATCTTGGCACCGTGCATGTTATACACGCCACACCCCGTATCGACCTTGTCAGAAAGTTTGATTTCTCCGTCGTCGAGAGCCACCATGATGGAGGCCGTCTTGAAGGTTGAGCCAGGCTCCATGAGTGCTGCAAGTGCGTAGTTGCGCATTTCGTAGTATTTGCCGCTTACGCTGTCGCGTGCGAGATTGACAATCGCCTTGACATCGCCGGTTTTGGTCTCAAGCAAAACCACCACGCCAAATTCGGCGTTCACCTCCAGCAGTTTTTCCCTGAGGGCGGTTTCGCAGATATCCTGCATAGAGACGTTGATGGTGCTGACTAGGTCATAGCCGTCCGTGGGTTCCTGATCGACAATTTCCACGTTCTTTGAGCGGATGCGTCGCTGGTGCAGCATACCGCTTTCGCCGCGCAGCAGCGAGTCGTAAGCCAGTTCCAGCCCGCTGCGTGCGCTGTCTTTGGCACCGAACATTTCGCCGAGCGTACGGCGAGCCAGCGAACCGAACGGCTTCTTGCGGTTGTTGCGTTCCTCGACGATGATGCCGCTGCCATACTTCCTGCGGATGTTGAAGATGGGCAGTTCGCGCAGTTGGTTGTATTGGATGAAGTTAAGAATGTACCCAGGGCAGACGTCGTAGTACCGCTTGTGCTGCGTGAGTCCTTCGTTGAGGTGGAGGTAGTAGCCTGCCGAGTCGAGGGCTGGACAGATGCGGGCCAGTCCGCTGCTGATGGCAGGCAGGTTGGCCAAAATACACGAGTCGCGCTGGATGGAGTCGAGGGTGACGTACTTGGTTTTCGTGCGTCTGTTCTCTCCACTGCCTTCCTCCACCTCCATCGGTATGGTCACCGAGGCGGCGAAGTCAAACCGCACTTTGTAGTTGGGCAGGCTGCTGGCCAGCAGTTCGCCTTCCGACGAGAGGATGTTGCCACGGTTGGGCTTCAGTTCCACGCTGTCCTTCTCGAAGTTGTCCTTGCGCACCTGTTCCCACTTCTCGCGGTCAACGGTCATCGTCTTCACCATCATGTAAAGGATGCCGAGACATACCAGGATGATAGGGATGATGACAAGGGGAAACTTGCCCGAACTGACGGTCTTTTTCGTATTTTTCTCTTTCTTGGCCATACTTACTTCTTCACTTCAATCTCGTAGGGAGGTGTGGTTGGATTGGCGAGCGCACTATCGCCAAACAGGCGCAGTTGCTGTTCGATGTTCGACTGGCGGCTCAGGTTGAGCAGTTCGCTGCTTTGTGTGAGCACGTTATAGCGTTCCTGCTGCAGCCGCACCTTCAGGCTGTCGATGGTGATGATATCCTGCTGGCTGGAGTAGCGGTTGCCAGTATAGACGAGCAGCAGGACTGCGACGAAGACAATGAACATGACTTGGCGGCGGAAGAAACGGCTTTGCAGCAAGTCGCCGCCAAGGATGCTCTTGAACGAGATTTCGCCGAGGTCATCTTCGTCTTCGTCCGACACGTAGCGTTCGACGGCATCGCTCAGTTCTTTCTCTTCGGCTGTGGGTTCACCGTCGCTCTCTGCCTGTGTTTCTACAGGTTCTTCTTTGGGGACGATGGGTTCTTCGTCTTCTATGATGGTTTTCTTCTTCATGGGATGAATGTGTGGGATGGGGTGAATGTAGGTCAGATGCGCTCGGCAATGCGGAGTTTGGCACTACGGCTGCGGGGATTGCGTTCCAGTTCCTCTGCCGACGGCGTGATGACGCGGCTGTTGATGAGGCGGAAGGGCGTCGATACGCGGCCGAAGAAGTCCTTGTCCTCATGTCCTTCGCAGTTGCCCGTCTTCATGAGGTTCTTCACGATGCGGTCTTCGAGCGAGTGGTAGGTGATGATGCTCAGGCGGCCGCCTGGACGCAGCATCTCCGTGGCCTGTTGCAGCATTTCGCGCAGGGCGTCCATCTCCTGATTGACCTCGATGCGCAGTGCCTGGAACACCTTCGCCATATCCTTCTTTTCGCGGTCGCGGCCGCAAAACGGCTCGACGACGGTGCGCAGGTCCTGAATCGTCTCCAGCGGTTTTTGGCGACGTGCCTGCACGATGGCGGCAGCCAGGCGTCGGCTCTGCTTCAGTTCGCCATACAGATAGAGGATGTCGGACAGTTGGCGTTCGTCATACGTGTTGACGATGTCGGCGGCAGTCTTGCCTGCACACTGGTTCATCCGCATGTCAAGCGGACCGTCGAAACGGAAAGAGAACCCGCGGCGGCTTTCGTCGAAGTGGTGCGACGACACGCCGAGGTCGGCCAGGATACCGTCGGCCTGCGACTCGCGATAGTAGCGCAGAAAGTTCTTCAGATAGCGGAAGTTGCTGCGCACGAAGGTGAAACGCACCTCGTCGAAGCATTCGTCCTCTACCTGATACTTATAGTGTTCGTAAGCGTCCTCGTCCTGGTCGAAGGCGTACAGACGTCCGCCGTTGTTCAGTCGGCGCATAATCTCACGGCTGTGACCTCCACCTCCAAACGTCACATCGACATACACGCCGCCTGGGCGGATGTCCAGTCCGTCGATGCTCTCCGTGAGCAGCACGGGGGTGTGGTATGTCATGTTGGCTTCCATTGCTTGAGGACTTTAAGGTCGTTAAGGACTTTAGGAGGGTGTGGCCATCACCTCCTGCAATCGCTCGCCGAGGTTGTTGGCCGACGAAAGCATTTCTTCGCAGCGCATCTTGTCCCACACCTCGATGTGGTCATCGACGGCGAGGAAGCGCACCTCCTGGGTGATGCCAGCGTGCTGCAACTTGCGCTTGTTCATGAGGAAACGGCCATTGCTGTCCAGTTCTACCACCTCGGCGTCGGCGACAAACTGACGCAGGATAGCCTGATGCTGGGCATTGTAGCGGTTCATGCGGCTGCGCATCTCGTCGAGCATCTCGTTCCAGAGGCTCTCGGGGTAGAGCACAAGGCACGGCTGGAACAGGTCGGGGCGGAGAATCATGCGCTCCTCACCCTCGGCCTCCAACATCTTCCGAAGTTGGGCCGGCAGGAATACACGTCCCTTTGCGTCCGTTTTTGCTATGTAATCACCTATGAATCTCATAGTTATGAATGTGAAATGTCAAATATGAATCGTCGGAAAGCGTCAGAAGACACCTTATCGAGTGCAAAGATACGAATTTCCCCACAATTCCCCACATTTCATGCAAATAATTTTCAAAAAACTTATTGACACCCTATGTTGATAACTCAAAATGCCTATTTTCAGAGTTTTATAACAGGTGGGTTTTGGTGGGGCAAAAGTCTGAAAACCGAGCCGGCTGACCTCCGTGATGCTACTGCCGCACTTCCCTTGTCATGGAAGCCTACCTCAAATGTTGCCGTTCCGAAGTTCAAACTAATGCTCGGCACAGATGATACATCATCGCTCCGTAGATGAAACTCAAAATTTAAGTTAAATTTCGCGAAATTTAACTTAAATTTATGCAAATTCTGATTAAATTTATACAAATTTAAGTTAAATTTTGAGTTTTGTCTGCGGAAGGGATAACTTTGCTCCGAAGTTCATGTATGTTTTCACTGTGAAGGAGGCTGGTTTGGACTGCGTAGCCGATGCGAGTGTGCCACAAAAAAGGCCTCCTGCAACTGGGCAAGAGGCCTTGTAAACTTGTTGAACGAGCAATGAACTGCTTCACCAGTACCGTGCCAACTGCTTCACCAGTACCGTGCAAACTACTTCACCAGTACCTTGCGGGTGCCGAAGAGGTAGATGCCACGTGGCAGTGGTTGTGCAAGGGTGGTCGAAAGTGGGATTCTGCGACCTTGCAAGTCGTAGAGGGAGTCGTCCTGACGCTGGGGGACAGCATCGTTGACCATGTCGATGATGGCGGTGGGCAACGCTTCGTCGAAACGGATGCCGAGGGTCTTGGCAGTGCTTTCCGTCGTTCGGAATACTGCACGGAATGCAGGAATCTGGAGCGAACTGCTGTTGCGCCAGAACTTGTCCTCGGCGATGTAGTAGGCGGTTTCGTCGGTAATCGTCTGCGCGGTGTAGTAGCCCATGCCCTCCACGTCGCTGGCCGTCATGTAGGAATCGTCCTGCGGCTGGTCGGTGCCGACGGCTTCAGCCGACAGAGCCTCAATCGACACGCTGCTGCCCTTCAGTTTACGGAACACGCAGGGGGTGTTGGCGGGAACTGCGTCGGTCTTCTCGAACCACAGCCAGTCGGCCGACAGACCGAGCAAGCGGTACAGTTGCACTTGTTCGTTGCTGACGATGGGGTAGGGCAGCAGGAGTGTGCCCCAGGTGTTGGTCATGGCTCGCTGGTAACTGGCTTCGGCGAGGCTGAATCCCGTGGTGGCGCAGGCAAAGTCATAGCCGTCGTAGAGCACGAGTCGTTCCATCGATATGCCGCCAACAAGGTTATTGTTGGCCGCGGCATTGTCGGTAAACACCTGTGTTTCAGAGTGAATGACGGTGTTGGGGTTCTGGACGATGATGTCGGCTGTGACGGTTTTGCCGTTGGTTGTCACCTCCGTGGTGGCTGCATCGGCGTTGATGCTCTCGCAGAAGGTGTCGGTGCCGTCGCTCATGTAATAAAGATGAACATCGTCGATGCTCATCCACGATGAGCCGCTCATGTCGAAGGCGACGGTCAGGCTGCCGTCCTCGCTCGTGGTTGCCGTGACCGAACCCCACTGCCAGCCGCGTCCGGTGCCTCGGGTGGTGAAGCCTCGGCTGGCGTCGTAGGGCATCTGCACGCCGTTTTTGTTAATCTGGGGCACGGTCGTGCTAGCGTTGCCCGTACCCGTAAATGTTGCACCGCTCGTGCTGTTCAGACGCGGTGTGATGGTGCAGCCGGTGTTGGCGCGCAGCGCTGCGACAAGTTTGTAGGTGCCGCGAGGCATGTCGCTGAGCGTCTGACTGACGGTGCCGCTGGCGGTGCGTTCCTGATATGTGTCCTGATAACCTTCGCCGCTCCAGTGTTCGCGCAGCGTGATGGCTCCTGTCGAACCGTTCCAAGCCGTACCTGCAGCCGACTCGCACTTCGGGTCTTGCAGCAGGAATGTCGCATCGCCGCCATTGCTGATGATTTGCGCTCGGTGCTGGGCGACAGGGTCGGCAGTGTCCTCGGTTTTCTCCACGCGCAGGTTATCGAACATGATGCAACTGCCGCCCGACAGCCAGGTAAGGGCGATGGTCGGCGTGATGGCTTGGGCAGAATTCAGGGTGAACTCCACCGAGGCAGTCTGCCAGCCGCTCAGCCCGCCACGGTTGAACGAGATGTTGCTGGTCGTGCTGCCTCCGCAGGCGAAGGTGAACGACGACGAGGCACTGTTAGCATAGCCAGTGCGATAGTCGATGCTGATGCGGTATTTGCCGGCAAGTAGCGGCTGGTTCGATGTCGTCTTGAGGGTTGTCGATTTGTTGGTCCATCCAACACGAAGGTAGAACATTTGAGAGCCGTCGGTCGGCGGACCAGGTGCACCGAAGTTGTTATCGGTGGCTGTGGCCGAGGCGGTCATGATGTCGTGAACGTCGGGCGTGTCACCCGTCATGGTCCAGTTGGCAGGGCAACTGATGACGTATGCCCCACGAGTGTTGTCGATGGTGAGTGTGGAAATGTTGTCGGCTTCGAACGAAGGGTTATCGAAGCAGTCTATCGTTGAAGTTTCGGCCTTGCTATTACTGACAGATCCATAGACAGCGACTTTCTGGACCGCAACCTGCGACGCGCCGAGCAGTTGGAGACGGACGAAACGGGCAGGCAGGGCGTCGAACGTCAGGACGGTCTGCCCATCGACGGTCGTCATGGTGACGTTGGGTATCGCGGTAAGTGCATTTTCGTCGTCGCCGCAAAGCGCAATGATGCTGGTCGGAGCGGGCTGACCTGGTTGAGGCTTTACGACGATGCGGTCAATCTTGTACTGATGACGCAGGGACAGGGTGAGTTGCTCCGTGCCGCTCGAAGCGGTGTTGAGGCTCTTGTAATAAGTAGCGTCGTCGCCATCGATACAGTTGAACGGCAGATGGGCACCGTCGTAACTGCCAGCCGACACTGATGCTCCGTATGCCACGTTGCGATAGTCGCCAGGCCATGTTGCAGGTTCGCCGACAACGGTTCCACCGTTGAGTTTGACGAGGACGCAACCGTTTGCTGGCACACTGACGCTTCCGCCCTTCGTCGTTCCGTCTGCATCGATGATAGATACCGTCACGGTCTGTGCAGCGTTCTGTTCGTTCTGCAGATAAATGGCATGGCTGTCTTCGTCGGCCTGCACGGCGTTGAGGACTGTGGCACCGCTGACAAAGACTTTCAGTTCGGTAGCGATGTTATAGTTCTGGGGGCAATAGAACGTGGCGGTGCTGTTCGCTCCGGCAATGGCTGTGATTTGACGGAACACAGGAGCGCCCAGCGGACACTTCACGCTGAGGTTCTCCCACGGCGTGTCGTCGCTGGCGAAGAGGTTGCTGAGCAAGAGATAATAAGTGCCGTCGGGGTCGGGCACCAGTACGCCGTGCCAACCTTCAGGCCATGAGCCGAGAGTCGTCAGATCTTGCACTTTGGCCGAAAGTTCTTGAGTCTCCGCTGCCGTGACGCCCGTGTAATAGACAAATCCGCGGATGTGGTTCATCGACGTGCCGACCGCACTGCTGCTGCCGTTGTACGACGGGTAAATCTTAGCGGTCATGATGCTGTTGTTGTTCGACTTGTCGCCAAAGGCACCCTGGACCGTCTCGCCGTGTTTAGTGACGACAAAACCGAGGTAGTTGTCGATGTTTGACCACGGTGACGTCCACGTGCTGTACGACGCACCGTCGGTCGTCACGCTGCCGCCATTGTAATAAATCGTACGCTGTGTGTGGGTGAACTCATCCACCGAAATGCCCATCATGCCGCCCTGCTCGCTGCTCACCGTCGTGGCGCTGTTGGCTTTGAGCGCATCGACGAGGATGACGGCATTGCCACTTGTGGCATAGAGACAGAAAGCCTGTGGAATGCCGTTGAACTGCACGACACCGTTCATGGCGTAGGCATCGGGGAAGAGCGAGTAGCGACCCGTGAGCGAGGCGGTGTAGTCGGCACGGCTATAGACACCGAGCAGGTTGCCCGTATGGTGAGTGCGGAAGGGCACCATAATCTTGGCCTTGTCACAGTCGTTCGGTACGATGACACCACTGTAGTCGGGCAGACTCGTGTTCCAAGAGAAGCAAGTGAAACGGTCCTTCGACATGGATCGAACAATGTTCTGTGCAGGGAAATACTTTGTCTTGCCGAAAGTCGTGCGGAACTCCTGCCATGTCGGAGCGGTGAGGTCGGCAGTCGATGCCACTTCGTGCATCAGGTACGTCATCATCACACGGTGTGCCTCGACACCCATTCGGCGGGCATCGACGTCGGGCCGTAGCAGCCATGAGCCGTCGATGGTTGTCGTCTGACGTGCCTTGATGTTCTTATAGGCGAGGTTTTCCAGCAGCAGCGCATTGGCATCGCGCTGGAAACAAGCCTGTGTGGAGTAACTGGTGATTTGGTCGAAGAGAAAGAGGCTCCAGTCGTTGCCGTTCGGCATGGCCAGTTCACCGTCGCTCGTGGCGAGCCAGTTCAACACTTCGTCCATGACGGCCTGGTTGTTGTGCATCAGTGCCGTCGTGTGCCAACGCTCCGATCCCTTCGTACCAAGTTGGAACATCTTGAGCGCCAGTGCAGCCTCGCCCAGTTCCTGCATGACGATGTTGAGATACGAAGTGTGGAACATGTTGTGGTTCTGCAGCGTATAGTCGTCGTAGATGTTCTTACCGAGGTGGAGGTCACTGGCACTTTTGCCGTTGTACCACGCATCGAGTGCCTGCTGCTTCTGCAGGTCGGTGGCGTGTGAGTAACTGTTGACGGCAAACTGACGCAGACGCTCGAACCATTGTGGAGCCAGTGCGTCGTCTGGGAACAAGCCGAGCGTGGCAGCCAGGATGTCGGCCTCCCAGCCGTTCTCCTCCGCCTTCGTGTCGCCGGCATAGCCCGTCGGAATCGAGCGTCCCAGTTCGTAGTTACACTCAGCCTTCAGCAGGGCCTCGATGTAGCCCTTCTGCGCATCCGTGAGTTGGTCCCATTGGAAGAAGGCGGAGTAGGCTACAGACATGGCCCACAGGCTTGACTCCCAAACACTGTCGCTCGTGCTGAGCGAGCCCCAGTAGTTGCCGCCCGAACAGACTTTCAACTTGTTCGCCTTGTGGGTGGAGTAGGCGAAGATGAGCGACTTCATTGCCATCGTTTCGAGGTCGGCCCAGGTCACACCGCTGGGTAGCGTGACACCGGCAGGTTTTCCATACTTAACGAGGAAGGCACAAACCATCGACAGGTCGGCATTGGGGCGTACGCCACGTTCGTCGTTACCCATCGTGTTCTCCCCCTTGAAGCATCCACATGCCTCGTCGATGCTGTTGGGGTATTGACAGTCCTGAAAGTCGTTCTTCATGTAGAGCGCGAAGTCGGCCAGCATCTGCAGCAGGTCCTGCTTCATGGTGGATTCATTGACAAAGTCGGCAGTCAGTACGCCTTCGGTCGGGCTGCTCTGTGCCTGCGACATGAGCGGAAGCACGGCGAATAGTAGGAAAAGGATTCGTTTCATTGTAGAAGTGTGTGTTACAATAGTTTGAGGATTCTGAGCCCAAAGTTAAGGCTTTTTGCGCGAACCGCGAAATTTTTGCGCACAAAAAAAAGGAATGGCCATCACCATGACCATTCCCTTTTCCATATAATGTTGTCAGTTTATTACCACAGACCGTCGTTATCCCACATGCCACGTTCTTTGGCGCCGCCCCAGTCGTCGTCGCTACCTTCACCGCCGTTGCCAGGGGTGTTTCCGCCCAGGCCACCGGTCGGATTGTTAGGGTCAAGCGGCGATTCGCCGATGAGGAAAGACTCGAGTTCGGGGAAACTTACCTTTGTTGTTGGCTGCAAATATATCTTTTTCATAATTCATCAATGTTTTAATTGTTCATTACTTAATCATATATTTCTTGCCATCGACAATGTAAGTACCGCGTGGCAGTCCTTCGAGCGTCTTGGCGTTCTGGCGAACCAGACGACCGTCGAGCGTGTAGATGTTGCCCGAAGTGACGTGCATCGTTCCATCTTCTTCGATGGCCATGATACCTGTAGGTTCGTCGTCGATGTCGAAGCCCATGATCTTAGCGTGGAGGATTACATCTCCATCTGCGTTGTAAGGGATGAAATAACCTCTCGTAGGCTGGAGGTTGGCTGAGCCTGTCGATTTGTAGAAGTTGTTGTCAGCCTTGATATACCAAGCGCCTTCCGGAATCTTTTGAGTCTTGTAAGTTCCTACGAAGTCGAAGACATCAGTATCAACGGTGAGGTCGTTCTTCACGTACTTCGTCACCATGTTGGTGAACGTCTTGTTCGTCCAGTTGTTGACAGGATTCGAAGCATCGCTGTAGAAGAGCACGGGCACGTTGGCGAAGATACCGCCTGTGCGTTCCTCAAACTTCAGTTGGTAGTAGTCGCGGTTTTCACCTGACGTAGTTCCTACACCCGTGTAGTAGTAAACCTTGCCGTCGAAGTTCTCGCCGAGGGCTTCCTTCAGTTCACTGCCACTCAGTTTGAACGGCAGAACGAGCGTGTTGTAAGCACCAGCATTGAACGAACGGGTTACCTGGACATCGGTACCGATGAATTCCGGCTCGTACTCGTAGGTGAAGTCCTTGCTATCACCGTTGATGACATCATCTGCCTCTTTGTAGCGTACCAGTGTGAGTTCACCGAATATAATCGGTTCTGGATCTACGTTGTCCTTATCGAAGGTGATGACATAGTTCGCAGGTTCGCCCGTCTCATTATTTTTAAGGGTCGGGGTGAAGGTGGCACGATACATATACCATTTGCTCATGTCATCCATGCCGTTTTCAATAGGAGTGAACTTTTTTACTTCCAGACCGCTGTCGGCTGTATCATCAGCATTTGCAGCGGGAACAGTCAGCGTAACTCTGGTTTCTGGGCATGTGCCCTCGCCAGCGTAAGCGTATGTGAAGGTCATGATGTACTTCACGCCTTTCTTCAGCGGGAGGGTGTAACCGATTTCCTGACCATAGTCAGTTTCATACTTGGCATACAAACCGGTCTCGCCGTCGATAGCCTTCATACCCTCAGCGTCCTCGTCGGTGTTGACGCCCAGTTTCTTAATACCTGTGTTGAAGCCGTCGTTACGTCCGATGAGGTTCCAACCCGTAGGAGTGATACAGTCGTCTTCGTATTCATACCACTCGACGTGTGTCACATCCTCGCTGGTGTAGTTGTCGGTCCAATAGAAGCCGTTCATTTCCTCTTCGTTCGCAGTCCAGGTTGCAGTTTCACTGTTATCGCCATGTCCATTAAACTCACGGAGTTTATCGTACGTAGCCTTCACAAGGAAGTAGTTCTTGGATGCGTCAGAAACTTGTTCGGCACGACGGAGAGCAATAAGTTCATCCACGTTGGTGTAAGGAGCATATTCACCTTCGTCGAATCCGAGTGGGAAGGTGGCCTTTGCATAGGCAACCTCAGCGTCCAACAGATCCTTCAGTCCTTCGATGTCTTCGTCTTCACCATAGTTCACATAGACATCCTTCATCGACAGCCATGTGACGTTAGAACCATCCTTGATGTGGAACTTGATGCGAAGTTTGCCATTAGTGTCAACTTCACCCGTCGGGAGGTTGTTGGCAAATGCCTCATCCCAGAGGTCGCAATACCATAGTCTGTACCTGTTGTTGAGTACATAATAACTGGTTTCGTTGTCAACATAAGTCCATGTGGGGGTGTACTCTGTTCCGTTACCAATCTGGATGGTCATACCAGTAGGTGCTTCATGGTCGTGGATGGTACGTACACGTACGAACATCTTCACAGTGTACTCTGCACCAGGTGTACCCTCGATTGTAGCAGTCATAGTGCGCGGAGCGAGCAACTGGTCACCATAGAGCCAGTATTCCAAGTAGGGATTCAGCATGTTGGTGCCGTCGTCCAGACCTTCGGTTGACCAGGTGTTAGCGTAGTAGTCGTCACCTTCCTGCCAAGACCTGTCGCCTTCATACTTTCCACGGTATGCATAGCCGTCATTTCCACAATCCCATGCACTGGCGATGAACGGAACGGCCGGAATGTCACCCTGCCATACAGGATTTTCAGCATCCACACTATCGTAGTTACGGTATCTTCCAGTGCCGAAGAACATGCGTTCGAGGTCGAAGGCTACGTCGTCCTCAAGGGTCTCAAATCCGTAGTATCCGCGGAAACCGTATTTCTCGAACATATCGTCAATCGTGAAGTAAGCATCGTAAGTATAGACGTTGGTCTTGCTCATCATTGCTTGTACACGGTCTAATGTCTTCTTTGCGGCCTTATAAGCCTCGATACTGTTCTCAACCATCAGTTTGTACTTGATGACTTCACGCAGGTTCTCCTGGGTCGGTTCAGCGGTGTATGCTGCAAGAGCAGCCTGATAGTAGCCACGCTCGTACTGGTTCATCGGCTGTGTCAGGTCAGGCGACTCGATGTCTGTGTTGATGAACTTCAACTGGTAGTTGTCGCACTTGAAGAAGCCCCATGCGTGGGCGCCCACCTTGAGTGTGCCGTCCGTAACATAGAATCTTAGTGTCTTCACCTGACCTGTGTTTGCGTCTGCACGTGAGTCTTCGTCGTAGGGTTTAAACGCTAGTTTAACCTCGTTGATAGTACTGTCAGGCAGCACGTTCTCTGCGGTAAACTCAATGTGAGTGTCGTTGTAGGCTGCAAATGTGGCAGTGAGTTCGTAGGTGCCCTGCGGCAGACCCGTCAGTTCCTGTACAATGTAGAGGAAGGCGTTGTTGTTGCTCCATGTATTGAAGAGCCAGTCGCCGTCAGAGTTCGTCATTCTGTAACTACTTTCAGAATCAGTAGATTTTACGCCTGTGTCATTGCTGGGGTTAAGGGCCCATCCGTCAGTGTCACCGAACTCGAAACTCGGGTTGATGATAAACTCTGTGAGGTCAGTGTTGTCTGCTGGAGCGTTGGTTTCGTAGTAAGTAGCAATGATGTCTCTGTATGCGTCGAACACATCGTCGGCTTCAACATAGTCACCATCGTTATACTTAGTGGTGAGAGCCGTAACGTCAATACCATCGCTCTGAGCAGCCAGTTTGGGAATGCGAGCGTTGATGATGACGTACTTGTCAGCACTTGCCTGAGCAGCGGCGATGGCTGCTTCAAGACGGTGGTAGTTGTCAAAACTCTTGTTGCTTTCGTAAGCAGCAGCAGCGGCTGTCTGTTCAGCCTCGATGGCAGCGTTCATCGGAGCATCTACAAGCGCATAAGGCATGTCGGCGTCGGTCGTGAGGAAGGTGATGCGGAAGTTGTCAACCTTAAACCAGTCGTTTCCGTGAGCACCTATCTTGAGTGTTCCGTCCTCAACCACAACGTCAACGGTCTTTTCCACACCGACGCTCTTGTTTTCGCCAGTAGTAAAGTTGTTGACTTCTTCTTTGCCGCTACTTTCGGCCGTCATTTCGATGGTATAGTCTGCATCGCTGCCGAAGACGGCGGTCACACGGTACGTTCCGTTAGGCAGACCGTTGATTTCCTGAACCAGATATTTCTGTTCCGTGTTGTTGTTCCATGTGTTGAAGAGATAGTCGCCGTCCACGTTGCTCATGGTGTAGGTGGCGTTGCTGTTTTCCCATACTCTTGAATCACCATTACGATAGTATGCCCAACTTGTCATGTCGCCATACTCGAAACTTGGGTTGATGGCGTAGGCAGTCATGTCGGTGCCAGTTGTTGTTGTGTTGCCAAGGGCTGCAACGACGAGCGCCTTGTAGTCGGCGATGAAGTCCGTCGCGTTGAGGTATTCACCAGCGTTGTACTTGTCGTCAATCGTTGTCCAACTGATGACACCGTTAGCCGTAACCTTCTGCTTCGTGATGTACTTGTTCATTGTCTGATAGATGGCAATGCTGGCATTTGCGTTGTCAATGGCTGTGACAAGGGCATTGTAATTGTCAATGGTCTGTCCTGCAACTGCATCATAGGCTTCTTCTGCTTGTTCAAGCGCTGCCTTAACGTCCTTGTTCATCGGACCTTCAGGTATGGTAGGCTTAACAGTAGCATCAGCGCTGAGGTACGTGAGGCGGAAGTTGTCGCACTTGAAGAACTGGTCGCTACGTCCACCTACTCTGAGTTTATGGTTGACAACGACAGCCTGAATAGTTCTTTCGATACCAACCGTTTCGTTGGCACCATCCTGAACATCACCTGGTTTGAATGTGTCAGTTACTTCGTCCCAAGTTTCGGAAGTGGTGAATTGGTTCGCCGTAAATGTGAGTTCACGGTCACCCCAACCAGCCCAAACTGCAGTTACTTCGTATGTACCATTAGGCAGGTTTTCTATTTCCTGGAAGATATAATGCAATTCTTGATTGCCTGTCCAAGTGTTGAAGATGTAGTTACCGTCAGAGTTGGTGAAACGGTATGTGCCGTTGCTGGCTTCCTTCACATCGGTGTCACCATTAGTACTGTGACCCCAGCCGTCTGTATTACCGAACTCAAAGCTGTTATTCACGATGAAGGCCGTGAGGTCTGCATTCTCTCCTGGTGTGTTGGTGCTCCAGTAGTTCTGAACGAAGGTCTGGTAGGCAGGAATAACCTGACCGAGGTTTTCGTAAACGCCATTGGCGTAGTTGGTAACGAATGCGTCAGCCTCTGCTTCAGCCACAGGGATGTCACCCAGTTGAGCCTTCAGCAGGTTGATGCGGTTGTTGATGAGGACGTATTCAGCCTCGCTGGCTTTGGCTGCCTCGATGGCTGTGAGCAGGGCTTCGTATTTCTCGAAGGTCTCGTCAGCCTTGAATGTGTCGGCGGCTGTCTGCTGTGCAGCGGCTACGCCGGCGTTCATGGCACCTGTCTCCAGTGTGTAGGTCAGGTCTTCGGCTGTAGCGCGTACGAGCACCATGTCGCCCCAGGCAATCTGCTGCTGACCTCCTTCTACTTTGTTGAGGGCAAGGACGTAGTCGCCTGCATCGGCACCTGTCTTGAAGATGGCAGTGTATTCGTACCAGTTATTAGCGTTGCTGTTTCCGTCATTAGTTTCTGGTTTGAACGAGGCAGGTGTCACTGTGACGCCGCCGTTAGGACGACGTGTCAGCACGACGTTGGTCGTCGGGTTGTTGCCCCATCCGCAATACTTGAAGGCAATCTTGTAATAGGTGTTGGCATTGAGCGGCATGGTATAGCCTTGCGTTTCACCATAGGTGGTGTTGAACTTCGCCATGATGGCTGTGCCGCCGACAGCAGAGATACCCGCATCTGATGTTGTCTCGCTGTTCATGATGCGGGTGTTATAGCCTGTGTTCGTCCAGCCCAGCGGATGGATGTAGTTATCGGAGGCCTTGTCTGCTGCTGTATAGTTGGTCTTCCAATAGATGGCGTTGACTTCAGATGTATTGGCAGTCCACGTTGCATTTTGCATGGCGGCAATTTTGCCTGCGATGAAACTTTGTGTGTATTGGTTCGGATTGTTGAGGTCAAGAGTCTTTGCGTCGGCGAGAAGAGTGATGGCTTCCACGTTGTTGTACGGGGCATATTCGCCGTTGTCGAAACCGAGAATCTTGGCATCGCCTGCCGTGATAAGATTTTGCAGTTCTGCAATCTGTGCAGTTGTGGGACGTGGTGCCTCAAGAACGAAGTTGTTGTCACTGCTTGACTTGATGTAGTAGCGTCCTGCAGTGAGGTTGGTGTTGCCACTTGGCAGTGCTGTGGCTTGGCTGTTGGCTTCGCTTTCTAAAAGTGTGCCGTCGGCTGTCCATACAATGTCGGTGGCAGTCGTCGTATTGAACGAGTATTCTTCTTCGCTGATAACATCAAAATAGTACCACTGATCTGCAGTCATAGCCCCGCCTTCGGGCAGGGCGATGGCTATGCCAGCGATGCTTGGAATAGAATAAATCAGAAATTGGCGCTTACCTTCATTGTCCGCCTTGTTGGCTGCGATGTTTTCTCCTGTTCCTGGACGATAAGGGCTGTTGGACCAACGTCCGAGAGACCTCTGAAGCGAATTGACATTGCTGATGACCCCAAAGCCGTTGTTGAGAGTAAAGCGGAATTCTGTGTATTGGTTGTTTGCATCGTTGGTAAACCCTGTGTTCCAGTCGGTACCATTATTGCAAAATACGTATGTGTCGGTTTCGCAGTTCTTCATCTGATACCCGTCGCCTTTGCTGGCCATCGTCCATATCTGTATCTTGTTGTCAGTTGAGATATTCATTGCCTGATAGTTGGGACGACCAGTTCCTCCAGCCATGACCAGTCCGCTCTCATAACCAGTCTCCGAAACGTCGAGGAGGGTGTAATAATAGCCGGACTTACCCAATTGGTCTGTTCCCGTTACCTGAGTCCATCCATTGGCTGCCAGTTTGCTGCTGGAGCGACGTATGTTATCGTATGTAGCGCGGCTGATAGCGTAAATGTAGAAACCAGGGGCGTGTTGAGCACCTTTGTTGCAGGCAAGTTCTTCGTAGAAGTTATCTTCGAGTGCATTCCAGTGTAACTTATAGTTAAGATCTACATGGTCAGCGTCTTCCCATGGTCCAACCAATCCATTTGCAAAAACCGATGTGATGCTGAATTTGCCATCGGTAACAGCAAAGGTAAAGTTGCCGTTAGTGCTTTCTGCGGCCATGTGGTCAGTCCAGCCTTCACCAGAATTGCGGGCACCAATAAAGTACCAGTCATCAACGAGACTCTGAAAGTAGTAAGCAGAGCCGTCGTTGCTGATTTTCCATACTTGACCTGCGTCGCTAATAGGGTCTTGCAGCGTCTGGTAAGTCGGCTTGCTGTCGGTGCCAGGACGTGCATTTGAGACTGAATAGAGCGACGATCCAGCATCAATCAGGATGAAGTAATAATCGCTGAGCGGCGTCATGGACGTCATGTCTGTGACTTTCGTCCACCCAGCAGACTCCAGTTCACTGGTGCTGTAGGCTTTCGCCTGCTGCACACCTACGATGGCCATTATCGCTGTGACCATCCATAGAAGTAGTCTTCTGTTCATTGTTGTTGATTAGTTAATAATTTGGTTAAAATATAAAGATTGATAGTGATAGGCTTAGTGTTGACATATTATTATAGGTTCGCGCGTATGCGTGCGAGAAATCTTTGTGGGCAGTAGCGTGATGCTTGACCCAAATTCGATTGCAAAGTTACAACATTTTTCTTAAATAAACGTGTATTTTTCTTTCAAAATTGATCATTATTTATTCAAATTGTTAAAAAATGGCTTAAATCGAGGCGCGGATTCCGTACCGCTGTATGACTAAAAGTTGTGGTGGCGCCACAGAATCGTGAACGTTGGAGAGGGTGCTTCGCCCCACTGCGGTGCGCTGGCTCAGCGTACCCACTGCTCGGGGTTGAGGCGCGAAGTCAGGTTGCGAAGTTGGAAGTGGAGCACGTAGTTGCCGTCATCGTTGCGGCCGACGGTGCCGAGCGTCTGCTTGGTCGTTACCTTCGTTCCCTTGGCGACGTTGACACTTTGCAGGCCGCTATAGACGCTGATGTACTGGCCGTGACGGACCATGACGATGTACTGGCCGCCGTACTGGAAGACGCTGGAGACGGTGCCGTCGAACACGGCACGAGCCTGTGCGCCTTGCTGTCCGCGAATGTCGATGCCCTTGTTGTCGAGGGTGACGTTCTTCAGACCAGGGACGGTGTAGGTGCCGTAGTGGCCGACGACGCTGTAGGAGCCGGTGATGGGCATGGGCAGACGGCCTCGGTTTTGGGCGAAGTTGTTGGAGAGACGGCGGTCGGCGGCATCTTCCTCGAACCAGCGGTCGGTGGTGGGGGCTGTGCCTGACTTCTTGGCGTTGCCGGTGCTTCCTGACTTCTTGGAGGACGAGCCGGATTTCTTGTTATTGGCGGCTCGTTCGGCTTCAGCGCGTCGGCGGGCTTCTTCCTCGCGGCGTTTGCGCTCGGCTTCGGCCTTGCGGCGGGCTTCGGCGATTTCCTCTTGGATGATGCGGTCGATCTGTGCGTTGATGGCGGCTTCCTTCTGCTTGTACTCGGCAATCTGCTTTTGGACGGTGGCGAGGTTCTGGTTGAGGAACTGGACGTTCTTCTCGCAACTCTGCTTCGAGGTTTCGAGAATCCGCCGCTTTTCCTGCATGGCGACTCGTGCGGTCTCGAGTTTGGTCTTGGCGTTGAGGAGTTCGTTTTGCTTGCGCTTGACTTCGGCGGCTTTCTCTTTGATCATCTCGCCCTGCACGCGCTGGAAAGTGCTGTACTCGCGCACGTAGCGCATTCGGCGGATGAGTTGCTCGAAGTTGCGTGCGGAGAAGACGAACATGAGTTTCTCCTGCACCGACTTGTGCCGCTGCATATAGACCATCGCGCGGGCATACTTCTGCTTCTTGTCGGCAAGTTCGCGCTGCAGGCGGTCGAGTTCGCGCTCGAGGGTGTCAATCTGCTGCTCCAGACCTTTGATTTCGCCGCTGAGCGAGTCGATGGCAACACGCTGACGCCCTATTTGGTTGTCGAGGATGAGCACGGAGTCGAGGCTCTGCTTGATGTTGCGGTTGAGTTCCTCGGCACGTTTCTGCTGCAGTTGGCGCTGACGTGCCATGTCCTGCTTTTGTTTCTGCAGTTCGGCCTTGGTAGGTTTCTTCTGTGTCTTCTGCTTCTGCTGGGTGTTGTTCCTCTTTTTCTGGGTCTGCGTTGTCGATGTCTTCTTGGATGTGGTGCGACGTTGACTTTGGGCTGATGCGGGAAGCAAGAAGGCAAAGAAACAAAGGAGCAACAGACCCCTCCCCATCCCTCCCCAAGGGAAGGGAGTGGTTAGTAAAGTTCGTTGATTCTTGTTATTAGTCATAGTGAATACTCCCTCCCCCTGGGGAGGGTTGGGGAGGGGTCTGTTTATTTGACAAGTGAGCGGAAGATGCCTTCAGCGTCTGCTTTCTTGTATTTCGAGGGGGCGGGTGTGTGTGCCTGCCAGTCGCTGTTGGAGCGCACGTTGCTCAGTTCGAAGGATAGCGAGGCGGAACGGTTGCCCATCTGGAACGACATCACCATGCTGCGGGGGAAGGGACGGCGGTCGAAGTCCTCAAAGGCTTCGTAGTCGAAGGCGAAGCGTGCTGTCTTGTCCGAGGGGCTGGTGATGGCGGTCTGGTACAGTTGGGCGGTGGCGGCCGTGGTCTTGAAATGATAGTTGAGCACACGGTCGTTGTAGTCCATCAGTACCGCTGTCTGCTGGTGGGTGAACATGAAGTCGTCGGCAGAGGGTGTGCTCTTGCCTGGCTCGAACACTTCGTTCCAGAAGAGGCTCTGTAGCGTGTTGAAATCGACGTTGGCACGCTTGAGGAACGAGACTTCTGCATAGGGCACGTCGATGTACTGCTTGTTGAAGCGGTCGATGATGAGGACGTTGGTGGGGGTGAACTCCATGCGTCCGACTTCGGCGATGCCGACGAGGGGATCGACGAGTGAAATCTGGATGACGTCGTCGCGGCGCATACGCAGGGTGCCGTTGGTGGAGATGCTACGGTCGCCCATGGTGACGCAGACTTTGACCTTTGCTGTCAGGTTCTTGACGCTGAGGCGGTTGGCCAGCATCGTTTTCATGTAGTTGTCGGCGGTGAAGGCTGCCGGTACGATAGGGCCGGAGGGTGTTGTCGAAACTGCCTTCTTCTGAGTGCCGCAGGCTGCGAGCAGGAAGAGGAGAAGAAGACCCACCCCCAGCCCCTTCCCTGTGAGGGAGGGGAGTAGAATGTGATTTCCTTTATTTTTCATAATACTTACGTTTACGGATTTTCTTTTCAAGAAGGGCACTGCCTTTGCCGAGCCTTTGTGCTTTCTCCCAGAATTCGACGGCCTGTTCGGTCAGCCCGCATTTTGCGTAGATGTCGCCGGCGTGTTCGATGATGGAGTCTTCGTCGGGGTCGAGGCTGTCGCCGAGTAGGACGAGGACGCTGTCAATGCAGACACGTGCTTCGTCGTAACGCTTCTGCTGGAACAGTATCCAGGCGTAGGTGTCGAGATAGGTGGGGTTCTGCCCTTCCTGCTCGAGCGAGCGGCGCGACATTTGCTCGGCACGGTCGAGGTCTTGTTTCTTCAGCGAGAGATAGTAGGCGTAGTTGTTGAGCACGAGGGCGTCGTCGGGCCGGTAGATGAGGCAGGAGTCGTAGGCTTCGAAGGCCTTGGCGTCGTCGCCGGTGCGGTGGTACAGGTCGCCGAGGATGGCGTACATGTTGGTGATGAGCAGCAGGTTACTTTTGTCATCGGTCTTGGCGAGCCCCTTCTTCACGGCGTCGATGGCGGCGCGGCTTTTGTTCTGCTGAAAGTAGCCGATGCCGAGGTAGTAGTAATAGACGGGGTCGCTGCTTCCGTAATCGACGGCCGTCTTACACAGGTGGACGATGGCGGCGGTGTCTTCCTCGGCGATGGCGTAGGAGAGGAGTTGGTTGCGTGCCATTTCGGCCTCGGGTTCGATGCTGAGCAACTGGTGGAGCACGGGCTTGACTTCGGCCGAGGGAATGTCGCGTGTGACCATGTAGCGTGCCGCCAGTTCGGGCATACGCGTGTCGGCCTGCGGGCGTGCAAGCAGTTGGCGGAACAGGTTCATCACCTGCGTCGTGTCGCCTTTCTGCTGGATGTTGTCGTAGGCGATGAACTGCATGAGACGCAGTTGGGTGTCGCTGTCGAGCGAGGGATGCACCAGTGCGCGTTCGAGGGTGGCTTGTGCGAGCGAGTCGGCCCCTGTCTTTTCGTAGTAGTTGGCGAGCGACAGTTGCAGGTTGATGTTGTCGGGCGACGTCTGGAGCATCTTCTCATAGACGGTCCAGGCTTTCTCGTAATGGCCGAGGTCGCAATGGAGGTCGCCGACCAGCACCTGATAACGCTCGTCGTTGGGGTATTCGTCGGCGAGGGCCTGCACTTCGTCGAAGGCACGCTGCTCGTCCTTCATCTGTACGTAGGTGCGGAACTTCTGCATCGACAGTTGTTCGCTCTTGCCTTCGAGCAGTTCGATGCGGTCGAGGGTGCGCACGAGCGACTTGTAGTTTTCGTCGCGCTGGTACATGTCGGCCAGCATCATGAGCAGGTCGCTTCGTTCGGGATACTGCTTCGTCATCTGCTCCAGTTGGCGCACGGCGTCGTCGTTGCGGTGCTGTGCCACATAGAGGCCGACCAGCGCCTGCTTCAGCCAGAAATTCTCGCTGTCAAGTCGTGCCGCCTGTTCCAGTTGAACGAGCGAAAGTGAATCGTTCTGCAGATGGCGGGCATAGTTGGAGAGTTCGTAGAGCGCACCCACATGCTTTGGGTTCAGCGCGAGGGCGTGGCTGAACAGGTCGTAAGCCTCGCTGTAGTGGGCCGACATCTGCTGGCACAGCCCTTCGAGGAAGAAGGCCTCGGCACGTTCGGCATCGGTCGTCACCTGTAGTGGCTCCGTCAGTTCGGGCGTGCTGCCCTGCGCACACAGCCGCTGTGGCAGTGCCCACATGAGGAGCACAGCCACAAGTCCGCCGATGTATGTCGTATGTTTCATTCCTTCGTAGTTTTTCGTTCACGCCAAGTACTTGGAAAATCCACGCTAAGCACTTGGCGTTCGCACGCTAAGCACTTGGCGTTCGCACGCTAAGCACTTGGAGCATGTTCCTAAACACCTGTGTGACCAAAGCCGCCCGCACCGCGTTCCGTCTCGTCGAGCATATCGACGGGCAGCCACTGTGCCTGCTCGTGACGTGCGATGACCAGTTGGGCGATGCGTTCGCCGTCGTTGATGACGAAGGGCTCCTGCGACAGGTTGATCAGGATGACGCACACCTCGCCACGGTAGTCGGCGTCGATTGTTCCAGGCGAGTTGAGCACGGTCACGCCGCGCTTGATGGCCAGCCCGCTGCGGGGGCGAATCTGCGCCTCATAGCCTTTGGGAAGGGCGATGAACAGGCCTGTAGGCACCAGCCGTCGCTCCATCGGCTGCAGCGTGACTGGGGCGTCGAGGTTGGCGCGAAGGTCCATACCGGCCGACTGTTCAGTCTCGTATCGAGGTAAATCGTGATGGGACTTATTAATGATTTTAACTTCCATAAATGTTAAAATTTAGTGCAAAGATAATGGATTTTGACGAAAAATACAGTATCTTTGCACAGAAAAATAAAGATGAGGAGTGCGCTTCGCGCAGAAATCCTACAAATCTATACAAATCTTACAAATTATGCTTTTAGAATATGGATTTAATAGCCGAGCATAATAAGAAATATGAATTCTTTCGTGACATAACGGGAGAAGCCATGAGGGTTCATAGGAAATTCCGGTACGGATTGCTGGAGTCTGCCTATGAAGCAGCCTTGAAGTATTTGTTAGAAGAGAAGGGATATCAAGTGGGTCGCCAGGTGCCTGTCCCCATTTTCTGGGAAGATGTCGAGTTGGACCAGTCTTATCGTTTGGATTTGGTAGTAGATAACAACATTATTCTTGAACTGAAGTCTCTGAATCACATTGATACACCGCATCGACGCCAGTTGTGGAATTATATGAATCTGACTCATCTGCCATACGGTATGCTCATCAATTTCAGTCCCGACGGTTTGTATTCGGAATGGTATCATAGAAATGAACGAACGGGCGTGATAGATAAGGTCAAACTGTTCTAACAGGATGTTATTAAACAAAAAAGATTTGTGAAATTTGTATAGATTTGTAGGATTTCTGCGCAATGCGCACTAAAGAATAAAATTATGAATTGGGCGCAATTACTATCAAATAAAAGGCTGGGGCAGGAGGAACTGCACATCGACCGCAAGGACGACAGGACGGAGTTCAAACGCGACTATGACCGGCTGATTTTCTCGGCACCGTTCCGCCGCCTGCAAAACAAGACGCAGGTGTTTCCGCTCCCTGGCAGCGTGTTCGTGCATAACCGCCTGACCCACTCGCTGGAGGTGGCCAGCGTGGGACGCAGCCTCGGCGACGACGTGGCCAGACTCCTGCTCGACAAGCATCCCGAACTGGCAGACACGCACCTGAGCGAAATCGGCAGCATCGTCAGTGCCGCCTGCCTTGCCCACGACATGGGAAATCCGCCGTTCGGACACAGCGGCGAACGTGCCATTGCTTCGTACTTCAAGGAGGGTAACGGACAGCAGTACAGGGTGTTGATGAACGATGAGGAGTGGGCGGACGTGACTCACTTCGACGGCAACGCCAATGCCTTCCGTCTGCTTACCCACACCTTCAAGGGCCGGCGTCCAGGCGGCTTCGTGATGACCTATGCGACGCTGGCCGCCATCGTCAAGTATCCATGGCCTGCCATTCAGTGTGGGAAGAAACCTAAGTTCGGCTTTTTCCAGCAGGAAAAGGAGAGTTACCGCAGGATTGCTGAGGAGTTGGGGCTGCAGCCGACAGCAGATTCAGCGAAGGGAATGCGTCATCCATTGGTTTATCTGGTTGAGGCTGCCGACGATATCTGCTACGAAATCATGGACATCGAAGACGCTCACAAACTCAGGCTGCTGACGACCGAGGAGACGAAACAGTTGCTTTTCTCCCTCATCCCGCAGGACCACCATGCGCGTGCCCATGCGATTTTCGAACATGTCACCGACACCAACGAGCAGATTGTTTATCTGCGCTCGAGTGCTATTGGTACGCTCGAACGCGAATGTGTGCGTACCTTTGTCGAACACGAACAGGAGATTCTCGACGGCAAGTTCACAGGCAGTCTCGTTGACCACATCAGCAGCAATGTCCGCGAGGCCTACGAGCGTTGCCAGAAGGTTTCGGTGCAGAAAATCTATCGCAGCAAAGACGTGCTCGACATCGAGTTGGCAGGCTATCGCATCATTTCGCAACTCATCGACCTCTTCACCGATGCAGCCATGTATCCGGAGAAGGAGTATTCGAAACTTTTGTTGGCGCGGGTGTCGTCGCAGTACGAAGTCGATGCACCTGAGCCTTACTCCCGCATCATGGCCGTGCTTGACTATCTCTCGGGCATGACCGATGTCTTTGCGCTCGACCTCTACCGTAAAATCAACGGCGAAAGCCTGCCGATGATATAGAAGCAAACAGGCCCTCGTGAGAGAGCCTGTTTGCTATTCGTATTCGCTGATGACCTTGTTGGCACCGCTTGTGAGTTTGATGTATTCGGGGTGCTCTTTGGCGAATGACTCAATGTGGCGTATGTACTTGTCGTCCAGCATCTCGTCGATGGTGATGAGGATGCCCGTTTCTTCCACGTCGCCGAAACCGTCGTTGATGGCTGTGCCGAAGAGTTTCATGGTCGGTGACAGGTTCATATATGTATTAACGAGCGGTGGAATGTTCAGTCCGTTGGCACGCACCTCGCGGTTCAGAATGCGGTAGTCGTCCCTGAAGTTGCCAGCACTGAACACCGCAGCGAGTTCTTCCTCGGAGTGTTCCAACTTGAGCGGCGTGATGGGCAGGATGAGGCGGTCCTTGTCCTCGAAATACTTTTTGAGGAAGTAGAGGATAAGGTCGCGACAGCGACGGTTGTACGACGGATACATGGTCATCTTGCCGAAGAAGTAGCGCACGTTGGGCTTGACGATGGAGACCGCCCCGATGCCGTCCCAAAGGTTGTCGAGCGAGAAGATGGCTTTGACGCCTGCACGTGTGCTCTGGTATTCCAACGACACAAAACTGCGGCCGAGTTCGAGGGTGTAAGGGAGATAGTCGCGAATGAACTTGCCCGAGAATCGGAACATGTGGCTTGTGGCGAGGAGAGGCTGCCCGTTGTCGTCGAAGTCGCACTCGCTGCCGAACATGTAGCGGTAGCCGCCGATGATCTTCTCTGCTTCAGGATCCCAGACGATGAGTTGCTGATAGGGATTCGGACAAGTGTCGAAGTGGTCGAGGTCCAGCGGTTTTCCAGTTCCGCCGCCTGCGGCACGAAAGGCTTCTTCGCGCAGTCGGCCGACCTCGCGCAGCAGGTACGGGCCGTTTTTCCAGTCGAAGATATAGATTTCGTTGCCCGACTTGTTAGTCACACGCAGGCGGCCAATCTGCTTGAGTTCTTTCTTCAGAATGTCAACAGGTATAGGGTCAATAATCTCAGACCCTCCCCCTTGCCCCTCCCAAGGGAGGGGAGTAGTTTGTTCCTTCTCACTCATATTCTAGCACTCTATTTCTTGGATTATTTGTTTAATCACATAATCTGTGTCAAATTCAACTTCTTCGTTAGTGAAACGAATCACATGGTAACCTTTCCTATTCAATTCCTTTTCGCGAATCTCATCATTTTCTTGTTGCTGACGTTCTGAATGGTAACCACCATCTACTTCGATGACGAGTCCAACATCCAAAGCAACAAAATCTACAATATAGTCGCCAATGATATGTTGTCTGACAAATTGTTGACCTAAGTTCTTGTTACGGATGCGCTCCCAAAGCACTTGCTCTGCCAATGTTGCATTTCTTCTGTTTTCCCGAGCGAAGGCTTTAAGCATCTCATACCTGTCAGGTGAAGCCGTCTTATATTCCATCAGATTTGTTAGTAACTACTCCCCTCCCCTGGGAGGGGTTGGGGTGGGTCTCTTTACAGTTCATACACCTTGTCCTGAACCCACTGCGCCCACTCGGCGGGGGTCTTCGACTTGTCGGTGAAGGTCTGCCAAGGGATGGGCTGCCCGAAGGTCACGTCGAAATGTTTGCCGACGTTCTTGTACATCTCGTCCACCAGGTAGAGCATGGCGATGTTGACCTTCAGGTTGAGGCGTTTGCACCAACGTGCGATGTTGTAGAAACGTTCAGAGTTGTGACCGCTGAAGTGTACGGGGATGACATCGCGCTGGTACTCGATGCTCTTCGAGATGAAGGTCTTCTTCCAGGGGAGGTCGCGGATGGTGCCGTCGTCGCGTTTGCGCGAGCAGAGCCCTGCGGGAAACATCAGCACGTTCTTCGGGCTGCGGAAGGCTTCGTCCACCATTTTCGGGAAGTTGCGGCTCTGGCTGCCTGTCTTGTTAATGGGGATGCAGAGTGGTGCAAGTCCTTTGAGGTTCATCAGCACGTCGTTGACGAGGTAGAGCATCTGGCTGTCGTACTTGTGGCAGATGAGTTTGCCGAGCGCCACGCCGTCCTCTCCGCCGAGCGGATGGTTGGAGACAATCGTGAAGTAGCGTCCGCCTTCGTTCGTGGGAAGTTCGTCGAGACCCTTGACGGTCATGTCCATCTCAAGATAATCGACGCATTCGTCGAGGAAATCCACTCCGAACTTTCCAGCGGCACGTCCCGTCAGAAAACGGTTTACCTCGTCCTGATGCAGTGTCTTCTTCAGCCACGAAATGACGAAGCCTGGGATGTACTTTGCTTTCGCACCGGCTTTCTCGCGTACAATCGCTTCGACATCGACGCGAAACTCTTTTTCCTGTTTTTCCATTAGTGTACAATCGTACAATATGCGTACAAAGGTACACATTATTATTAAAAATTAAAAAAGAAAAGATGAAAAAAGCGGTGAAGTTGTGCGAAAATAGCAAAATAGTGTTCTCCTTGTCGCGTGTGATAGGCATAAGGAGCGGTCAGTCGAGCACGGCACTGAGCACGTCGAGCGAGTGCAGCGGTCCGAACGAGGGGAGGTGCAGGCGGTAGAAGTCGGTCAGGACACTAAGTACGCGGCGGCGTTGTGTGCGTGAAAAGCGGAAGAGGTGCATTGTCGAGTAGTTCATGCGGAACAGTAGCGGCAGCCACCTGGCCTCGTCGGGCTGCAGGTAGTCGGCATGAAGGGGCTGTATGGCCGAGTAGGACCCTGTGCGCAGGTCGAAGTAGGAGCCGTTGCGCAGTCCTTCGAGGTTGGGCCAAATGCCGACGAACTGAGAGAGGTGCATGAGGAAGACAAGGTGGAAGTTGGCCACTTCGCCTTCTGTCGTGTCAAGCCACTGGAGCGAGTGTGTCAGGTAGCCGTAGAGCGGGGCGTCGGGCTGCTGGCCGTGCAGCACGCGGCAAAGAAATTCGGCGAGGAACATCGCCAGCATCTGCTTCATCGGCTCGTAGGGCAGGGTGGCGTAGTTGACATACAGCCTCACGCCGCGCACGTGGGGCAGACGTGACTGCCCGTGCAGGTCGGTGTCGAACTCCACCATGTTGAGCGGTCGCCAGAAAGCGGCACCGCTGCTTCGGCGGCGTCCCGACGACGACACGTGAGCCACGAATGACATGCGTCCGTGACTTTCGGTGAATAGGTCGGTAATGATTGAAGCGTCGCCCACCTTTACCGTCCGCAGTACAATTCCGCGAATCCTTTGCTGCATTTTTTGCAATTAACCGTTGCAAAATTACGAAAAAACGTCGTTCCGCTCAAAAAACTTTAACAATTATTTTGTCATTCCACAAAAAAGACGTACCTTTGCACCCGCATTTGAGGCGGCATACGCCCAAAGTGCTTTCAGGTCGGTCCCTTCGTCTATCGGTTAGGACGAGAGATTTTCATTCTCTAAAGAGGAGTTCGACTCTCCTAGGGACTACCCACGCAAGGGAAGAAGGGTGCGAGGTCAAGTGAGCCATACCACATCGGACTTCCTGTTTTTTTAACGCTTAAAACCAATAAAGAAATGGCAAATCACAAATCCGCGCTCAAGCGCATCCGTCAGAACGAGAAACGTCGTCTGCACAACCGCTACTACGCAAAGTCAATGCGTACGCTGCTCAAGAAGTTCCGTAACACCACCGACAAGGCTGAGGCACAGAGCCTGTTCCCTCAACTCCAGAAGAGCCTTGACAAACTGGCTAAGAAGAACATCATCCACTGGAAGAAGGCCGCCAACCTCAAGTCGGGTGCTGCCAAACTCCTCAACAAGATGGCATAAGCCGAGGATTCTGCACGAGACTACATTGACATAGCTTAAACACGAAGCCGCACTTTCCATGCCTGGAAGGTGCGGTTTCTTTTTCATTGAATACGGATTTCGTCTCCTTACCTCCCTCTCGTTTTTCATCCGTCAAGACACTGTCCCCATGTTTTTCAAGGTGAAAACAGTGGAAAAGTGCTCATCCTGAAAAAAAATTGCGCGAAAGCAAGCGACTTTTGGAAGAAATGCCTTATATTTGCATTTTGGTAGATTTTCCGAGATATTCTAACTAAATAAATAAAACATTATGAAACGAAACTTTTACTTTGGGAAAATTGGACATTATCTCTTCACATTTCTGCTCACACTGTTCTGTACCACGGGTCTGTGGGCACAGACCGACGTATCTGGCAGCATCGTCAACGCAGGTTTCGACGGACAGGGTTTTGGCGGATGGCGTAATTTTGGTTTCCAGACGCAGACCAACACCTCATTTACTCTAAAAACCTACCATGCCTATGCTGAGAAATGGGTGACAGCCGGCACCAGGTTGCCTGACTCTTACTTGCTGCAGACCATCACTGGACTGACTAACGGACAGTACACGCTGACGGCCAATGCCCAGAATATCAACCAAAATGCCACCAGTACATCACAGACGGGTGCTTATCTCGTAGCCAACGAGCATCAGACTACCGTAACCGCTGCCAACACCTACAGTGTCACTTTCTACGTTGTAGATGGAACGGCAGAGATTGGTTTCAGACTGGAGAACTGCTCTGGCAACTGGGTGGCTATCGACAACTTCACACTCAGCCGCGTTAATACCAATGTGTCGTCCCTGCGCACAGGCCTCTCCGCGCTTATTACAAAAGCCAACACGGTCGTTTCGCAAAACATGGATGCCACGGCGAAGAGCACCCTCAATAGTGCCATATCGACGGCCAGCAGCCTCACTTCAAGCGGAACGGCCACCAACGTCAGCAACGCTTATAGTAACCTGAAAGCCGCCATCAAGAATGCCGAAAACAGCATCTACGCCTATGGCAAAAGCACGAGCGGCGGTCCCACCGTCGTGACCGACACGCGTTATCAGGTTGGCACCAACATTGCCTTTGCACGCAGCACCGTCACTGGTTCTAACATCACCGCACAAGGCTTCGTCTATAGTTCGTCGAACGCTACGCCTACCTTGGCCGACGACCGCACCACTCGATACTTGGACCATGTAGGCTACATCCATATCCTCGACAACCTTACGCCAGGCACTACGTATTACATCCGTGCCTATGCCGTTAACAGCAGCAATCGTGTGGGCTATGGCGACGTGCTCCGCATCTACACTTTGCCGCGCAGCACAAAATTGACCTATAATCTAAACGGTGCAGACGATGAATTCAACGCTCGTATCAATAGCACTATGCAGAGTCTGATGGGCTATTGGAACGCCTGCACCAGTATTGTCGGCTTCACCCCGACCGCCAACTACGGTTCAGGAACTCCGACCGCCGACTGTTCCTATGGTGGCTGGATTCGCTTCGGTCCGAACGTCAGTTATCAAGCCACCGGTACAGCCATGCACGAGTGTCTGCATGGCATCGGTGTGGGAACGGATGTCACCTACTCTGAACACATGGAAGTCTATAGCGGTGGTCCTGGTAACAGTTATGGACAGTGGAGGGGCAAGCGTTCACGTGACCTCACCCGCTTTTGGGACAACAACGAGACAGAGTGGGTTACGGGCGGCGGCTCCCACGTGTGGGCCACCAACGGGACCAACATGACCAGTTATACCATTAACGGTGCACAGGAAGATGCACACAACGACCTCCAATATTACGCCAACGGACTGTTGGCACAGGCCATGAGTGAAGACGGCATGTGCCCAGTCGCCAACAAGAGTTTTCTGCCAGGATACTGCTTCACCCACACTGACAATACCAAATACTACATCCGCAACAGCAACGAGAGTTACGGAGCGAACACCTCGACCTACCTCTATGCAAGTGGCACCACACTGAAGTGGAAGACCTACGCCAGCGATGCAGCCGCACAAGCCGACGACGCCGCTGCGTGGTACATCGAGTTCGACCCAGCCACACAATACTACTACTTCAAGAATGTCAGCACGAGTAGGTACCTCTACACGGGCGACGGAAACTTTGCCGTCAGCGGTTCGTCGAAGACCTCCACCACTGCTGTCCACCTGCACCTCGGCTGGTGGGAGGCCTCGTTTGGTGCATCGAGCACTCCCGTCACCAAGGACACTTACTATTTGATGTTCCCTGCCAGCACAGCCTATCCCAAGAGTTTGACAGCCACCGCTTCGGGCAATGTGACATCGGCCAATTACAGTGCCTATGAGCCGGCAACGGCTTCTCGCTGGATGATTCTCACAGCCTCAGAAATGGGTGACATCGCTGATGCCCTGATTGACGAACAGCGTGAGAACGTACTTGACATCATCGAACTCGTTCGCAAGATGGCACGTACCACACACACCGACAACACTGGCACTGCCAACAGCACGCTTGCCTCGACGCTGAGCACCATCGAGTCTGCCGTGCCATCGGCCAGCAACTCGCAACTTGTACAATACTACGACGACGTGATTGCTGCCTGCAAGACTTTTATGGCGAATACCACGCCCAACAGTGCAGGCTACGACATTACCTTCCTGCTCGCTAATGCAGGCATGGACGGCACTGACGGATGGAGCGGCACAGCACCAACCAATAACTATTCCTCCAATGAATTCTTCCAAAAGACATTCAACTTTTACCAGACGCTCAGCGACATGCCCTCCGGCAGTTACCGCATGAAGATGCAGGCCTACGAGCGTCCAGGCGCCGCTGCCGATGTCTATTCCGCCTACATGAGTGGGACAGATGCAGTGACGGCACAAATCTACCTTGGATCAGCATCACAGAGCATTAACAACATCGGTGCTGACGCCGTGACAACGAAGTATGGTGTAGGTGCCGAGTCTGAAGTCACTTACAATGATGCCACTGCCTACTTCCCTAACGATATGCAGTCGGGAGCCTACTACTTTAGCAAGTTGCTCTATGACAATGCCGTCGATAATGAGAACTTTGCCGGCGGCAGCCTGACGTTGGGCATCCGCAACACCAGTTCCGTCAATGGCGACTGGACGATGTTTGACAATGTCCGCCTCTACTACTATGGCGGTCAGGGCGGTGGTGAAGTTACTTCGCCGCTCGACGGATGGACTAAACTTACGGCATTGCCGTCGGACTTCAACCCGTATTTCTTCGTTTTGGCAGACCACACCCAAGATTTAGGTTTGGTTCAGAAGGCTGGCTCCCATCAAGGTGCTAATAATAAGGCAGCATGGTACGCAGCAGGTGTTGACCCAGGCTCCGACAAGGCATTCCTCTGGACCTTTGACTCCAACGTTGATGGCAACACCGAATACGTTGTTATGGCCAACGCCACCTATCCCGACTATATGATGCAGACCGAGTGGAACGCTGCTTGGCACTTCCGCACAAACGATAACGGCGCTGGCAACATCGCCTGGGGGCGCACCCTCATCAGTTACGCCGATAGCAAGTGGACGGTGCAGAACGGATACTATCCCGACGCCGGTTATCTCGGGCCCTGGGACAACACCATTCTGGACGGAGCCGAAACAGCCCTCAACAAGACTGATTCCAATGTCGGCTACTTCGACATCTACAGTATGCTTCGTGGTGAATACGTCGCTCGATACGAAACGCTCGACGCAACCACCATCGACCAACCCATCGACATCAGTTACGTGCTCGGCAACCCTGGCGGCGAACGTCGCAGTGCCATTGGCTGGAAGACCGAAGGAACAGGGTGGCAGGCCCAGGGTTCATCAGCCCTTACTGGAAAAGTAGGCGGTTACTTCCTGGAAAGATGGGTAGGAAGTGGACTCGGAGAAAGCCAGATTTATCAGGAGATACAAGGTCTGCCCGACGGCCGTTACAAGTTCTCTGCCATTGCACACTGTTCAAGCAACTGCTCGCTCTTTGCCAACGACGTGACAACGGCGATGCCGACCAACAATCCTGGCACACGCACCGAAGTGCTCATTACCCTCTCAGGCGGCAGCAACACCCTGCGAGTTGGTGCAAGGTCTGCCAGCAACGCAGGCTCTTGGATAGCCTTCGACGATGCCCGACTCGAATATCTCGGCGTGCCCGAGACCTACTATGTCGGCGACCCCGTCATCAGCATTACTGATGGTAGTTACATCCAAGACCTCCAGACTGTCACCTTCAACTACCACCTCGCCACCTCCACCGACGCCACGCCCCTCACCCTGCTCAGCAGTACGGCACAGGCCACCGTGAAGAAAGGCAACACCACCGTGGCACAAGGCACACTCTCGCTTAGCGGTAACGTCCTCACAGCCACCTTCCCTGCAGCGTTCACGCTCGAGACCGGCAGCGACTACACGCTCACCCTTCCTGCCGATGTCGTGGGCTACAGCGGACAAGTCGCCAACGACGCCGTCACCCTCACACTTCACACCCCCGTTCTCTTCGACACTACCTGCTACCTGCTCAACAATGCCACACAGCGCTACCTGAGCCGAGGTGGGCTTTGGAATACACAGGCCATCGCCGACGACTACGGACTCGCCGTGCAGATAGTCACCGACGTAGAAGGACACACGCGTCTGCGCCTTTTCGACAACCAACTCTACCTCTACGACGACGGAACCTCCCTCTTTGCTGATGGAGGTAACGGCATCATCCTCCAGCCCGAATCCGTTAACGGTTCCTACCGTTTCCAGAACCTGTCCGGCAGCGGCTTCCTCGCCATCGACGGAGATGTCGTCACCGCCACTGGCAACATTACAGCAACTACCGTTCTCTGGACACTTGAGCCCACCGCCGACCACCCAGCCCGCTACGCAGCCCTTGCCGACGCACAGGCTGTCACAGCCGCCACGGCTGCAGGGCTCACCGACGTCACCACTCTGGCACAACTCGAAGCCCACGACTTCCTCACAGACGAAATCGCCGTCACGGGAGCCAAAGCCGAAAAGTACCAGCAATACGCACCCATCGTCGAGGCAGGCGACGACCTCGACTACTACACCGAGACCATCGACCACCTCACCCCAGGCCTCTACCGCCTCAGCGTCGATGCCTTCCAGCGGGCCGCCTACAACGATTGGGTAGCCGCTGCCGACGGAGCCCGCGGACTCATCTTCCTCTACGCCAACGACGCACAGACCCAACTCAAGTCCGTCATGGACTATGGAGCCACCACAGCCTACACCAGCGACTACACCTACGGTGGGCTCCACTATCCTAACGACGAGACCTCTGCCTACGCAGCCCTTGAGACAGGCAACTACCAGAACGTCGTCTATGTCAACGTGCCCGCCGACGGAACCCTCACCTTCGGCATACGCATCCACAACCGCATGGGCAACGGCGTAGCCACTGGCACCTGGGCCGTCTATGAAAACTTCAGACTCGAACACCTGATGCCCCTGGTTGTTCTCGACGAAACCGCAACTACCGCACCGGCCGCCGCGACCAATGTCGCCGTTCGTCTCCTTCGCACGTTGGTTGGTAAGGATAATGCCACGAGTGGCAACGCTTGGAACACCATCTGCTTCCCCTTCGACATGACGGCCGACCAGATCACCGCCACCTTCGGCGAAGGTACTGTCGTCAAAAGCCTCGACAGCGTCACGAAGAACGGAGAGAGTGCCCGCCTCACCTTCGCACCTGTTACCGAGATCGTCGCCAACACCCCCTATATCATGCAGTTGGCCACCGCACCGACAACCAACGAGTATATCCTCCGAGGAGTCAACGTGGTGCCCACCGATGAACCCACCGTCACCGTCGGCGACATCCAGTTCGTCGGCAACTACGTCAAAGACCACGTTATGGCCAACAATGGCGGTAAAGACTACTACCTCCTCAACGACGTCTTCAAGCACTCCACAGGCAATACGAAAATCAAGGGCTACCGTGCCTACTTCCACGTGCCAGCCACCTCGGGCATCAAGTCGCTCGGCTTCGACCCCGCCACAGGCATCGACGAAGTGCAGAGTACGGAGGACGAAGAATCAACAACCGTCTATGACCTCAGCGGCCGCCGCGTCGCACGTCCGTCGAAGGGTATGTACATCGTGAATGGTAAAAAAGTATTTGTAAAATGAAACCGAAATACATCACCCCCATCCAGCAGGAGCGCACCATAGCGCTCCCTGCCCCCATTCTCCAGGGTAGCATCGCCGCTCCAGGTGAAGACATCGGCTACGGAGGCGAAGGCGACGACGATGACGACCCGACGGCAAAGGAACGCACCGAAATCTGGGGCACTCTTTGGTAACTGACGGAGCCAAGCGGCTCCTGCCGAACTCCACTAAAAAAAGAACGCCAAGTGCTTGGAAATTTTACGCTAAGCACTTGGCGTTTTTATGCTAAGCACTTGGCGTTATTTCTCCAAGCACTTAGCCTTGTTTTTGTTTACTTGTGTCTGCGGAACTGTTTCAGCACATCGCAACGGGTGATGTAGTTGTCTACACGTTTGGGGTTGGCAGCGGCGAATCGGTCGAGAGCGTCGAGTGCCGTGTATTTGTATGACGTACGGTTGGGTGTGTAGATGTAGGTGGCCTGTCCGTGACTCCATTCTGTGTCGATGTTGGCCCATTCGTCGGTGGGCAGGTAGGCGACGGCATAGAGGCTGTGCATCCGTTGTTGGAAACTGATGGCCTGGCGACTGTTCTCGAGGGCTTCTTTGGCTTTCCAGAAGAGGGTGCTTTCGGTCACTTCGTCGTAGCCGCCTGCCGACTGGCCGTATTGTGACAGATACCAGCATTCGCCGGTGGGGCAGGCTTGATAGAGCATGGTGCCGAGGCGGTAGGAGAGGACGGCTCGGCTGTCGGCGTCGCCTGCCAGACGGATGTTGTCTTGCAACTGGAGGGCTTCGGTGCAGAAGTCGAGTTTGGGGTTGGTAGTCAGCGCGGCTTCGCGTGGTCCTTCCTGGTCCTGCTTGGTGCGCTGTTTCTTGTACCATCGTTCGACGTGGTAGTCTCGGTGGGCGAGATAGTAACTGACGTTGAGGCCTTCGAGGTAGGCGGGGGGCACTTGCTTCAGGTAGGGGATGGCTTCGGCAAATCGTGCGTCGCGCAAGAGACATGTGCCGATGTAGTCGTTGAAGAACATGTCGTCGCAGGGCACCTGACGGAGGATATAGCGGTCGAGGACATCGCTTTGCGGTTGTTTCAGTGTCTGGTAGTAGGCAATGACGTCGTCGGTCTTGAGGTTTTCAAGTTGAACGAAATAGTTGGTACTGTAGGCGGAATTCCACGACGGCAGGCTTTCGGGCAGGCTTTCGTTGCGCTGGTCGGTTTCTTTCTGCAGAAATCCCCATACAGCAGTTTCCATCTGGTGGTTACCTTCTTTATGATAGCGTGTGGCAAGGCCGTGGATGAGGATGCGCTGCTCAGCCCGCCAGAGGTAGTCGGACTTTTTCTGTCTGTTCTGGGCACTGAGCCACTGCAGTTCCTGAACGAGGGAGGCTTTGTCGGGGTTGGAGTAGGCGGTTTCGACGAGCATGGCTACGCAGCGGGCAACAAGTTTGCTGCTTTCCGTACCTTTGAGCATCATGGCGTCCTGGATGTCCTCATGGGCTTCGCCTGGGTAGCCGAGTTCGTAGTGTATCATGGCACGTGCGGTCTGCCACATGCAGGGGTCGTGGGTCTTGCCCATGGCGACGACTGCTTTTGCGAAGTCGGCAAAGTCGAGGGCTTCCTGTCGGAACTTCTGCTCCTTAGCGACGTTGTGGACAGACTCCATGCGGTCAGGGTCCCAGTCGGTGAAACCGCCTTGGTCGGTGAATTCCTGCACGTTGTTGACGTATTCATCGACGAGGTAGTAGAGAGAGTGGCTGTTGGGGTTGTCGTCGTAGATACGGCGGATGCCTGCGAGGTTGCGGAACTTGAGCAGTGCCCACTGGATGCTTTCGCTGTCGCCCTGGCGGGCAAATATATCGCAGGCTTTTTCGCGCTCTCCGAGGTGGAAGAGGGCTCCGGCGTAGATGTTCTCCATGAGGTCGCGATAGACGCTCTTGGGCAACTTCGAGGCGGTCTGCTCCCAGAGGGTACGGTTGGCGGCATGGTTCTCCTGCAGCATGTTGGCGCGCATCTCGAGGAGGGTGTACTGTGGACGGAGGCGCGTGCCCTTGTACTGCTGGGCTGCAAGGAGCATCTGCTGGACATTGTTGCGGCACTGGGCGAGTTCTTCCTTGGTGGGATAGTTCCACTCGTCGCGGTTGAGCGTCTCGCCAGCCTCGATGTAGGTGTCGAGCCACTTGATGTAGGTGAGGAGTTCGGTGTCGTTCTGCTGTCGGGCTTTGGCGACAATGTCCTCTTTGTCGTTCAGGTAGGTGCAGTCGGGATTTCCGGTGTAGTCGCGCCAGAACTGGTCGATGCGCGAACGTCCCCAGGGGCTTTTCACTCCGTCTTCGTAGAGATAGTGCCCAGTGGGCTCTGCCCAGGTGTGGAACAGGTAGTAGTTGTACGTGGTTTCATAACCACAGGCCCATGCCGAGTGGGAGGCAATGGCCATGAGGAGGCTAATTGTCAAAAATCGTTTCATAATCGTGGGGGTTAAATCGTGTGATGTTTTCGTCGTTGAGTTCGAAGAGAATAACTTCATCGTTGATGTCGTTGCGCACGTCGTCGAGCAGGTGCCGTGCCTGGAGTATCTCGTCGAGGGTGGGCTGGCGCACGACGATGCTGTCGGTGGGCAGCATGGGAAGGTCATCGCCGTGGAGAATACCGATGAACTGATTGCCACGGAACAGGAGTTGCCAGCGGAAGAGGGGGTAGGCGGTGCTGAGGGGCAGGTTGTAGTGAGGAAGGTGTTGGAGGTAGGGCTCTGCCACCTTCAAGTCGAGGATGGGGTGCTGATCGTCTATCCGTGTGAAATCTCCCGTGTTGTACA
Source organism: Bacteroidaceae bacterium (assembly GCA_024684455.1). Lineage (GTDB taxonomy): Bacteria > Bacteroidota > Bacteroidia > Bacteroidales > Bacteroidaceae > UBA3839. Next base: position 39,632 of record JAIKWU010000079.1, on the reverse strand, counting down.
TCATCAGTATGCCACGGTCGGCAGGCGGGACGGCTTGGCTGAGTTGGTGCAGTCGCACGGTCACGGAAAGCGTGATGCCGTGTGGCTGCAGTTCTGCTCTTACATCGCGAAGAAACTGAAAGAAGCGTTGTTCGGTCGAGGCTGTCCAGTCGCAGTCAATCTGGATTTCTTTCACACAGCCGATGTCGTGTGTCTCGTTCATCTGCAGGATGCGCCGCACGAGTTTTTGCGGCATGTCGCCCACGTCCTGTCTCATGCAGTCGTTGAGAATGAACACGGTCGGTACGACTTCGACACCTGTAGGCACAGCATCGACGAAGCGTATGGTGGCATTGGGGACAGGCTGTTCGTCCTTGCCCTGGACAACGTCGAAATAGCGGACGTAGAGCCGCTGGATGTGGTGGGTCAGCAAGAAATTGGTCTTCAGCGAGTCCATCGTCAGCGTCGTGCTCCAGTAGTAGGCACTCCGTAACGTTGCCTGACATCCAGGCGAACGCTGGCACCCGCACAAGAAAACCAGTGCGACACCGACTGCCGTGAGGTGGATTCGGGTAATATGTAGCAGAGTCGATTTGCTCATATTATTTTCTGATAGGCAAGTCTTTCTTCTCCGTTTGCTAAATGGATGATGCCACAATAGACAAATCCTGCCTTCTCGATGTTGTGCTGCATGATTCGATTGTCCTTGTGCGTATCGACGCGGATGTTGTCCTCATGGGAAAAGCAGAAATCCATGATGCTCTTGAAGATTCCGTGAACTTGGGGAAAACTCGCAATGCGGTGAATGACATGATAGGCTTTCGTGTCGTCTGTCCATTGGCCATCGTAAATCTTTGAGTAAGTCGGTTCGGGCGAGGGGAGAAATGCAAAGTAGGCAACAACCTGCCCATTGTCCACAATCACAAAACTGCCGTCCATCTCGATGTCGGACAGCACACTTGCCTCTGAAGGATAACCGTTCCTCCATTGGGTCGTGTTGCCCGAAGCAGCCATAGTCTGCCTGGCAGCCTCAAAGACGGACAGGACAGCCTCCATGTCCGAATGTACGGTCCTGCGGACATTCCGACTCATTTTCTCCAAGCGTTCACTACCTCGCCGACATACATGGAGTGGATGCCGGCAGGGAAATGCCTGTACATGTTCTTTGGCACATCGCTCCTAAACCCTTTCGGGTCGAAAGGTGCCGCATACATGGTCTTGCACTCGACGACCACCGTAGCCTCCGTGTAGTAGGGAGCCCCATTCTCCGTGTAGGCTGTATGGAGACCCAGAGCCTGAGCCTTGTCGCCGTCGCGGCCGCTCTTGGTCCCCATATAGTGCAGGACATTCTCGTGCTCCTCACCAAACGACATGACGGTGAAATAAGCCGACTGGTCCAAGAACTCCTTGGTGTAGCGTTTCTCGGCCACATAGACCGTCAGAGCCGTCCGCTGCCAGAGCGTACCGATGCCGCCCCAACCAATTGTCATGGCGTTGCTCTTCGCCTTGTCGCCTGCTGCCAGCAGCAAGGGCGTGCGAAACCAGTCGAAACCGTTTTCTTCAAACTCATTTTCAACGCTGAACTTCTGGAATCCGTACTCTGTCTGTGCGCACATCTGACTTGGCAGTAGCGTCATCAAGCCCACCAAGATGGCTGTCATCATTTCTTTTTTCATGTTAACTCTTAACTTTTAACTTATTTACAGCGGACAAAGTTACAGAAATCTTCTGTAAAAGAAAATAAGTTTTACGAGTTTTTTTCATGTCGAGTCATCTATCAAATCGACTCTGTAAAATGACTGCGCCTGCAGGGGCGTAGTAGAAATGTGGTAGATAAATCCTGTTTTTGCCGAAATGTTAAAACGCAAGTACTTAGTTGTTAAGTACTTGCGTTTCGCTTTGTGGTACCACCAGGATTCGAACCGGGGACACACGGATTTTCAGTCCGATGCTCTACCAACTGAGCTATGGCACCAACGTTTTTGCACTCCGAAAACGGGAACGTTTCGCGTTTGCGGGTGCAAAGGTAGGGATTTTTCGCGGAATGCCCAAATTTTTGGTGAAAAAAATGTGGATTTCCTGTAAAAGACCGTCAAAAGAGAGGGGTAGGCTGTCTCAATACTGGATACAGATGTGGTGTACAGAGCATTAATTCCTATTATTTTATGCGCGCGAGGCATAAAAAATGCTTGTCTAAGGGGCAGAATCGGGACTTGAAATACGGTGGTTTTGTGCCCGTGAGCCGTCTGCTTAAGATTATTTAACTAAAAACGGCGGTTTTTGGTGAAACAGGAGGACTTTTTGTTTTTTTTATTGTCATAGTCTGACATTGGTTTCGCTTAACTTTGCAGTCGTTAAACGAATCATGTATTATTTACCTTAAAAACATCATTGAAATATGAAAACAACAACTTTGGTTTCGGTACGTCCGAACACACTCGCAAACATCGGCAGTATGTGCCGCCGCATCAACTTCTCCCTGATTCGGTCGCTGTCTGGTCTTTCGCCTGTCCGTGTGCTGGCAGTCATTTTTTCAGAAATTATGGATGAACGTGTCACGCCGCGTCAGGCCCTTTGCATCGTCAATGCCTTGCTGGCACTGCTCCTAACGGTGTTCTCGCTGGCTGTCCCGATGTTCTTCCGTCTGCTCTGTGTGGCATGGCTATTCGTTGCGCTGCGCCAGTGTAAACGAGAGGGGCTGGGAAATGAGTAAAACTGCTAATTTATAAGCAGAATGGCGGAATTTGTGTGAATTATTTTGTAGGGCGGCTGAAAAAGTGTAATTTTGCAGTTCATTTGCAGGATTACACTTTTTTATTGTATATGGACAGACTTTATATTTTTGACACGACACTGCGCGACGGAGAACAGGTGCCTGGTTGCCAGTTGAACACAGTTGAGAAAATTCAGGTGGCAAAACAACTGGAACTGCTGGGTGTTGACATCATCGAGGCAGGTTTCCCCATCTCGTCGCCGGGCGACTTCAACAGCGTGATTGAAATTTCGAAAGCCGTGACGTGGCCGACCATCTGCGCCCTGACCCGTGCTGTCGAGAAAGACATCGACGTGGCTGCAGAAGCGCTGAAATTTGCGAAGCACAAGCGCATCCACACGGGTATCGGCACGAGCGACTCGCACATCAAGTATAAGTTCAACTCGAACCGCGAGGAAATCATCGAGCGTGCGGTACGTGCGGTGAAATACGCCAAACGCTACGTCGAGGACGTGGAGTTCTATGCCGAAGATGCGGGCCGTACGGAAAATGAGTACTTGGCACGTGTCATCGAGGCTGTCATCAAGGCGGGTGCGACCGTGGTCAACATTCCCGACACGACGGGTTACTGTCTGCCGGCAGAGTACGGCGAGAAAATCAAGTACCTGTGCGACCATGTGGCCGGCATCGAACATGCCATCATCTCGACCCACTGCCACAACGACCTCGGCATGGCCACTGCCAACACCATGAGCGGTGTGCTCAACGGCGCACGACAGGCTGAGGTGACCATAAACGGCATCGGCGAACGTGCCGGCAACACCTCGCTCGAGGAAGTGGCCATGATTCTGAAGTGCCACAAGGGTGTCGGCATCGAGACGAACATCAATACGACAAAGATTTACCCGACGAGCCGCATGGTCTCGAGTCTGATGAACATGCCTGTCCAGCCCAACAAGGCCATTGTCGGCAAGAACGCCTTTGCGCACTCCAGCGGCATCCACCAGGACGGCGTGCTGAAGAACGTGCAGACCTACGAAATCATGAACCCTCAGGATGTGGGCATCGACGACAACGCCATCGTGCTCACAGCCCGCAGCGGACGTGCCGCCCTGAAGAGCCGTCTGCAACTGCTCGGCGTCGAACTCTCGCAGGAGAAACTCGATGCTGTCTATCAGGACTTCCTCAAACTGGCGGACAAGAAGAAGGACATCAACGACGACGACATCCTCGTGCTGGCCGGTGCCGACCGTTCGCAGAATCACCGAATCAAGATGGACTATCTGCAGGTGACGAGTGGCGTCGGCGTGCAGTCGGTAGCCTCACTGGGCCTGCTGATTGCCGGCGAGAAATTCGAGGCGTGTGCATCGGGCAACGGTCCTGTCGATGCTGCGATTAAGGCCCTCAAGAAGATTGTCAACCGTCAGATGACGCTGAAGGAGTTCACCATTCAGGCCATCTCAAAGGGTTCCGACGACATGGGTAAGGTGCACATGCAGGTCGAATACGACGGCCACATGTACTACGGCTTCGGTGCCAACACCGACATCATCGCCGCCAGCGTCGAGGCCTACATCGATTGTATCAATAAGTTTAAGATATAGAAGCGACCCCACCCCGCCCCTCCCCAAGGGGAGGGCGTAGTAACCTCCCACTCTTATGAAGGATTTTAAGACAGCATCACCTGATAGATATGCTTTATTGAAAGAATTTGCAAGAGAAAATAGAAAGAATGCTACGTTAGCAGAGCAAGTGCTTTGGGAACATATTCGTAAAAAAGCATTGGGAGTTCAGTTTGTCAGGCAGCACATTATTAGTGACTTTATTGCTGATTTTGCGGCTTCAGATATCGGACTTATTATTGAGGTGGATGGTGGCTATCATGCAGAACAAAAACAAGTAGAGGATGATGGAAAACGTACTGAAGAGTTGGGCTCTTTAGGTTATGATGTCATCCGTTTTACGAATGAAGATATTCTGTTTGATATTGATAATGTAATTGAACAATTAGAAAAAATCATTGAGAGATATGAATGACAATAGTATGGAAAAAGTAATTACACCCTCCCCTTGGGGAGGGCAGGGGAGGGGTCTGACTCTGTTTGAAAAGATATGGGATGCACACGTGGTGCAGAACGTGACGGACGGTCCGACGCAACTGTATATTGACCGCCTGTACTGCCACGAAGTGACGAGCCCACAGGCGTTTGAGGGAATGCGCAGTCGCGGGCTGAAGTGTCTGCGCCCAGGGCAGATTTTCTGTATGCCAGACCACAACACGCCTACCCACGACCAGGACAAACCGATAGAGGATCCTGTCAGCAAGACTCAGGTGGACACGCTGGCGAAGAATGCTGAGGACTTCGGTCTGACGCATTTCGGCATGATGGACAAACGCAACGGCATCATCCACGTGGTGGGTCCAGAGCGTGGACTCTCTCTGCCTGGCATGACCATTGTCTGCGGTGACTCGCACACTTCGACGCATGGTGCTGTCGGTGCCGTCGCTTTCGGCATTGGTACGAGCGAGGTTGAGATGGTGATGGCGTCGCAGTGCATCCTTCAGCAAAAGCCGAAGTCGATGCGCATCAACATCGAAGGAACGCTTCAGTGGGGCGTCACTGCCAAGGACATTGCACTCTATCTGATGTCGAAACTCACCACAAGCGGAGCCACGGGCTACTTTGTGGAATACGCAGGCAGTGCCGTCAAGGGGCTGTCGATGGAAGGGCGCCTGACGTTGTGCAACCTCTCCATTGAGATGGGAGCGCGTGGTGGATTCATCGCTCCTGATGAGGTGACGTTTGCCTACCTCAAAGGTCGTGAATATGCACCGAAAGGCGACGACTGGGACAAGGCTGTCGAAGGGTGGCGTAACCTCAAGTCGGACGACGATGCCGTGTTTGACAAGGAACTCACCTTCCAGGCCGAGGATATCGAGCCGATGGTAACGTATGGCACAAACCCTGGTATGGGCATGGGCATTACCCAAAGCATACCGACGCTCGACACGGTGGACGAGGCGGGCAAGGCTTCGTTCCTCAAGTCGCTCGACTACATGGGCTTCAAGCCTGGAGAACAGTTGCTGGGCAAGAAGATTGACTATGTCTTCCTCGGTGCCTGCACCAATGGCCGCATCGAAGATTTCCGTATGTTTGCACAATTGGTGAAGGGCCACAAGAAAGCCGACAACGTGACGGCATGGCTGGTGCCTGGCTCGTGGATGGTTGACAGTCAGATTCGTGAAGAAGGCATCGACAAGGTTCTCGAGGCAGCAGGCTTTGAAATCCGTCAGCCAGGATGTTCGGCATGTCTGGCCATGAACGACGATAAAATTCCTGCAGGCAAACTCAGCGTCTCGACTTCGAACCGCAACTTCGAGGGTCGCCAAGGACCAGGTGCCCGTACGATTCTTGCAAGTCCGCTCGTAGCAGCAGCAGCGGCGGTGACAGGCGTTGTGACCGACCCTCGTTCGCTGATGTTGAACTTCTAAAACATACTGGTTATGAAACTGATTTCTTTTATGTGTATGAGTCTCATCTCTCTCTTCTCCTGCGCGTCTTCAGGCAAAGCCGATTCCGAGGACGGAGTCATCACCGAGGCGATGTGGAACAGAGTCGCTGTCATTGACTATTCTTTCGGCGACGCTTCAGTTGTTCCGGAATATCATCGCAGTTACGAGATTCAAGTGACGAAGACCGATGCCCATATCAGGATTCATTCGTATGGAACGGTAGTCTTCGAGCAAACTTACACAATCAAGCCTGCCCAGTGGCAGAAGGTAATTGACAATCTGAAGAAACTCAATATCCGCCACTGGGAAGTGAGTGCCGAGCCCTGCGACGGAGGTCAGTCGGAGTATTTTGCCTTCAAAAGTGCCGTCAAGACGGAACAGCCCATCTTCACAGGCAGTCAGGACACTTGTGGAAACAGCAACGTTGACGTGGGTTTCGAGGCAGTGTCCCAAGCGTTGAATGCTGCCTTCCCGAAGCCGATCGGAGAGTTAGTAAATGCAACGATAGTACAGTAAAAACATTTTTTTTAGTACTTGGAAAAATGACGTCAAGTGCTTAGCGTTCGAACGCCAAGTGCTTAGCGTGAAATTTCCAAGCACTTGGAGCGTATAATAAAGAACAATGAAACAGAAATTTGACATCATCCAATCAACGTGCATTCCGTTGCCGTTGGAGAACGTTGATACTGACCAGATCATACCAGCGCGTTTCCTGAAAGCCACGACGAGGGACGAGCGTTTCTTTGGCGACAATCTTTTCCGCGACTGGCGCTACGACAAGCAGGGCGAGCCGAAGCAGGACTTCGTGTTCAACCAGCCAGACTTCTGCGAGGCACCCCATAAGGGTATTCATGAGATTCTGGTGGCTGGCAAGAACTTCGGTTCGGGCTCAAGCCGTGAACATGCCGCCTGGGCTATTGCCGGTTACGGTTTTCGTGTGGTCATCAGTTCGTTTTTCGCTGATATTCACAAAAACAACGAACTCAACAATTTTGTCCTCCCCGTAGTCGTCAGCGAAGATTTCCTGGCGGAACTCTTTGCCAGCATCAAGGCAGACCCGCAGACCGAGGTTCGTGTCGATGTGCCCAATCAGACCGTTACCAACCTTGCCACGGGCCGCACGGAGCAGTTCGACATCAACGGCTACAAGAAATACTGCCTCATGAATGCCCTCGACGACATTGATTTCCTGCTGGAAAACCAGGACAAGATTGAGGCTTACGAATCGGCAAGATGAAAAGAATCGAGTTGATGGACACGACGCTCCGCGACGGGGAACAGACCAACGGGGTGTCGTTTGTGCCGCATGAGAAACTGAGCATTGCGCGTATGCTCCTACGCGACCTCAATGTTGACCGCATTGAAGTAGCGTCAGCCCGTGTGTCCGAAGGCGAAAAAGAAGCGGTGAAGACCATCTGTCGATGGGCAGGCGAGGCCGATATGCTGGACCGTATCGAAGTGCTTGGCTTTGTCGATGGCACCACGTCCATCGACTGGTTGCGCGACTGCGGCTGCCAGACGCTTAACCTCCTTTGCAAGGGCAGTGAGCGTCATCTTCGCTACCAACTCAACAAAACGCTCGACGAGCATGTCTCCGACATTCGCCACTGTGTCGATTACGCCACTCGATACGGCATCACCGTCAATTTGTACCTGGAGGACTGGTCGAACGGAATGAAGGACTCGCCTGAATATGTCCACCACCTCGTCGGCAAATTGCTGGAAGGCGGGGCAATCCGCCGGCTGATGCTGCCCGATACGCTTGGCATCCTCAATCCTACACAGGTGACAACCTATGTCGGACAGATGGTACAGTGGTTTCCCGACACCCACTTTGATTTTCATGCCCACAACGACTACGACCTCGCCGTTGCCAACGTTCAGGCTGCTGTGATGGCAGGCTGTCGCGGTGTGCATACCTCGCTCAACGGGCTTGGCGAACGTGCCGGCAACGCACCGTTAGCCAGTGTGCAGGCCGTGCTGAAGGACCATCTGGGCATTCAGACGTCGGTCAATGAAGAGCGGCTCAACGCAGCAGCCCGATTGGTGGAGAGTTTCAGCGGCATCGCAGTCCCGCCCAACAAACCCATCGTCGGTGAGAGCGTCTTCACGCAAGTGGCTGGTGTACATGCCGACGGTGACAGCAAGAACAACCTCTACTGCAACGACCTGCTGCCCGAACGCTTCGGCCGTAAGCGTGAGTATGCGCTGGGCAAGAACAGCGGCAAGGCTAATATCCTCAAAAACCTGGAGGAACTGGGGCTTGCACTGACGCCTGAGCAGACCCGCCGCGTCACCGAACGCATCATCGAACTGGGCGACAAGAAGCAACTTGTCACACAGGAGGATCTGCCCTACATCGTCAACGACGTGCTCAAGCACTCGGCTCCCGACGAGAAGATCAGGCTGCTTTCCTACATGGTGAGCACCGCCTACGGCCTGAAGCCGATGGCTTCGGTCAAACTCGAAGTCAATGGTGAAGTCTATGAGGAGAGCGCGATGGGCGACGGTATGTATGATGCCTTCGTGCGGGCCGTGCGCCACATCTACAAGAACAAACTGCAGCGCAGTTTCCCGTGGCTCACCAACTACGTTGTCTCGATACCGCCTGGAGGGCGCACCGACGCCCTGGTTCAGACCTCGATTTCATGGACTTACAACGACAAGGCGTACCGTACCCGAGGTCTGGATGCCGACCAGACAGAGGCTGCCATCAAGGCAACCATCAAGATGCTGAACATCATTGAACAGAACGAATCGGAGTAATAATAACGCTCCGAAATAACAAAAAACGCACCGCAGTGTAAATTCAATTGTACTGCGGTGCGTTTATAGTTGCACTGTGGTGTAAATTCAGTTACACTGGGGTGTAAATTTCAGCGCATCCAGGCCCAAAATTTACGAGACTTCAAATAGTTCATATCTCGTTCATTTTCATAGGCTTCGCGCTCAAAGCGGATGTTGCGATAGGCTCGCATCACGTTTCTAAAGCGCATGAGCAGCACCCCCCATTCGACAAGATACCAAAGATAGAAGCCGACGACGAGCAGTTCGACCATCTGGGCAGTATGTATGCGCTCGTGGTTAAGGTCAACATCGCTGAGCCTTCGCCCGTGCCGGACGAAAATCAAGCCAAAGAGGTTAATGGCCAGAAAGCGTGGAGGTGGCAGTAGCCTGTTATAAATAATCATACGTTCAGACATGCAAATTTACAACAAAAATGTCAAAACTCAAACTTCGGATGACAATAAAAACTAAAGGTGATGCCATGCTATAAAAAATAAAGTAGTTTTGTTTGGTCAAGTTGCAGATAATCACTACTTTTACGGATATTTTTAACAAGAACGGACGGAAGTACCGCGCCGACTGAAAGGACTTGAAAAAAACACTTTAAGTACTTGGAAAAAACACGCCAAGTGCTTAGCGTCATCACGCCAAGTGCTTGGCGTGTTTTTCCCAAGTACTTAGACGGGCTCTGCCAGACCCAACCACGCTGCGCAAAACTTGCTTTGCAAAAGACATACGTTTTAGAGGGGAAGCGGAAAATTTTTGATAATTTTCCGCTTTCCCTTTTCTCTTTTCACATTTTAGTTGTATATTTGCATTTAATAAGCATTCAACTCATTATTAACCTTTAATTTACTGACCATTATGGATTTTCTGACCAATGACAAACTTGTGATTGTCGGTGCCGGTGGTGCTATCGGATCGACGATGGTGCAACTCGCACTGACGATGAAACTCACTCCCAACGTATGCCTGTACGACGTGTATGCTCCAGGCATGGAAGGTGTGATTGAAGAGATGTTCCACTGCGGCTACGACGGTGTGAACTTGACGGCTACGACTGATGTGGCTGAGGCTTTCAAGGATGCAAAGTACATCATCTCCAGCGGCGGCGCTCCGCGTAAGGCTGGCATGACCCGTGAGGACCTGCTCGCCGGTAACTGCAAAATAGCAGAGGAACTCGGTAAGAACATCAAGACGTACTGTCCCGACGTGAAGCACGTGACCGTCATCTTCAACCCAGCCGACCTCACCGGACTCGTAACGCTGCTGTACAGCGGTCTGAAACCAGGTCAGGTGACCACGCTCGCAGCCCTCGACTCGACTCGTCTGCAGTCGGCCCTTGCCAAGAAGTTCGGCGTGAAGCAGTACGAAGTGACTGGCTGCGCAACCTACGGCGGTCACGGCGAACAGATGGCTGTCTTCGGCAGCGCCGTCAAGGTGAAGGGTACTCCGCTGACCGACCTCATCGGTACACCTGCACTTCCCGAACAGGAATGGGAAGACCTCAAGGTGGCTGTTACAAAGGGCGGTGCCAAGATCATCGAACTGCGCGGACGCTCATCATGGCAGAGCCCTGCCTACTGCTCGGTCGAGATGATTCGCTCGGTCATGGGCGGTGAGAAGTTCCGCTGGCCTGCAGGCACCTACGTTTGCAATGAAAAGTACAACCACATCATGATGGCTATGGACACGACCCTCGACGAGCGCGGCTGCACCTACAAGATGCCGCAGGGCACACCCGATGAAATGGCAAAACTCGACGCTTCGTACGAGCACCTCTGCAAGATGCGCGACGAACTCGTGACGCTCAACATCGTGCCGCCCATCAGCGAGTGGAACAAGATTAATCCGAACTTGTAAAAAACGGACCCTCCCCCCAACCCCTCCCTTGTAGGGAGGGGAGTAGTCACCATCATTGCGTATGGCACATTCTACTCCCCGCCCTACAAGGGAGGGGCAAGGGGGAGGGTCTTCTTCTTTTGATTATGCAAGAACAAATCATTGTCCGCATCACAGGTCAGGACCGTCCTGGGCTCACTGCCAGCATCATGGGCATTCTGGCTAAGTACGACACACAGGTGCTCGACATCGGACAGGCTGACATCCACTCGACGCTCTCGCTCGGCATCCTCATCCGTGTGGATGACCAGCATTCGGGGCAGGTGATGAAGGAATTGCTGTTCAAGGCCAGCGAACTGGGCGTGAACATCGGCTTTGCACCCGTCACCGACGACGAGTACGAGTCATGGGTGGCACGTCAGGGCAAGAACCGCCATATTCTCATGATTCTGGGACGCCAACTCTCTGCCAGTCAGATTGAGGCGACGACCAAAATCATAGCCGAGCAAGGTCTGAACATCGACTCCATCCGACGTCTCTCAGGCCGCCAGTCCATCCGCACTCCGCAGAAGCATGTCCGCGCCTGCATCGAGTTCTCGCTCCGAGGCAATCCAAAGGACCGCCACGCCATGCAGGCTGAACTGATGCAACTTTCGCAGCGCGAGGAAATGGACTTCTCGTTGCAGAAGGACAACATGTACCGCCGTATGCGACGCCTCATCTGCTTCGATATGGATTCGACACTGATTCAGACCGAAGTCATCGACGAACTGGCCATGCGTGCCGGTGTGGGCGACCAGGTGAAGGCCATTACCGAGCGTGCCATGCGCGGAGAGATTGACTTCAAGGAGAGTTTCACCGAGCGCGTAGCACTGCTCAAGGGGCTCGACACGAGCGTCATGCGTGATATTGCTGAAAACCTGCCCATCACCGAAGGGGCTGATCGCATGTTCTACGTACTGAAGCGCTATGGCTACAAGATTGCCATCCTCTCGGGCGGATTCACCTACTTCGGTGAATTCCTCCAGAAGCGCTGGGGCATCGACTATGTCTATGCCAACGAACTTGAAATCGACGACGACGGACGCCTTACAGGCCGTTATGCCGGCGAGATTGTCGATGGACGTCGCAAGGCCGAACTGCTCAAACTCATTGCACAGGTGGAGAAGGTGGACATCCAGCAGACCATTGCTGTGGGTGACGGTGCGAACGACCTGCCCATGCTCTCGGAAGCAGGTCTGGGCATTGCCTTCCACGCCAAGCCTCGTGTCGCAGCGAACGCCAAGCAGAGCATCTCGACCGTCGGTCTCGATGGTGTGCTCTATTTCCTCGGTTTCAAGGACTCCAACCTCGACGAGAAGGGTAGGGAATAGCCTTTCCAGTCATTCAAGACCTTAGGGTCCCAATAACAAGAAAGCGGCGAGTGCTCAACAGCACTCGCCGCTTTCTCATTGGATGGTGAGGTGTTTACCAGAGGCCACCTTTCCATCCGTCTTTCTGGTTCACGAGGGCTTCGATATCCTCGTCAGAAAAATCGTCACGGTCTTTTGCGAAACCGTCTTCGACGGTTCCACCCGAGACGGGAATTGTCTGCATGAAGTCCAAGGTTACCTCTGACGAATAGTCACTTGCCGAAGGCTGAATATATGTACGTTTCATAACTGTTCTTTATTTTGATGAGTTGGAAATTACTTAATAAACACCTTCTTGCCGTTCACAATGTAAAGCCCATGAACAGGAGTTGCAACACGCTGGCCTGCCAGGTTGTAAACCACACCGTTCTTGGTGTCGATTCCTTCTTCGATACCAGCAATGCCTGTTGCCTCGCCATCGAAGTCAAGGCCGATGAACTTAGCACCAGATGCCTCAATCTTCAGATAGCACTTACCCGATGCGAGCGTGTTGCCGCTCAGGAGTTGGTAGAAGCCCAGGGTGCCGTTCTTCTTGTTCAGTACATAGATGGTCGATTCGTCGCCGACAATCTCACCGCGGCTTACCTTCAGCACGTTGGCACTGACATCGTCCATGACGGTGCTTCCGCTAATGGCACGGGTGATGGCTCTGGTCTCGCTATCGGCATCGTTCTTGTAGATGACGGGTGTGCCAGCCGGAACGCCGAACACTTCGGTCAGCGTTGCTTCCGTGTTGTCGGCATTCAGCGTAACGATATAAGCGTGTTCGGTCGTTCCGTCGAACATGGCGTCGTAAGGAGTTACGAAGGTCATGTAGTTGTCCTGAACAGCCTTTGTTGTGACACTCTTCAATGCTTCAACATCAGCCGTCGAACCTTCAACGTAGATTTGAACAGGCTGCTGACCGCTGCCGTAGCAAGAGAAGAGGTCTGCACTGCTGTTGTACATCAACGTGTTCCTTGAACCAGAGCCCTGGAATACGATTGTTGCATTGCCGCTTTCATCGAAAGTGATGGCTGCCTTCGCATTAGCATCCTGATTAGTCTGGGTCTTCAAGTAGTTGTTGCTGTTGGCACCAGCCATGTAGATGTAGCCGTCAGTCGTTCCACGGCTTGCGTAGAAGTAGAAGTAGTTGCCTTCCTTGACAAGGATGAACTTCTCGATGTCTGTCGTTGCTGCATCAAGTTGTGCAAAGCTGCCGCCAATCCATGGAATCCATTCAAACGTGCTCGACTTGCGGTTGTTTGCCTGTTCCGTGTTCAGGGCCTTACTCTCACCATCCCTTCCTGTCTCATTGACGATAATTACAGCGTCGCCGTTAGTGATTTGGCTGAGGTCGGTCACCTTCGTGTAGTACTCAGTACCATAGTTCCAGGCGAACGGTGTTTCATTCTTGTTGATGATGTACTCGGCCGTGGTGATGGTTGACTGGTCAGCGCCGGCAACGGCAATGGCCTTCAGGGTCGTTGTGGCTGTGATGACTACAGGCGTAGTGTATTCCGTACCGTTCGTCGCCGGATCTGTGCCGTCGAGGGTGTAGAAGATGGTTGAGCCAGCGGTTGCACAGGTGATAGTCACGGTCTGGTCTGAATCGTATGTGCCTCCAACAGGGTCGAAGACAGGAGCCTCGACAGTTGCTGCAGGTGTCACGTCAACCACGTCAGTGGCTGCGAGTGGAGCAATCTGCAGGTTGTTGTACATCACGATGATACCGGTGATGTCATAAATGTGACCATCCTCAAGCGTTGGTGCTGGACTAATACCGAAGTTGTTGTAATACTTAATCGTATTGGTGCCGTCGGTGAACTGGGTGTTTTCAGCATCGTAAGTAACACCTTCGAACTTCACAGGCAGGCTCTGATTGGCAACGGTGATTTCACCGATGGTCTTGGTCTGAGCGACAAGAGCCTCGTCAGCAAATGTCAATGATGTAGCATCGAAGTTTGTGATTTCAGTAGCACCTTTGTAGAGCACTGACTTCACATTGAGCGTACCGCTGAACTTCTTGCCTGCTTCCAAGCCATGGTTGTTGGTGTAGATAAGAGCACCGTATGTACCATCAGATATATAAGCATTGTTCGTACCCTTCACGGCAGTTACGTAGATGTCTGAGAGTTGGAGCGTAACGTCTTGGGATATGCTGGTCGTAGCCTCCTGAAGTTCTTGCAGCGATGTGATAGCAACAGCAGGTGCCGTCACGTTGATGGTGTACGATGCCTGGCTGGGCTTGTACTCTGTTGTACCCTCAAACTTGGCAGTGATGGTGGTCGTACCTGCTGCCTTGATGGTGACAGCACCATTGGCTGCAACCTCTGCTACGTCCTCGTCGCTGCTCTCGTAGGTCAGTGTGCCTGCGGCAGCGGGGTCGAGTGCGGCCGTCGGAGCGGTGAAGTCTTCACCGAGGATAACGTTGTAACTTTCGGTTGCGGGAGTCAGTGTTACGGTCGTAGCAGTACGCTCGTCGGGAGCAGCAGACACGACCTTGATGTCGTCGATGAAGCCACGCTTACCTGTGAAGGTAAGTACGAGGTTGCCAGTTGCACCTGTAATGTTGACGGTGTAGTCTTTCCAATCACTATTTTCGAGTGTGATGTCTGTGTTACCCGACACGTCACCACCTTCAGCAGTCACAGCGAGCGTGTTAGTTCCACTGCCCCAACCGGCGGCACTGAAGGTGAGTGTACCATCACCGTTGAGTGCAATGGAGCGTGTGGTGAACACACCGTTCGCAGAACCAGTACCAAACTTCAGGCTGCTGCTTGCACCGCCGCACTTATCAAATGTCCAGCCTTCTTCGTCTGTACTTGCGGTTGAACCTGCACCAACAGAACCAGAATAGACACCGTCGCGTCCACCTGTGCCATTGAATCCGGCAAAGGTCTCATTGAAGAGTTCGTCGCCAGGAGTTGCAGAAGAATTGGTGACAGTCAGTTCGTATGTGTCGCTTGACGACTGATACTGATCAGTTACGCCTGCATAAGTAGCCGTGATGGTGGTCGAACCTGCTGCCACGAGGGTTACAACACCGTCTGCATCGACGGTGGCAACTGCTGTATTTGAACTTTCCCACGTTACTGTAGCACCCGAAACGGCTGTAGAGCCAGCCATCACAGTGGCAGTGAGTGTACCTGCATTTGTGCCGGCGTTCACATCGGTGTTGGTCAAGCCTGTAGCATCGATGGTAGTCGTTGTTGCAACAGCCGATGAGGAACTGTTTTCCCAGTAGATGGTGATCTTGTCGCACCAAAGCGCACCGCTGTTCGAGCGGATACCAATGTAAGCATAGTCGCCAGTGATGACGAGTTGTGTGCTTTCACCTGAACCTTTCGTGATGCTGCCCAGTTTAGTACCCTGTGAGTCGGAATTATACAAGTCTGCAGCCGAATCATAGGGTTCGTTGCTGCCATAGATATCAAGCGTCCTGCTGTTGGAGGTGTTGTCATTCCATTCTACGGTAACCATTGTTACCTTACCACCAGAGGTCGTGGTGATGATACCAGAAGAGTTAGTGGAACGCATTTGAACAGCGTTGTTTCCGCCAGCGGTATTACCTGCATAAACGGCACCAGAAGTGCCTTCCTTGCCACTCCATGAAGTATATGTAGTACCTGTGACACCCACGAAGTCGTGTGTGATTTCGTCACCAGTGCCCGTAGGAGTTACCTCTTCGGGTTTAACTTTCAGGATGTAGTAGCCTTCGCAAGGTTTATACTCGGTAGTTCCTGTGAATGTGGCTGTGACGGTGATAGTACCAGTAGCACCGGCAACAAAAGTCAGAGCGCCTGTTTCTGAGTTAACAGTTGCCACTTCGTCGTTGTCACCGCTGTAGGAGAGGTAAGGTCCGGCGGCAGTTTTTGTCATGTAAACGCCACTTGGGAATGTTACCCAGGCTTCTGGGGATGTGAAATCATCTCCGACTGTGATGGTGAATTCGGAACCAGAAGGATAATCATCACTTCCTTGCGTGAAAGTGATATGGGTTTCTGTGCGGGTATCCACTTGACCACCCACTTCGACGATGTCGTCTGCTGTACGTGGAGCAAATTCGAGAGTTGAGTTGTAAACCACAACAATACCAGTGATATTATAGGTCTTACCGCTCTCCAAACCGAGATCATTCATGAACGTTGTGTAGGGAGTGATGCTGTTGGTTCCATCGCTGAGGACAGTACCATCGTAGGTAACGTTCTCCAGCGTAACAAGCAGACTTTGGTTGGCGGCTGTGATTTGGTCTATGGTTTTAACCTGAGCAGGCAAAGCCTCTTCCGTAATGGTGAGGCCCGTACTGCTGAAATTCGTGATTTCTGTCTGACCGCGGTAAAGGACGAATTGAGCGTTTGAGAGAGTTCCATTTAACTTCTGACCGGCAGTCAGTCCGTGGCCGCTGGTGTAGATGAGTGCACCGTATGTCCCGTCTGAGATATATGCATTGTTATTCTTGACAGCAGTTACATAGATGTCGGTCATTTGGAGCGTAAGGTTCTGCGATGTGCTGGTTACATCCTCCTGCAACTGTTGCAGAGATGTATAAACCTTCGCTTTGGTAAAGGTTGCGGTAGCAGTGCCACTGTCGGTCATGCCCGATTTTGTAGCCTTAGCCTGGACTGTCGTTGTCTCCGTGATGGTAAAGGGAGATGAGTAGTTCTGCCAATTGTTACCACCATCAATAGAGTACTGAATCGTGGCACCAGATGTAGTACAGGTGATTGCTACTTCTTGAGAGGTAGCGAAAGTTCCACCATTGGGAGAAATGGTCGGTGTGGCGACAGCATTGGATGCTGAAGGTGCATAGAACTTCACACCGCTGAACTGAACGAATTTATTGCTGCTTTGGCTGACGGTTACGTTGAACGTAAACTTGTAGTAGGCTCCAGTTGCCCATTCCGTTCCAGTCGAAGGCTCAAAAGTGATGTCGGAAGAAGCAGCGAAAGTTGCTGTTACTTCATCAAGCACAGTTGAGAAACTTGCATCGCTGGCCACGGTCAGTTTTAGGGAGTTGACAGTGATGCTGCTGGCTGTGCCTACAGTCAGAACTACCTTGTTAATGGCACTGCCCATGGCCGTATTGGTGTTGACGGTACGGTCAGTGTTTGAGATGCTTTTACCGCCAAGACGCCATGGATACATCTGGCCATTGCCATTAACAGCCCATTCTATACCGTCTATGGTTGCAGTACCTGTGCCAGCATAGGAATTGTTTGTTGTTTTTGCTGCGTCTGTCGTAGTGTCGAGCGTGTAGTACGGGTCTTGCGCCCACGCACTACTCATGCCCACAACGAGCATCAGGCTCGCGAGGAGCCAGCGTAGATTTTTAGTAATTTTTTCCATAAGTTGTTGTTGATAAATGATTAGATAGGTTGTATGCAATTGTACCGAAAGCGGGACTCGAACCCGCACAGCCTTGCGGCCAAGGGATTTTAAGTCCCTCGTGTCTACCATTCCACCATTTCGGCCAGTTATCAACACGGATCTGACGGACTGAACGGATGATGTTGATGTGTCATACAGTTTTTGTATCTCCGTGCTGGAACTTTTGTTTCACTGCGCTGGAACTTTTGTTTCACTGCGGTGGAACTTTTGTTTCACTGCGCTGAAATTTTCGTACCGTTGTGCTGCGTCTTTGCCGATATTTCTGCAAAGTTACGCATTATTTTCGGAATGGACGTAGCGAAAGTGCAAAAAAAATGTATTCAAAGCGTGTGAAACCGATTTTTTTACGTTAACTTTGCAAATGTAACATCAATTGACTGGAGGTATGAAAGACTTTCTTGAACTTTGCAGCGAGCGTTTTTCGGCTCGTCTGTTTACGCAGGAAGCGGTGTCGGATGCCGACCTGCACTATGTGTTGGAGGCCGTTCGCCTGGCTCCGTCGGCTGTGAACCGCCAGCCGTGGCGGTGGGTGGTCGTGAAGAGCGGGGCGATGCGCGAGAAGGTGCAGCGGGCATACGACCGTGAATGGTTCCGCACAGCACCTATATATATAATAGGTATGAAGGACAAGGGTACGGAATGGGTGCGTGGCTACGACCAGAAGCCGCACGGCGACGTGGACCTTGCCATCGCGACGGAACACCTGTGCCTGGCGGCGACCGAACGTGGGCTGGGCACATGCTGGGTGTGCAACTTCGACCCTGTGCTGCTGCAGGAACTGCTGCCTCAGCCCGAAGGGTGGGAGGCTGTGGTCATCGTGCCGTTGGGACACATTGCTCCCGACTGTCCGCGCAAGGAGAAAGTGCGCAAGCCTTTGGACGAAATCATCGAAATCCTATAACTACTTATGGCATTACAGAAAGAATATCTTGTCGTGGGCCGCTCAAACGGCACGACAAAGCGCGGTGACCCGTTCTGCACGCTGAAACTCAAAGCGCTGGACGAGGAACTGACCGTTGCGGTGTGGGATGTGCTGCCGACTGCTGAGCCGACGGTCGGTCAGTTGGTGTCTTTCTTCAACATCCAGGAGAACGACGGAAAGAAGTCGGCGCGTCATGCCGACATGCATCCTGGTGCGGTGGTGCAGGAGGGCCATCCTCTCTACGACCTGCTGCCGCGACCGATCAGGCGCGAGGTGTGGGACGAAACGATGAAGAACCTGCTCGCCTTTTGCACGGACGAAATGCTGAAGCCCATCATCGCAGAGATGGCGGACGTGCTCTTCAAGCCCTATTCACTTTATCCGGCGGCTACCAACGTCCACCATGCCTTCAAGGGCGGACTGCTGAACCATACTCACCAGATGCTGCACATGCTCGAAGGGCTGTACCCCTGTCTGCCGTATCCAATCAAGATTGACCGTTGCGTCCTTGCGATTCTCTTCCACGACTACGGCAAGGTGTATGAATACTCGAAGGAGGGTGAGCCTCAGCAGGCACGCTATCTCCTTGGACACATCTACATCTCGGCCAACCGTCTGAATAATATATTGAAAGAGAGGGAAATACCCGAGGATGAAATCGACCGCATTGTCCACATCATCCTTTCGCACCACGGCCAGTTGGAATTTGGGTCGCCTGTCGTTCCCTGCACGCAGGAGGCGGTGATTGTCAACCTGTTGGACAATCTCTCGGCAAAGACCGACAACATCGAAACCACGGGCGACGGCGAGAAGTCGTTCGCCCTCGGTACGTGTGTAGTGAAGTAAATAAAAGCCCTCCCTCTAACTCCTCATATTCGGGGAGAGTTAGAGGGAGGCACTTCTTACAACTTTTCCCCGCAATTAGCACAGTAGTGGTCGCCCTTGCCGACTTTGGCTTCGCAGCGAGGGCAGCGACCTTTGCGTACACGTTTCTGCGTCTCGTCGATGAAGGTGGCGCTGACAATACCTGTGGGCACGGCGATGATGGTGTAGCCGAGCAGCATGATGAAGGCGGCGAGGAGACGTCCCATGAATGTGACGGGTGTGATGTCGCCGTAGCCCACCGTCGTCATGGTCACAATCGCCCAGTAGATACTGGTGCCGACGTCGGTGAAGTTGGTGCCAGGTTGTCCCTGCTCGATGATGTACATGAGGGTGCCCAGGCAGGTGACGAGAATGAGGACGAAGATGAAATAGACCAGTATTTTCTTCAGGCTCTTGCGCAGTGACTCCATGAGCAGATAGCCTTCGTTGATGAAACTGAAGAGTTTGAACACGCGGAAGACGCGTGTCAGTCGGAAGGTACGGAACAGAATGAGGTAGCGTGCGGCGGGGATGAAGAAAAAGACGTAGGGAGGAAACGTGGCGAGGAAGTCAATGATGCCGAAGAACGAGAAGATGTAGCGCCGCTTGACAGGCGAACAATAGACGCGGGCGATGTACTCCAGCGTGAAGAAGGCCGTGAGGATGTATTCCAGAATGGTCAGTGCCTCTTTGATGGTGGGGCTCAGGTCGGGCAGACTTTCGACAAAGATGAGCGGCAGGCTGAGCAGGATTGCCACCATGACGACGACGTCGAAGGCTTTTCCTGCCTTCGTGTCGGCTCCGAAGATAATGCGGTACATTTCCGCTTTTTTCATCCAATTGAGCATTGCAGGTCGTTGGGTGTGGTTATTTTGATATTTTCGACGTTTCCGGCGACGAGTGCGACGGCATGTCCGAGGGACTCAACGACCGAGGCGTCGTCGGTGAACTGTTCGCTGAAGGGCTGTGCGTAGGCACGGCGAAGCAACTGTGCCTCAAACACTTGTGGAGTCTGTACGCGCACGTATTCGCTGCGCGGAACGGTGTGGCTCGTGCCGTCTTTCTCAACATGGCGAAGCGTCTCGACCACATCGACGACAGGCACCACAGCCCCGCTGCGGGCGGCTTCGTCGAAACAGCGGCCAATGACTTCCTTGCTGACAAAGGGCCGCACGCCGTCGTGTACGGCAATCAATGTCGCGTCGGGCGACACTTTTTGCAGTCCGTTGCGCACCGAATGGAAGCGTGTCGCACCGCCATCGGCCAGTGTGTAGTCCATGTTGAAAGCGTACTGAAGGCATAGTTCCCTCCAGTAGGCTTGCTGCTCGTGCGGCAACACCAGCACGATTTGCAACGAACGGTCCTGGTCGCGGAAACGCTCCAGGGTGTGCATCAGGATGGGGCGGCCTGCGATGCAGAGAAACTGCTTCGGCACCTCCGTCCCCATGCGCGTGCCTTTCCCGCCGGCAACGATGACAACTGCGTTCATAATTCGTTGTAGAGCATTCCGTCGCGCACTTCTTCTGCCTTTTCTTCACCGCAGAAATGGGCGACAATCGTGAAGGAGAGTTCCAGCACGGCGGCTGGACCCTTGCCGAGGAAGAACTGCCCGTCGCGCACGACGAGTTCGCCCGTCGGGGTGGCACCCAGCAAAGTGTCCTCGAAGCCTGGGTAGCACGTAGCCTCCAGTCCGTCGAGCAGTCCCATCGCACCATACACCATCGGGGCGGCACAGATGGCAGCCAGTGGCCGACCGGCGTCGTAGTGCTGTCGGATGAGGCGTGCGAGTCCCTCATGTTCCTGCAGGTTGGCTGCCCCTGGCATACCGCCAGGCAGGTAGAGCAGGGCTGCGTCGGTGGGGTTCACTTGCTCAAACATGATGTCGGCCTCGATGTTGATGTGGTGTGCGCTTTCGACGAGCAGCGTGTCGGTGGTCGATACCATCTGCACGGGCAGTCCGGCACGACGGAACACATCGACTGCACCGAGGGCTTCGATGGTCTCAAATCCAGGGGCCAGAAAAACATAGATTTTGTTCATAACGGGTGTGTTTTTAGATTGATGTGAAGTACTTGGAAAAACGACGCTAAGCACTTGGCGTTTCAACGCTAAGCACTTGGCGTTCGAACGCTAAGCACTTGGACGTGTATTTTGACTTTGTTTATTTCAACTTGAAACGGTAGGTGATGGTGCCCGCCTCTGCATTGTTTTCACCGGCAGAGAACGACGACTGTCTGGCAGCGGCGATGGCGGCGTTGCGCAG
This sequence comes from Bacteroidaceae bacterium, assembly GCA_024684455.1. GTDB lineage: Bacteria > Bacteroidota > Bacteroidia > Bacteroidales > Bacteroidaceae > UBA3839. The sequence goes on along the minus strand of JAIKWU010000079.1, from coordinate 17,966 downwards.
GGATGTGGAGGTCGTTGTGGCACTCTGTACCGTGGCGCTCGTCACGCGGCCGGCTGAGTTGACGATAATCGACACCACGATGGTGCCTTCGCTGGTCTGGTCGGCATAGTTGGGCGTGGCAAGATAGACGACGCGGCGCGAACCGACTTTCGCCTGGGCGGTGCCTGTGCCGCCTACGCCTGTGGGCGCACCGGCGTTGGCGTTGCCTGTGGGTGCACCGCTCTTACCGCCAAACGCACCGCTCACACGGCTATTGGCAGCGGCTGCTGCGGCTTCCTCGCGCGCTTTCTTTTCGGCTGCCTTGCGTGCGGCCTCCTCGCGCGCCTTGCGCTCTTTCTCAGCCTTGGCCTTGCGCTCGGCTTCTTCACGCTCCTTGCGTGCAGCCTCCTCGCGTGCCTTTCGTTCGTTCTCAGCCTTTTTTTTCTGTTCTGCTTCGGCCTTTGCTTTGGCTTCGCGCTCTTTGCGTGCTTTCTCAGCAGCGATGGTGGCCTCGTCGGGCTGGGTAATGACAGGCTTGGCGGGCTGTGCCGGTGTGGGCTTTGCAGGCGGAGTCGGGGGCGTGGGCTTTGTGGGTGGAGTGGGAGTGGGCGGTGGAGTGGGCTCCGAGGAAACGTCGGGCTCGGTGGCTTCGGCCGATTCCTGCGTTGAAGAGGGTGTGGCGGGTTGTTGCGGCGTGCCCCATTCGGCAGTGTTGCCTGCTTCGCCGAGCAGCACAGGGATGCCGTCCTCGTCCTGCGGGTCGCGCTCGGCGGCGGTGAGGGTGAGGATGGCGAGCAGTGCGATGAGCGCGGCATGAATGGCGAGGCTCAGCACGACAGCGAGGGTCTTGCGCTTGCGGGGCGATTCCATGGGGTGTTATTTCTTAGGTGGACGTGTGGCGAGCACCATCTTGAAGTGATGCTCATTGGCCACGTTGAGCACCTCGACGACGTTTCGGTAAGGAACATTCTCGTCGGCATAGAGCGAGACGAAAAGTTCGGCAGAGTCGGTGCGTGCCGCCTCCAGGACGGCAGGCAGTTCGTCGAGCGTGACAGGCTGCTCTTTTTTTCCGTCGGGGCTAGCGTAGAGGTTCAACTGCGCGTCGATGACGACCCGTGCCGCCGCCTTTGTGGTGGTCTGCTTCTTGGAGTGGGGCAGGTTCACCTTGATGGCCGAGGGCGACACCATCGTGCTCGTTATCATGAAGAAGATGAGCAACAGAAAGATGATGTCGGTCATTGACGACATGTTGAACAGCGGCGTGACCTTGGTTCTTCGATGTAAAGCCATAATGCTATTCGTTCAGAAGGTCCATGAAGGCGAGGCTCTTGCGCTCAAGTTCGTTGACAACACCATCGACCTTTGCAACAAGGTAATTGTAGGCGAACAGGGCGACGATACCGACGATGAGACCTCCGACGGTCGTTACCATTGCCTGGTAAATGCCGCCGGAGAGCATGGAGAGGTCGAGTTCGCCACCGGCGTTCGACATCTGCCAGAAAGCCTCCACCATGCCAATGACTGTGCCGAGGAAGCCAATCATCGGTGCGCCGCCCGAGATGGTGGCCAGTACATGTAGGCGTTTCTCGAGGGCGGCCACTTCGAGGTTGCCTGTGTTCTCGATGGCGGTCTGTATCTCCTGTGCAGAGCGGTTCATGCGGCTGATGCCTCGTTCGATGATACGCGAGCCAGGCGTGTTCGTCACTCGGCAGAAGTTGATGGCGCTTTTCACGTCACCGTTTTTCATGTAGTCGCGGATACGGTCCATGAAGAGCGGGTCGTCGCGCTCTGCTGAACGGATGGCGATGTAGCGTTCAATGAAGATATAGACGGCGATGACGCTGAGCACGGCGAGTACGAGCATAATCCAGCCGCCCTGCTGCATGAGTTCGAGGATGCTGAGTTCTTTCATAGTATGAGTTGGGGGTTAATGGGGTGTATGGAGTGAATGGGGCTGATGGGTGACGGGTCAGTCGGCGAGGCAGTCTTTGTAGCGGCGGATGGTCTCTTCCAGTCCGAGGTAGAGGGCGTCGCAGACCAGTGCGTGTCCGATGCTGACTTCGTCGAGCCAGGGGATTTGTTGCTTGAAGAAGGCGAGGTTGTCGAGCGAGAGGTCGTGGCCAGCGTTGAGTCCGAGACCGCATTTTTTGGCGACCTCGGCAGCGCGAACGAAGGGTGCGACGGCTGCGTCGGGATTGTGGGGATACTGCGTTGCGTAGGGCTCTGTGTAGAGTTCGACGCGGTCGGTACCTGTCTTTGCAGCGAGTTCAATCAGTTCGGTGTCTGTGCCGATGAAGATGCTGGTTCGGATACCGAGCGACTTGAAGTCGGCGATGATGTCGGTCAGGAAATCGAAGTGTGTGCGTGTGTCCCATCCTGCGTTTGAAGTCAGTTGGTCGGGCGCATCGGGCACGAGGGTCACTTGTGTGGGCCGCACGCTCTTCACGAGTTCGACGAAGGCAGGTTGCGGGTTGCCCTCGATGTTGAATTCGGTGCTGAGGATGGGTTTGAGGTTAATCACGTCGTCGCGGCGGATGTGTCGTTCGTCGGGACGGGGATGTACGGTAATGCCGTCGGCACCGAAGCGTTCGCAGTCGCGTGCGACGGCGAGTATGTCGGGGTTGTTGCCTCCGCGAGCGTTGCGGATGGTCGCTATCTTGTTGATGTTGACACTCAGTTTTGTCATTTGTGTTGGATTTTTTATAAGTTATTGCTACACAGAAGTGGCATTTTCAAAATAATTGCTTATCTTTGCCGAGTAAAACTCGCCGAAGATACTCGTGCTCGGCAAAAAATAAAGAATAAATTCTTTTGTTTTGCGCTCGCTTACCCGTATCTTTGCGGTCACAAAGTGTTAAAATCTTTGCAAATGTACGGATTTTTTCGCAACACAGTGCCGCTGAGGCCAAGTTTTTGAGGAAAAATAACATTTCCGTACTATAATTCTACGTCTATTCACATTTCGATATGTCAGAAAGGAAGTTACGTTTCGCCCTCTTCGGTAATGTATTCCAGGAGCGTAAGGCCGCTGCCGCACAGAAACTGCTGGCGGTGCTGATGGCGTACGATGCTGAGATTGCCGTCGAAGAAGGTTTTCATGAATTCATGGTACAGGGTCTGCAGATTCAGGTTCCGCCCTGCCGTCTCATTCAGAACAACGATTTCGATGCCGACTTTGTGCTGTGCATGGGGGGCGATGGCACTTTCCTCGACGTGGCAAGCCGTGTGGGCGGCAAGCAGATTCCGATTGTCGGATTCAACATGGGGCATCTGGGCTTTCTGGCCTCGTTTTCGCCCGACGACATTGAGGCGGTCATTGCTGCCATCTACAGCGATGGTTACAGCCTGGAGGACCACAGTGTCCTGCAACTCACTTCGGACGAGAACGTGTTGGAGGGCTATCCCTTCGCCCTCAATGAGATAGCCATCCTGAAGCACGACATCTCGTCGATGATCAAGATACACACCCACATCAACGGTGAATATCTGACCACGTATCAGGCCGACGGACTCATTGTCGGAACGCCCACGGGTTCGACCGCCTACTCGCTGAGCGTCGGCGGGCCTATCGTTGTGCCGCAGAGCCAGACGATGACCCTCACGCCTGTAGCCCCACACTCGCTCAACATGCGGCCCATCGTGTTGTGCGACGATTCGGAAGTCGAACTGGTGGTCGAGAGCCGGAGCCATCATTTCCTCGTTTCTGTCGATGGCCGAAGCCAGAGTTACGACGAGGGCATTCACCTGCGAATCCGCCGTGCACCCTACACAGTAAAGGTCGTCGTGCGGCCCCGCCATAGTTATTTCTCCACCCTTCGCCGCAAGATGATGTGGGGGGCAGACAGAAGGAACCGCTAAGGGCTTGGAGATATGTTTTGAGACCAGAAAGAAAGTGACCGTGAAACTGAACAAGACGAGATACTCAACCCGCACGATTGTCCGCTGGCTGTGGACCCATCACCGCCGTTGCCGTCTGCAGGCTTTCATCAATGTTGTGGTGGGGCTGCTGCAGGTAGTGTTGGGGCTGGTCGGCGTTGAGATGCTGCGCCGTCTGACCGACATAGCGACAGGTTCGCGCGAAGGGTCTTTGGTGCTCTTTGCCAGCCTGTTCGGAGGTGTGATGGTGGCTGAACTGCTGCTCAACATCCTGATGACGTGGGTGCGTGCCGTGCTGGGGGTGAAGACGCAGAACCTGATGCAGCAGGAGTTTTTCGCCCGTCTGCTGAAAGGCCGTTGGAACGGCGTTGAACGCTTCCACAGCGGTGATGTGCTCAACCGTCTGTTTGGCGACGTCAACGACATCGTGGCTCTGATGACCGAGGTGTTGCCTTCGACCGTCATCATTGTGGTACAGTTCGTTGCCTCGTTCGTCTATCTCTACATCATGGACTCGATGCTGGCACTCATCGTGGTGGCCACAGCACCTGTGTTCATCCTGCTCAGCCGTTTCTACTTTCACAAGATGCGCCGCATCGTGCGGAAGATTAAGGACAGCAATTCCGCGCTACAGGCGACGATACAGGAAAGCGTGCAGCACAAGATGGTGGTAAAGGTGCTCGAACAGGGCGACGCCATGGTCGGACGCCTGGAGCAGCGTCAGCAACTGCTGCGTAAACAGGTAAAGAGCCGCGCACGCTTCTCGATTCTTACCAAAATGTTCGTCAACATCGGCTTTGCCGGAGGCTATCTCGTTGCGCTCGTCTGGGGACTGTTCCAACTGCAGGACCATCTCATCACCGTCGGCGTACTCATGGCCTTCACACAACTCATCAGCCGCATTCAACGTCCGCTGCTCGACATGGCGCGGTTGCTGCCCACGCTGGTCAACAGCCTCACTTCGAGCGAGCGTCTGATGGAACTTGAGGCTCTTCCGCTCGAACCCTCACTGCCGCCCGTTGCCCTCGACGGAAAAGTCGGCCTGCGCATCCAGAATGTCGATTATCAATACACCGATCGCGGACGCCACGTGCTGCGCCAGTTCAGTTACGACTTCCGTCCAGGTTCGTTCACAGCCATACTCGGCGAGACAGGTGCCGGCAAGACCACGCTGATACGTCTTATGCTCGCCCTCATCGAACCCAGTCAGGGACACGTGTCACTCTATAACGAAAAGAACGGTGCCGTGCCCGTCAGCACAGCCACCCGTTGCAATTTCTCATACGTGCCTCAAGGCAACACGCTCTTTTCAGGCACCATTCGCGACAACTTGCTTTTCGGCAATCCCGCGGCAACGACCGAGCAGATGCATCGTGCCCTCCATCTGGCGATGGCCGACTTCGTGCAGGACCTGCCAGAAGGGCTCGACACACGCTGTGGCGAAGGCGGTGGCGGACTGAGCGAGGGACAGGCACAGCGCGTGGCGATAGCCCGTGCCATCCTGCGTCCGTGTCGCGTGCTGCTGCTCGACGAGGCTACGTCGGCACTGGACATCCAGACCGAGCGGCAGTTGCTGGAACGCCTAAAGGCTCACTTCACCGACACGACCATCATTTTCGTGACCCACCGCCTCGCCGTCGTAGGCTTCACGAGCGACCAACTTACCATGTACCGCATCGTTTCATAGTTATTTTAACTTTTAACTTTTAACTCTTTCAATCCCCATGATAGAATACGTCAAAGGCCGTCTCGACGACCTCACCCCTGCAACAGCCACTGTCGAGTGTCACGGTGTCGGCTATTTGCTGAACATATCTCTCAATACGTTCTCCTCCATTCAGGGAAAAGAAGAAGTGCGCCTCTATGTCTTCGAGGCCATACGCGAGGATGCATACGTCCTCTTCGGATTCAGCACGAAAGAGGAGCGCAGTCTGTTCCAGCAACTGATTTCGGTCTCGGGCATCGGCGGCAATACGGCGCGTATGATTCTGTCTGCCTATTCGCCCGCAGAACTTTGCGACATCATCCTCAACGGCAATGACAAACTGCTGAAGACGGTCAAGGGGCTTGGTGCCAAAACGGCACAGCGCATCATTGTCGAACTTCGTGACAAGGTGACGCAACTCGGCATCAGCCCGACTTCGGCTGCTGCGAGCGACGATGGCGCACCTGCCATCAATCAACAAGTGCACGACGACGCCGTCGAGGCGCTCCGTGCACTGGGCTATCCTCCTGCGCCCGTGGCGAAGGTGGTGCGTGCCATTTTGAAAGACGACCCGTCGGCAAGTGTCGAACGGGTCATCAAGATGGCGTTTAAGATGTTATAGGATTCGTGCTTTGACGATGCGGATGTCCTTGAGAGGGCGGTCGTTGTCGTCGGTCTTCGCTTTTTCGATGTCGAGGACCACTTTTATTCCTTCCACGACTTCTCCGAAGATGGTGTATTCTCCATCGAGCCACGGTGCGCCGCCTTTACTGCGGTAGGTGCGCTGCATGTCTGGCGAGTATTCGAAGGTGGAGGGCGGCAAGTCGTCCACTTCCATACGCGCCTGGTCGAGCAGCCGTTCCTGCAGTTTGCTGATGCCGTTCATGTCACGTTTCTTGCGCATTTCGTCGATGGCATCGGCGTGGCTTTTCAGCTTTTCTTGAAAGACCTGCCCGACACGTGCGTCCTTGCGCATCAGTTCCATCTCAACGAGGGCCTGCTCGTTCTGGAACTTTCCTGTGACGATGTAGAACTGATAGGCGTCGCTGTTCTTGAGCGGGTTGACGTCGTCGCCCTCGCGTGCAGCCGCCAGCACGCCGCGATGGTGGTAGTAGCGTGGAAACAGAATCTCGGCCTTCAGCGTCGGTACAGCATTCGCACTGTCTTTGGCAGCCGCTGCCAGTTCGGCCTCGAAACCTGGGCGCGTGTTGGGGTCGCCAGTCTGAATCATGAAGTTGCGGATGACGCGGTGGAAGGTTACACCATCGTACTTGCCGTCCTGAACGTTCTTGATGAAGTTGTCGCGGTGAATCGGTGTGTCGTTGAACAGGCGTACGCGGATGGTGCCGGCCGTCGTTTCCAACTCCACTTCTGTCTCCTTCTCGCCGTTCTGTCCGCTGCAACTTGTGGCAGTGAGCAGCAGGGTGAACATCAGCAGTAAACTCAGGGTGTGTCTCATGTCTGTTTTTTTAAGTGTGTTCAGTGTGTAGATGGATATTCCGTTGCAAAAGTACGAAAAAAACGCTGTTCGCACCAAAAAACTCCGCAGTTTTTTTCTACGTCTAAGTGCTTGGCGTTTTCACGCCAAGTGCTTAGCGTGACAACGCCAAGTGCTTAGCGTGATTTTTCCAAGCACTTGGAGGTGACGTTTCGCTGTGTCGTGATGGTGTTGCATCTTTGGCATCGCTGAGGTCACGTTGGTGCGGGAGCACAAAGGCGAAAAACTTTGTTTTTTGTTTTGCAGTCCGCTCGTTTCATCGTAACTTTGCAGAAGATATGGACTGGACGAACCGCGAAATCCTGCGCATCGCAGTGCCTGCCATCGTGAGCAATGTGACTGTTCCCCTGCTGGGACTGGTCGATTCTGCCATCAGCGGACACCTCGGGTCGGCTGCCTACATCGGGGCGGTCGCCGTCGGTTCGATGCTGTTCAACATGATGTATTGGCTGCTGGGCTTTCTGCGGATGGGCACGAGCGGCATGACTAGTCAGGCACTGGGTGCGGGGCGTATGGACGAGGTGCGACGTCTGCTCCACCGTGCCATGCTCACTGGCTTCGGACTGGGTGTAGGGCTCATCGTGCTTTGGTGGCCGCTGCGCGAACTGGGTCTGCTGCTCATGCAGCCGACGGATGAGGTCACCGAACTCGCACGCACCTACTTTAATATCTGTATATGGGGCGCCCCCGCCATGCTGTCGCTCTACTCCCTCAACGGCTGGTACATTGGGATGCAGGATACGCGGAGGCCCATGATCGTTTCCATCGTACAGAACGTCATCAACATTGCCGCGAGCCTCCTGTTCGTCCTGGGCTTCGGGATGAAGGTCGAAGGCATCGCCCTCGGCACGGTGGTGGCTCAGTGGAGTGGGGTAGCACTGGGTGTGGCCCTGCTGCACAGTGGCTATGATGTGACGCTGTCCGTCAGGTCCTTCAAGTCGTCGGTGTCCGTACAGACGACTGGCGGATTTTTTGCAGTCAATCGCGACATCTTCCTCCGCACGCTGTTCCTTGTGGCGGTGATGTTTTTCTTCACCAGTGCAGGGGCACGTCAGGGCGACACGCTGCTGGCTGTCAACACGCTGCTGCTTCAGTTCTCGCTGATTTTCTCCTACGTGATGGACGGCTTCGCTTTTGCTGCCGAGGCGATGTGCGGCAAATTCTACGGTGCTCGCGACTTTCTGCATTTGCGGCAGACGGTCCGTAGCGTCTTTGTGTGGGGTGCCGCACTGGTTGTCGTGTTCACGGCAGTCTATGTCTTCGGCGGAGAGGGATTCCTGCGGTTGCTGACCGACGAGGAAGATGTGGTGCAGGCTTCGACCGACTATCTCCTCTGGGCAGTGCTGCTGCCGCTGTGTGGCATGGCTGCTTTTGTGTGGGATGGCGTGTTCATCGGCACTACCTGGGCTTGGCAGATGCTCGTCGCCACGCTCATTGCAGCCTTCCTCTTCTTTGGCTGCTACTACATGCTCCTGCTGCTGAATGTCGCTGGCACCAACCACGTACTCTGGCTTGCCTACCTGCTGTTTCTTGTGATGCGCGGCGTTGTGCAAACGGTGTATTATTGCTTCGCCATGAGAAAGTTAAGAATTAAGAATTAAAAAACGTGCTATGATAATTATAATGAAAAAGAATCGCATTCTTTTGACAGCCCTGCTGCTGACTGTGCTGGGCGATGTTGTGGCTCAGACACCGTACAAGATGTCTGGCCCCTATGCCGTGGTGGCCCGCGACGGAGCGTACAGAGCCTCGAAGACAGGCAGTGAGCGCGACATGCGTGCTGCGCTGGACTTTGCCCAAAAGGGTGATGCTGCGCCTGCCCTCGACATCATCAATGCCTACGCCGCGACATTGCAACACCTCGACGGTCACGACGCTCCGCTCTGCGCCATCCAGACCTACCATCTGGTGCGGGCCATGACGCTGCTGCGTGACCATCAGACTCCAGAATGGTCGGCCATGATACGCCGCGCCTTGATTCCGATGATGGAGCAGTTCGAAGCCGACAGTCCGTATGCCAACGGCAACTGGGGAGCCATCGTCAACCGTCTGCGTATGGCTTGCGGCATCTTTCTGCAGGACAATACGCTTTACAAGGCCGCCATTGACTACTATCTGCACGCCAACGACAACGGTGCGCTGCCGCATTATGTCGATGCGACAGGGCAGTGTCAGGAAACAGGCAGAGACCAGGCACATGCCCAACTCGGTCTGGGTGCGCTGTGCGACCTCTGCGAAATGGCATGGGAACAAGGCGACGACCTTTGGGGTGCTCTCGACAATCGCCTGATGGCCGGTATAGAATACACAGCCCGCTACAACCTGGGCTACGAGGTGCCATTCCACACATGGACGGACTGCACGGGGCTCTACTGTGACTGGACTGAGCCTGGGGCCATGCAGCGGGGCATCGTCCGTGACATCTATGCACAACCCTACCGCCATTACGTCGGCAGGAAAGGGCTGTCGATGCCCTACACCGCCAAGATTCTTGCGCTGGCGCAACAGGCAGAACGGCGGGGCGAAGTGAGCGAGAACACAGAGAGCCGTTCGTTCCGTGTCAAGGGTGTCAAAGAAGGTGTGAAACTGCATCGTTTGTCGGTCAGTCCTGCCCCCGACGGCGCACCGCTTCGCCATGACTACGACGTCTATGTGCAGTCGCGTGGCCAGCAGGACTGGGTTCGTATCGATACCTACGATGCCAAGGTCAACGCCTGGCAGGATGGCCGTCACCGCCTGTCCTCCATCTCCTTCGCCCAGTTCGACTTCACCGGCGACGTCTTTGTCCGAGTGGTGTGCCATCGAAAATTCCGTTCGGCACGCATCCGTCCAGACTATCGCGGCGTGATTTGCAATGTCGAGAACGACAGTACCGTGCGTTTCATGTTGTTTCAGCCAGAGAATCTCAGCATCGAGTTCGACGGCGACATCACCAATAACCTGCTGCTCTTCACCTCGAAGCCTGCACCCACGGTCGATGAAGTCTGCAAGCAGGCTCGACGGCAGCACCGTCAGTTCCGCTACTATGCACCAGGGCTCTACACCGACTCCGTGTTGCATATCCCCTCAAACACTACTGTCTATTGTGCCCCAGGCAGTTATTTCACTGGTACCTTTGCCATTGACGACGCTGAGAACGTTAGCATCCTCGGACGAGGCATCGCACGTCCCGCCGACGGCTACGAGGGCTGTCACGTCAGCCGCAGCCGCAACGTCGTCGTCGATGGTCTGACTGTGAACACCTGTCCTATCGGAGGCAGCGACGGCGTCACCTTGCATGATGTCCGCAGCATCTCCTGGCCCTCATGGGGCGATGGGCTCAACGTCTTTGCCTCCTCCAACGTGCTCTTCGACCGCGTCTTCTGCCGTAACAGCGACGACTGTACTACTGCCTATGCCACGCGAAAAGGCTTCAGCGGCAGTGTCCGAAACGTCCGTATGCGCAACTCCACCCTGTGGGCCGACCTCGCACACCCCATCTTCATCGGCATCCACGGCAACTCCGCCGTCGGCGACAGCATCATCGGCTTGACCTACGAAAATATAGACATCCTCGGACAGGCGGAGCCGCAGGTCGATTATCAGGGCTGTCTCGCCATCAACTGCGGCGACAACAACACCGTGCGCGACGTCCTCTTCGACAACATCCGCATCAGCCAGATTGACTGCGGCAGCGTCGTGCAGATCAAGGTGGGATATAATCAGAAATACTGTACTGCTCCAGGCCGAAGCGTCGAGAACGTCACCCTGCGCAACATCCGCTACAAAGGCACCGTCCCCTCGCTCTCCATTATCACAGGCTACGGTCAGGACCGCTGTGTGCGCAACGTCACCTTCGAGGGATTGAAGGTCAACGGCCGTACCCTCTACGACACGATGCAGGGCAAGCCGTCGTGGTACAGCGTTGCCGACTACGTACCCATGTTCGTCGGCTCCCACGTCGAAGGTCTTCGCTTTCTAAAGTAAAGCAAACGCTCCCTTGTAACAACGACAAGTGCCTGGAAAAACTATTCCAGGCACTTGCCATTGTTTTTCGATGTGGTACACGGCCTATTGCCTACGGAACACCTTTTTCACCTCGACGCTTCCGTCTGAGAAAGTGCGGCGCACGAGGTTGATGCCGCGCTGGAGCGATGTCAGGCGCTGTCCGTTGAGGTCATAAATCGTACTTTGGACTTCGTCTTTTGTACTAATTCCGATGGCTGTAGGAGTGATGTCTCCGATAGAAATCAACTGGAACGGATAGTCGTCAAGCACTGATTTAGAAGCGTAGTCAATGATGTTTTTGTCAGTGAGCGACAGGTATTTTCCCGACTTCAGACGGATGGCATAGAGGTCGGAGCCCAGTGCGTGTTCGAAACGGTAGGGATAGGTCTGCACGGCCTCGCGTGTGTTGACAGTGACGCTGAGGTAGTAGTTGTCGGCCACGGACTGGATGTTGTACTGCTTCTCGGTGTCGTTGGTGCTGATAATCCAGCACTGCGTTGGTGCATAGGGCTCGCCATCTTCCTGCTCCGCGAACACGGCCCTGTTGCCGCTGCCGGCATTTGTCAGGAGTTGGCCGGTGCTGACGTGGCGGATGAGGTAGTTGCCTGGTGCGAGGGTGGCGTCGCCGTCGGGGTCGTGTAGCATGATGCGGTAGTTGACGGTGTGTTCCGTGCCTTCGCCGTCGGTGAGGGTGAGCGTGCGCAACTGGCTGGCCTGAATGTTGTCAAACTGCAGGGTCCGGGTAGTCTCGCCGCTGTCCCACGCATACTGCATACTTCTGTAGTCCTTGTGGACGGAGGGTCCGATGACTACCTGGTCGCCAGGCTCGACTATCATCTGCGTGACGTCGGGATAGGCGGTGCCGTTCACGGTCACTTGCTGGTGACAGTAGTTGACGTGGATGCGTATGCGCTTGATGGTCTGAGCGCCTCCCTGATTGAGGTAGCACATATAGAAGTCGCGGTCGCGAACGATGGGCTGGGTGGTGATGCTGGCTGTCGTGGCACCTGTGTCCCAGACGCATGAGTTGAAGGCATCGCCTCCGCTGAGTGAGGTGCATGACAAGGTGAGCACGGTGCCGTAATCGACGGTGGCCTCGTCTGTGCCGATGACTTCACCGTTGAGTTCGATCGTGGTCGAAGCATCCTGCGGACGGCAGTCGCCCTGTGTGGCTATGCTGAAACACTGCTGGCTCTCGATGCCGCGAGCGTTGGTGTAGGTGACGCGGTACACGTGACTGTGGTCGGTGCTGACCTCCAGCGTCTTCGATGTTTCGCCGCTGTCCCAGCGCCACAGGCCTGTATCTTCTTCGCCTTCGGGCAATACGGGAATGAGTTGTGCGGTCTGACCGGGCTTGACAGCCGCCACGGTGTTGTTGCGGGTATAGGTGTTGACGAGTCCGCCCAGTTCGTTGTATTTCAGCGTCTGCCCATTAAAGATAATTTGACCGGAGAGTTCGGTCGGAACCTGTTCGGCAGGAGCGAGTTGCGGCTCGCGTGTGTTCATCAGCACACTGTAGCCCAGGTGGTCGTAGCCGCCGCTGGTAGCACCGGCGCCGCCCCCATCGATGCCCATCATCTCATAAGTCGTTTCGGAGAACGGCATGCGCACACCTTTCACACCCTCGTAATGACCGATGACGGTGCCCCAGTAGTTGCGTGTGTGGGCAGGCAATGCGGGTTCGGTCATCTTCCATGCACGGCTGTCGGTGGCAGCGTATCCGCTCGAGACATACAGGTAGTCGGTCCACGGAAGGTTCTCCACGCTCTGTGTGCAGGCAGCGGTGTATTCGATGCCGGCTGCAAGGCGATGGTCCATGAAAGCAAAGAGGTCGTCGCCCTGGTTGTAAGCCAAGTGGGCCACATCGACAGCCAGACCGAGCGCCATGGCTGCATGGCCGCCGTCGCGTCCGCTCTCGTTCATCTGACCGAGACGGCCGTAGGCGCCCGTCTCAAGTTCACTTTCGGTGGTGGTGACGATGAGGTTGCCGAAGAACTCTGTGAGACCGTCGTTGACGATAGGATTTGCCGTGCGTGGGTCGGTGAAGGTGCCGCACTGGTCATGCTTGATGAACGACAGGCCTTGGTTGTAGATGAACACGTCGTCGCACAGCACACCGATGGACATGATGCACAGCGCATTGCACAATCCCCAGTTCGACCAGTAGTGGCCAGGAGCCTGCCACCATCTGCCAGCATTCTCCCACGTGCCGTTTCGTCCACGCAGGAAACCCATGGCGGAACGATACCACACTTCGACCATCCACTGACACACCTTCTGGAAATCCTCTGGAGCCCAGCCTTCGTAGTCGCGCACCAGTTCGGCGGCTTGGGCAAAGGCATAGCCGTAGAGGCCTGCAGCCAGGGCGTAGTTGCTGTCACCGCCGATGCCTTTGGTCACGTTGGCCCAGTCGTTCAGAATCTTGATGGCTTGTTTGGCACAGGCCTCGTTGCCCTCGATTTGCCAGCGCAGACCATTCTGGTAGGCCATAGTCGAGGCACGAGCGGCCGACATATAGTTTTCGCCCGAACCGCCACCACGTACTACCGTCTCTACAGGCGCGACATAGGCGTTGGGCTGGGCATAGGCTGCATTTCTCAGCACGTTGTATGCCTCCTTCACCTTTGTGTTTCCGCTGGCCAGTTGCGACTTGATGCGAGCAAAGTCGGCAGCCGTGTGCAGTCCGCCAGGATGGATGAAACCACGCTGGCTGTCATAGTCCATAGTAGTGATGTCGGGGTTGAAAGCCCGTTTGCCGAAAGTCGCTTTTAGGGCCGTAAGCGCATTACTTACCTTTGTGCGTTGGCTTCCCAGTTCGACAGTCGTGGCTTCGCCAGCCCGCAGGTTGTTGGCTGCAAAGATGGCATCGCTCAGGTTCTCCACCAGTCCCGAAGGGTACATTTCAATCTGGCACGTGTCCAGATACGCTGTGGCATTGGTGATTATCTCGTCCAGCCGTGTCTCTGCGCTTGACTGAGCCTGAGCCGTTGCTGAACCGAGCAGCATGACGGCACACGCCAGCCATAGTTTTTGAATAGTTTTCATGTTTTGTAGGTGTTATTCGTTCATGTTTCCACTGCAAAATTAGTGAAAAATGTACTCAAAAAAGAAAAAAACGGAAAGAAAAATCACATGGTTTCGAATTATGTGTGGTTCGAACCCGAAACGCTTGGAATTTTTATGCCAAGTGCTTAGCGTGACGACGCCAAGTGCTTAGCGTGACGACGCCAAGTGCTTAGCGTGAAAATTGCAACCACTTGCACTTTTTTGCCGTGCGGCTTTGTCGTTCGCCCAGAATGAAGTATATTTGCAGAAACTTAGCAGTTAATCGTTACTTATGACACCACTCAAAACCTGTCTTTTCTCTCTGGCTGTGTTGGCGGTACAGAGCATTTGGGCGCAGCGTCCAGCCCAGAACCCCGTGAAAGGTACGTATGGCTACCTCTACTGCCACATGGGCGGCGACGGCGAATACACGGCTTACGCCATCAGCCGCGACGGCCTGCACTTCGAGGATGTTGCCGGCGGACGTCCTGTGTTCGACCCGCAAGAGCACGCACGCATCGAAGGTGGCACACGTGATGCCTTCATTGCCCGCAGCCACGACGGCCGTGGCTATCTGATGACAACGACCGACATGTGTGTGGCAAAATCGAAGATTTGGGACAACTACGGCATCGACCTGCTGCGCTCGAAGGACCTGCTGACGTGGGAAAGCGTCACGTTCGACTTCAGAAAAGGGCCCTCTATCTTCTGCGACCCTGAGAGTCCCGATGTCTATCGCGACTGGTCGAAGGTCAACCGTGTGTGGGCACCTCAGTTTGTGTGGGACCCGAACTACACATGGCCCGACGGACGGAAAGGCGGCTACTTCATTTACTACTCGCTCTGGAACCGTGCTGAGGATGAGTACGACCGCATGTTCTATTCCTATGCCGATGCTTCGTTCACCCGTCTGACCAAGCCTCGCCTGCTTTTTGACTGGGGCTATGCCACCATCGATGCCGACATCAACTATCTCAAGAGCGACGGCCTGTACCACATGCTCATCAAGAAGGAAGGTGGCCATCCTGGCATCTACACCGCCACAGCCCCTGCCCTGACAGGGCCGTGGAGCGAGCCTGTGGAGGACGACTACGTGAGTTTCGAGGGAAAGAAGAAGTGTGAGGGCAGCAGTGCCTTCCAACTTGTGGGCGATGATGGTTGGTGCGTGGCCTATATCGAATACTCTTCCAACCCAAAGCACTACCGCATCTGCCGTGCTGACCGAAACCTTCGCAACTTTCGCGACCCGCAGGACATCATCGGTGTACGTGCCCCACAGCATGGCTCCTTTATGCGTCTGACAAAGAAGGAGTACAAAAGGCTTGAAAAGTTAAATGAACAATGATATTGATATGAAGAAGTTTATTTTGCTGACACTCTTACCTGCTGTCATGATGACAGCCTGTGTGGAGTCTGGTGACCCGCAATTCAGTGAGATGCCCGAAGGACCGTTGCAGCGTTATCAGTACATTGGCGGCCGTGGCATGTCCGAGGACACCACGATGCGCGTC
The DNA here is from genome assembly GCA_024684455.1 of Bacteroidaceae bacterium. Classification (GTDB taxonomy): domain Bacteria; phylum Bacteroidota; class Bacteroidia; order Bacteroidales; family Bacteroidaceae; genus UBA3839. Next base: position 2,365 of record JAIKWU010000079.1, on the reverse strand, counting down.
GAGTTGTGGCGCGTTGATACGCTCAAAGAAGGCGGTCTGCTCACCTTCTGGGACGTCGAAGAACGCGACCTTGCCAACATGCCACAGCCTCTGGTGGTCGACGAGCAGGTGTTCACCGACGTGTATAATCTCATCAAGGAGAAGAAACTCTACGCCATGGCCGACTGGTACAAGACCAGTTGGAAAGGCGACGCCTATGGTTACGCTCCCTGGACGTTTATCGCCGAATTTCCCGATGCCACCCTCAAGACCGTGAGTGACGGTTCGTCGCCCAAGGGCTACGACGGCGGTGCGGAGGATTGCGTCACCAACTACCTTCACCAACTGTTCGAAACCCGGGGCTACGAGTGGCTGGCTACACAGCCGGCCTCGCTCGACGAGTATCCCAGTTTCAGCAACCTTCGCCAGCGCTTCGTCGTCGCCGAACCCGAGGACAATGCCGACGCCACGGCATCCGACGTCCTGACCTGCGAGATGCGCACCCTCACCGACGACTCCCTGCTCGAGACCTATACGCTTCGTGCCGACGATGCCCATCGCTATCACGATGCCCGCACAGGCCGCGTCGTCGAACTGCGCCGTGTGAAGGACGAGGTGATGGCTGTCTGCTACGACCGCAACGAGCAGCCCCTGTGGGCCATGTGCGGCCACAACGGATGGTATGAAGTCGGCTGCCTGCAGTTCAAGTTAGAGTGTGTGAGCAACGGCCGCTACAAGGACGATAAGGGACAGACCGTCATCATCGAAGGGCATGAAATCCAAGGATTTCCTGATTCTGGCAAACAGCGCTGTGTCATCTACGACTACCAAGGCTATCCTGCCGAGCGGCTGCACATCGGCGAGTATCCCGACGAGAAAGATTACGCCTTCCGTCGCAGCCAGACTGGGTTGAACCTCTATGCCACCCGTTTTGAGAACGACGACCCGTCCGAATGGGACACCCTGCCCACCGAAGCCGTCGCTTGTCTGCACGACACAGGGCAGCACGACTACCGCTGGCTCCATCGCAATGCCCTCGACTCCGATATGCTCCGCTACTTCGACGCCACCCAGCGCGAGGCCATGCTCTACATAGTCGAAAATCCCGAGGATGCCGCTACGCCCTTCGACGCATGGAACGTCTGGCTGCTCCGCACCTTCGACCGCGTCGTTCCCTTCGAGGCAGAGCCCGACTACAAATAAGCCGGCCGACAGACACAAAAAAGCAACGCTGGGCACTTGGATTTTTTACGCCAAGTGCCCAGCATTTTTACTCCATGCGCTTTGAGGAGAAAATCCATCAGGGTTTTTCGACTCCGATGCCGAGTCGGGCCTCATCGAGGAGAGGCGAAGAGAAGGTGATGACTGCGTGTCCTGGCGGCAGTTGTGGGTCGCGGCGGGTTTCGCCCCGACGGTAGTTGCCTCCGCCTTGACGCTGTTCCTCACCGACGGTGATATAGGCAACGAGACGGCCGTTCTTCACACGACAGCGTTGCGTCAGCAGGTCACGAGTGTCGCGGATGTTGCCGTTCTCCATGCCGAGCAAACGGGCCGGGCCTTGGATGCGACAACTGATTTCGTTGTCGGCAAGCCAGACCAGTCGACCTTTGTCATCGACGACTTCGACGATGACCTGTGCCACACGTCCTTTGCGCAGGGTGTTCATCGGTTCGCGCAGCGAGACACGCAGGGCATGGGGACGTCCCGACTGAGGTCGGGCTCGCATGCCTTCGGCAAAGAGACGGACGATGGAGTCGGGCAGGGCAGCACCCCACATGCGGGCTCGCATCCAGCCTTGAGGCTTGACGAAGCCTGCGAGGTCGATGAGTCCTGCCTCGCTGCCGCGTGCAGGCCACGGTCCGCTCTCGCCCAGATAGTCAATGCCAGTCCAGAGGAACTGGCCGAAGATGTGTTCGTTCTTCGTCACAGCATCCCAGGCAGCCTGGTCGTGGCGGTTCTCAGAGCCATAGATGATGCGCTTGGGATAGCGCTTGTGGTCCTCGACATAGCGGCTCTCGGTGTAGTTGTAACCGACGACATCGACGGCTTCGGGATAGGCGGTCTCGTTGGACATGACGACGCCAGCCAAGGCTCCCGTGACGGGGCGCGAGGTGTCGATGGAGCGCACGACCTTAGCAAGTCGCTGGGCGATGATGCCGATGCGTTCGGCGTTGGGCTGCTCGGGCTTGTAGCCTCCATAGACGGGCTGTGTCATGTCCTTGTCGCCGTTGAGCACGGGGTGAGAGTAGGGGTCGTTGGGATAATCGACTTCGTTGCCGATGCTCCACAGGAAGATGGAGGGGTGACAGCGGTCGCGGCGAACCATGTCGGCGACGTCGCGGTCGATCCATTCCTCGAAATAGTCGTAGGTGCCTTCGAAGCCCGG
>JAIKWU010000093.1 GCA_024684455.1 Bacteroidaceae bacterium | reverse complement strand
AGTATAACGACTACATCAAGGGCTTCGACAAGCAGAACCCCTATGGCGTGCCCATCGGGCTCGGCAACTGGGCAGGCGTGAACATGGTGCTGAACTTCGGCATCGCCGTCAACTACGCACACCTCTACTATCCCGACATCGTCAGCAAGGACGAGGTATACCGCGTAGCCAATTGGCTCTACGGCTGCCATCCCTACCACAACTACTCGTTCGTAGCCGTCGTCGGAGCAGCACGCCCCAAGCAGGTGTTCTATGGCAACAACCGCGCCGACTTCTCGTTCATCCCTGGCAACGTAGCACCAGGACTCCTCTTCCGCCAGCCCGACCACTTCGAGAACTTCGATGACTGGCCCTTCCTCTGGGGACAGAACGAAGGCACCATTGCCGGCAACACCCAGTACGTCATCTTCGGCTCCGCGTTTAGGGCAGTAGTTGCACAATAAACTCACACAGATATCACAGATCTAACGGATGTTTATAAACATGAATTATCATTAATTGAACATGAATTTTTCATGAATTATTTATTTAAAGACAACAAGAACAACACGAACAACATACTTTTCGCGAACACTCGGATGACACGAAAGAAATAGGACCTTGGAGGGCGATTCCGCACGCGGAATCATACGTTTGACAGAGGTCAGCATTGATAAACTCGTTTATCATGACGACCTCCGTCAGACGTTGAACGATGGTGAGAAACACCATCTCCTCCAAGATCCAATTTCGTTCGAATCATCCGCAAGGAATCCGTGCAAATCTGTGGAATCTGTGGATAGAAAAATGAGTTGTATTTGTTGTATAAGTTGTTTTTAATACGAAGAATTTCTGATTTAATTTCTGATAATTTCCGATAATTTCTGTTCGTAAAAACAGCCCGCAGCGCCTCTCAACCGCGCGCAGCGCCCTACTTCTTCACCACTCTCCTCACACCATTCTTGCACACCACATAGATGCCGCGGGGCAGCTGGTGCAAGGCAGTTTCAGAAGCACCGCGAAGCACACAACGGCCTGCGAGGTCGTAGACGCCATCCATGCAGGCGGCCGTCCTTGCATCCTGCGACCTGTCAACGAGTTGTTCGATGCCCGTGTCACCCCCCTGGCCACGCAGCGGACAGAGCATCCACTGCCGGTGCGTCGGCGTATCAGTGTCTGCGGTGTATTGCCACGTGCACACGGCCGTACCAGCATTGCTATTGGCATTGCTCAGGTCGAGGGCATAGCTGCGATAGCGGGCAGGCGATATCTTGCTATATGGCAGGTCGATGGCATCAATGTAGAACTGCTGTTCGGACGACGACGCCGTCTGTGCCGACAGCTTCGACGAACCGGAAGCCCGGAAGGAGGTCAGCCGCTGGCCAAGCGCATTCTCCAGGACGAACGGTCCTGCGCCATCGGCGCTTGAGCCGTCGGCAGCCTTGAGCTTCCAGCGCTGGTTGTCGCCATAGGTGTTGTTCTCAATGGTCACCGCACCGTTTGCGGCAGCCGTCAGCGCCATCGTCAGGTTATGGCGTGGCACGATGATGTATTCCACATCCTCCTCCTGCTCAACGGCCGTCGTGCCGTCCACGGGCAACAGGAGTGTGGTAATGCTCTGCGTGGGAAGCTTCACCATGAGCGAAGACCCGTCGAGCGTGAAGTCCTTCACTCTCTTCAGACTTTCCGTCGACGACGTGCGGTAGGCCTTGATGTCGCCGACATTGGGCAGGCCGGCAAACTGCGACAGGTCTACACAGTGATAAGTCAGGCTGCCCTCGTTCATCAGCACCAGTCCCAGCGTGTCCTGTGCCTCGTTCATGGCGGCGAGCGACTGGTCGCAGAGCGAAGTCACGATGCTATAGCCGCCATTGATGAAGCGTGAGCACTGCTGGCGCACATAGAAGTTCTTCACCCTTGCGTACGACTGGTCCTTGAAGCTGCCCCGAATGGTGCACCACTGGTCGTTCGCTTCTTCCATATACTGCCAGTCTATCCACGTCTCCGGCTGCAGGTAGCGCATGTCGTCGAACAGCTTCTGCGTGAGACTCAGGTTACCGCCGATGCCATTGCCGCCGGCACCCACCTCGCTCATCCATAGCGGCATCTTGTCCTGATGAGCCAGGAATGCCATGTGCACGCGGTCGGCATTGCTTCCCGAATAAGTGTGCGTGTTCCACTGTCCAATCTTCGAGAGCACACCGCCCTGCTTATATGCCTTGTAGCCGTTCACCGCCAGTCCCACATTCGTCTCGTCGGATGCCGAGATGATGGTCGAGAGGCCCGATGCGTCGAGAATGGGCTTGAGCACCTTGATGAACTTCACCTGCGAATCATAGTCGAAGTGGCATCCCTCCTGTGGGCCGTTGGCATACCAGAAATTCGTCACCGACTCATTAAACGGCTCCAGCGTCTTGAACTCCAAGCCGTACTCATCCTTATAGTGCTTGCAAACGTCCACCAGATAATGGGCAAACTCCTCATAGTACTCAGGCTTCAGGTTGTCCTTGCCACCGTCGGCATTACCGCTCACGCAGCCGCTATAGGTCATGTAGTAAGGACACGAATTGCTAAAGGCCTCGAACACCGCATCCGGTCGCTTCTCACGAATCTTCAGCATGATTTTGCGCTGAGCCTCGTCGCGGTCCCAGTGGTAGTCGTCGCCCGAGAAGTCTTTGAAGCCCTCCATCTCTGCGCGCAGGCCCTTGCCATTGCCCATGTGGTGAGGCGTGCAGTTCTTGTTCTCCGGGTCGTCGCCACCGCCGATGTTATAGCGGAAGTGCTTGTAGTTCAGTCCCGTGGGACTCGTCAGCCATGTCACAATCTCGTCAATCTTCTTGTCGGTCCACTTGCCGCACTGGCCGGCCCACCAGCAGAGCGACACGCCCCATCCCTCGAACTTCTGTCGCACCAGCGAGGGGAACACCACATACGAGAGCGTGTCGACGGGTATGGTGCCATCCACCTTCTCGCTGAAGAACCAGAAGTGCTTCATGTCGGAGCCGTTCTTGTCGGAGAACACCTTGCTGCCGGAATCGTTGCTGTCGGTGCCCAAGTACTGGCCGTTGCCCTTGCAGCGAATGCGGATGTATGCCCCCTGAGCCTGCTCGAACGAGAACCTCGCATCGTCGGTGGCAGAGTCGGTGACGAACGTCGTGTTCCATGCGTTCAGCTTCGACAGATAGCGGTTGCCCTTTTCGCGGATGTAGTAGTAGCCATTGCCGTCGGGCACAATCGTCATCCGTTGCGGGCTCACCACCTTCGCCGTCTCCAGCTGTCCGCCATAGTCGCTCGCCATCCCCAGATGGTTGCCACTGCTGTGCATCACGAACAGCGTCGTAGGAGTCGTAAAGTCCTGCTGTGACTGGGCGGCCACAACCATTGCCATGCCCAAAAGAGTAAGAAACAGACGTTTAAGTTCAAAGCAATTCATATCTCACGTATTTTTTTTATTATGATCGTAGTGGAGCCAAGTCATTCACTCAGCACTGCAAAGTTACATGTTTTTTCCCAAAACCGAAAGAAAATTCCCATGAATATCGATTTGGAAACAAATAAGAAACAATTAGAACAAAATAGAACAAAAGATCGTTGCCTGCGGCGCAACGTATAATTCCCATGAATGAGCCGTTAATTATCCATTAATTATTTTCTCCACAGATTCCACAGATTGCACGGATTCCTTGCGGATGATACGAAAGAAATCGGACAGAGGAGGGCGATTCCGCGAGCGGAATCTTACGTCCGATAGGTTGGCACGGCAAATGCATTTGTCGGTGCCTACCCTGTCGGTCGTAGGCCGATGGTGAGCATCACCATCTCATCCTCTATCCTATTTCATGCCAAACGAGAAAACCAGCCATCGCAAAATTTTTACCCTTCCCCTTTGCGGATATTCAGAAAAAAGTTTGTATCTTTGCAGGTGTTATCTGCCCGAAGGGTGGAACACAACGTATGAACCATATTATTAACT
>JAIKWU010000053.1 GCA_024684455.1 Bacteroidaceae bacterium | reverse complement strand
CTCGATGGTGAGTGTGGCGTTCTCCAAATAGATGCCGCAATCATAGGCTGTATTAATCGTGAGTTTGCCTTCGCCTGTTAGGGTCGTATTGCCAAACAAGTCGAAAAAGCCGTACATCTCAGCATCGGTCGCCACATTAATGGTCAGTCCGCTCATCCAATTTCGGACGATTTCAATTGCCTCATCTTCAATATGGTTGCCACTGATGGTGAGCGTCTGTGTGTCGGTATCGTAACTGAACACGCCGTCACCCAGCACGTCTGCTGCATTTATTGTCGTTACTTGTGTATTGCAGATGTAGAGGCCGTACGATATGAGGGGAACAATGGTCACTTCCTTTGCCACGTTGCCTTCGCTGTCCATGATGTTGCCGCCATCGATATAGCCGTCTTCGGGCAGGGTGATGAAGCAGTCCTCGAGGGTGATGCTGCTGAAATCGCAGATGGCGCCCATCCAACCTGTGGCGTGGATGGTGGAGTTGCGGACGATGAGGTGTTCGTCAATCGGATTGCCTGCAATGCCCCAGCCACCAGATATCTCGAGATCCATGTCCTCGATGGTGAGTGTGGCATTGTAAGCATAGATGCCGCAATTATTGGATGCATCCAGTGTGAGTTTGCCTTCGCCGGTCAGAGTCGTATTGGCATATAGGACAAACATACCGTACATTTCAGCATCGGTTGCCACATTGATGGTTAGGCCGTCAATACTATTTTCGATGATATATTTGGGTTCTTCTTCCACATGATTTCCGCTGATGGTGAGCACATTGGTCTCTGCGTCGTAGCTGAACACGCCATCGCCAAGCACGTCGCTGGCATTGTCACTTGTCACCCGAGTGTCACAGATGGCGAGGTCGTATTTCTTGAGGGCTTTGATGATGACTTCCTTTGCCATGTGGCCTTCGCTATCCCTGATGGTGCCGCCATCGATATAGCCGTTTTCGGGCAGGGTGAGTTCGCAGTCCTTGAGGACGATGCTGTTGAAGTCGTAGATGGCTCCATTGATGGTTCCCTTGGCGTGGACGTTGGCGTTTTCAATGATCAACTCTGGGGACAAATAGTCGGGATTTGCGGCAATACCGCCTAAACCGTAGGCATTCACTGTCGTATTACGGATGGTCAGGTATCCGTCTCTCCATAAGGGAGTACCCTCAGTCGAAATGAGTGTCAGAGTGCCTGGTCCTTCGATGACGGTGGCGTTACGAAGCACGTTGCCAGAAGAGGTAAGGGTCACATCGTTTTCTACTCGGACGGTTACACCATAGAAGTTGATGGAGATGACGGTGGTGTTACTGCTTGCATCGCCTTTGACGGTGAGCACTTTGTTATCGTCATCGTAACTGAACGCTCCGTCACCGAGAATGTCATGGGTATTCACACTTGTCACCTGTGTGCCGCAGATTAAGATGCCGTATGTCTCGTAGTAAGAAATGGTCACTTCCGTTGCCACGTTGCCTTCGCTGTCCACGATGTTGCCGCCATCGATATGGCCGCCTTGAGGCCGTGTGATTTCGCAGTCCTCGATGGTGATGCTGGTGAAGTCGCAGATGGCGCCAGCCCAACCTTTGGCATAAATCTTGGAGTTGTGGACGATGAGGTGTTCGCTCGCTGGCCAGCCGGCAAATCCCCATTTACCGTCTGCCGAGATGGTCATGTTGTCGATGGTCACGGTAGCGTTGATTGCGTAGATGCAACAATCATTTGATTTAATCGTGAGTTTGCCTGGGCCTGTAATGGTTGCATTTTCTTCGAAGGTGCAGCCGGCATAAGTCGTTGTCAGCGTCACATCCTTCGTGACTTTGACGGTCAGACCCGCAATTTCGCTGCTCACAGCGTGGTCCCCATTACCATCGCCGCTGATGGTGAGCACCTTGTTCTCGGCATCGTAATTGAACGCACCGTCACCGAGAATGTCGGCAGCATTGCGTGAGGTCACTTGCTGACCGAAAATCTTGAGGTCGTATGTCTCGACTTTAGGTTCGATGGTCACTTCCGTAGCGTCGTTGCCTTCGCTGTCCACGATGCGGAAGTTTTGTATCGTGCCGCCTTCAGGCTGTGTGATTTCGCAGTCGTCGAAGGCGAAGCCGGCATAGCACATAAAGGCTGTGTTTTGTGTTTTCGCATGGACGGTTGAATATTTGAAAGTCAGCAACCCTGTGCTGCCGGTATTCATGAAGGCTTTGAATCCTGTGATGTCCACGTTTGCTTCTTCGAAGTTGACCGCTTTGAAGTTGCTCACCACGATGGCCGTGCCATCGGCCGACTGCAGGGTCAGTTTGCCAGGACCTGAGAAGATGGTGTTGGCAGCCACACTGACAATAGTAGTCGGTCCCGACAGTTTGGAGTCGGAAGCCGTAAAGATAATCAAATCTTCGACGCCTTCGTTCAGGATGAGTTTGTCTTCATTGTAGGTGCAGTCGCCATGAACCCTCAGTATCTCTGCTTCGGCATCGTAACTGAAGACACCGTCGCCGAGAACGTCGTCAGCATTGTTGGCATTGACATACTGGCCGCAGATGAGGAGCGGATAGTATTCGACTCCTTCACCTGGTTCGATGGTCACATCGCGGGCGATTTGTCCGTTGCTTTGGACAATACCCATGAAGATGGTCATGTCCACGTAGGCACCCAGCGGCAGGGCGATGTGGCAGCCCTCGAACGTGATGCCCCCGCCCAGTTCGAAGATGGCACCGAAGCCGCCACCCGCACACTTGGCATGGATATACGAGTTTTTCAGCACGAGTTTTTCAGAGGACTTGTTGCCCCAGAAGATGTTCTGGCCTTGGGCCTCGATTTCCATTTCGTCGATGGTCAACGTGGCATCGCCCTGGATGTAGAAGCATCCGGCCATGCCTTCAGCATTGCTCATGGTCAATTTGCCGTCGCCCTTGACGGTCATGCTGCAATTCTCTCTGTTATAAACCATGAGTTGGTCGCCGTACGAACTGAAGGTGACGTCTCTGGCGATGTTGAGCGTCAGGCCGTCGATGCCGTTTTCAATGATGTTTTTGTTTTCGACCGAGACGTCCTTTTGAACAGTCAGCACGTTCGTCGAAGCATTGTAACTGAACGCTCCGTCACCCAGGATGTTCGAGGCATTCGCGCTTGTTACCTGCGTCCCACAGATGTACAAGTCGTAATCTGTGATTTGAGCCTGCACAGCCAGCAAGGGCAGGAGTGCAAGCAGCAGGAAAGATAGTAGTCGTTGTTTCATAATCGAAAGATTTATAGGGTTGAATAATCAAAATAATGTCATGAAACGTATTGACAAGTGCAAATTTATGTAAAAAGAAACAAACGTCAAAATAGTCCCCCGTTTTTTACGTATAGACACGCAACACATATTTATCCACTGCTTGTAAGCAAGATAAATGTTTTACTCGTAACGGATGGCTTCGATGGGGTCCATGTTGGCAGCCTTCTGGGCAGGGAAATATCCGAAACCGACGCCGATGACGGTGCAGACGGCGAACGAGACTATGATGGACCACAAGGGGATGCTGGTGGGCAGGGCAAAGAGTTCGCAGACGTAGGTGCCTGTCCAGCCGACGATGACCCCGATGATGCCGCCTGTGATGCTGATCATGATGGACTCGATGAGGAACTGGTTGCTGATGTCGATGCCACGGGCGCCGACCGACATGCGGAGGCCGATTTCCTTCGTGCGCTCGGTGACAGAGACGAGCATGATGTTCATGATGCCGATACCTGCCACGAGTAGCGAGAAGGCGGCAGCCACGACGAGGATGATGGTGATGGTGTCCATGGTCGAGGTCATCGTCTCCATCATCTCCTGCTGCGAACGGATGGTGAAGTCGTCCTCCTGGTCGTCTTTCAGTTTGTGCGTGGTGCGCAGGATTTGTGTGAGTTCGTCGATGGCATCGTTCGACATCTCCTCGGTGATGGCCGAGCAGACGATGTTGGAGTAGTAGGTTTGGGCGAGCAGTCGCTTCATCACGGTGGTGTAGGGCGCGATGATGACATTGTCCTGGTCCATGCCCCAAGAGTTGTAGCCCTTCGGTTTGAGCACGCCGACGATGCGGAAGGGAATGGACTTGAAGCGAATCATCTTGCCGACAGGCTCGGCGCCGTCGGGAAAGAGTTCATCGATGATGGTCTTGCCGACCACGCAGACTTTGGCGCTCTTGCGGATATCTTCTTCGGTGAATTCTTCGCCCTTGATGACAGGCCACTGCTTGATGTCGAAGTAGTCGATGCCTTCACCATAGAGACTTGTTGTCGTGTTGTTGGCCCCGTAGATGGCCTGACCCGAGGCGGTGACTTCGGGCGAGACGTAGGTGACGAACTTCTTCTCCTTCAAGATGGTTTCGTAGTCGATGGGTTTGAGCGTCTGCATTTCCGAAGGGTCACGGCGCACTCCACCACGGCGGTCGGCGCCAGGACGGATGGTGAGCACGTTGGTGCCCATCTGCTGGATGTTCTGCCGCACGCTCTCTTTCGAACCCTGTCCAATGGCCATCATGATGATAACGGCTGCCACGCCGATGATGATGCCGAGCATCGAAAGGAACGAGCGGAACTTGTTGGCGGCGATGGCTCGGATGGCCACCTTCATTAAATTGAGGAAACTCATTGTGTTCTATTCATCGTTGTTTTTCGGCAAATTGGCTAGTGCTTCGGCAGCCGAGAGGATGTGCGGATTCTGTGTGTCTTCGCGGATCTTGCCGTCGCGCAGCATGATGTTGCGTGAGGAGTACTGGGCAATCTCGGGGTTGTGTGTGACGAAGATGATGGTGCGTCCCTCGGCATGTAGTTTTTGGAAGAGCACGAGCATCTCAAACGAGGTGTGTGTGTCGAGGTTGCCAGTGGCTTCGTCGGCGAGAATGACGGCGGGATCGTTGACCAGTGCTCGGGCTATGGCGACACGCTGCATCTGTCCGCCCGACATCTGGTTGGACTTGTGCTCCAGACGGTCGCCGAGTCCGACGGCTTGCAGGGCCTTGACGGCGGCTTCACGACGCTGGCGCGAGTTGTATCGGGTGTTGTACATGAGCGGCAACTCTACGTTCTCGACCGCCGTGGTCTTCGGTAGCAGGTTGTAGTTTTGGAAGACGAAGCCAATTTTGCGGTTGCGCAACTTGGCTCGCTGCGACTTCGACATCTTGCGAACAGGCGTGCCGTCGAGGATATACTCGCCACTGGTCGGTGTGTCGAGGCATCCCAATTGGTTGAGCAAGGTGCTTTTACCAGAGCCCGACGTGCCCATGATGGTGACGAACTCGCCCTCGTATATCTTGAAACTGACGCCGCGCAGGGCATGAACGGTTTCTTCGCCGACAATGAAGTCGCGCCGTACGTCCTGCAGTTCGATGACAACCTTTTTCTCCATTATTTCTTCTGTTGCTGGTTCTGGTTGCGGTTGCGCGGTCCGGGCATGAAGGGGTTGTTCTGCTGCTGCGGACCAGCTTCTTCTTCACCGCCGACAATCTGGAACTCTGTGATGACTTCGTCGCCCTCCTTCAGTCCCGCCGTAATTTCGGTGAGGGTGCCGTTGGTCATGCCTGTCTGCACGGCGATGGCACGGAACACCTTGCCGTCCTGTTTCCATACTTTCTGCGGGGCATCCACATTCTCAATGGTTTCGTCCTCTGCCAGCATGGCTTCAGTGGGCTGGAAGCGCAGTGCTTTCGAAGGCACGGCGAGCACGTCGTTCTTCTCGGCCGTGTAAATGGTGACGTTGGCTGTGAGGCCAGGTTTGAGTTTCAGGTCGTCGTTGCGGGCAGAGATGACCACTTCGTAGGTCACGACGTTGCTCTCGGTCGTGGCTTGCTGTCGCACTTGTGTGACGTTGCCGTTGAAGACATCTTCGGGATAGGCATCGACGGTGAAGGTGACGCGCTGTCCTTCCTTCACACCGCCGATGTCGGCCTCGTCGATGTCGGCAATGACACGCATGTCGGTCAGATCCTGTGCGATGATGAAGAGGGTCGGGGTCGTCATTGCCGAAGCCACGGTTTGCCCTTCTTCCACCTTCTTCGCCAGCACGACTCCGTCGATGGGTGCGGTGATGGTGGCATAGCCGAGGTTGGTCTTTGCCTTCTGCACGTTCTGTTGTTGGACGACGATTTGCTGGCGTGCCTGTTCGTAAGTCAGTCGTGCCTGCTCATACTCGTTGGCGGAGATGAGACCTTTGTCGTAGAGCGTCTTGAAACGCTGATAATTGGCTGACTGATAACTGAGGTTGGCTTGGGCGTTGGCAAGGTTCGACTGCGCCGAAGCCAGTTCGCTGAGCAGGTTCGTCTTGTCGAGTTCTGCGATGACATCGCCACGATGGACGACACTGTTGTAATCGACGTAGATGTGGGCAATGATGCCGCTGACTTGTGTACCGACTTCGACCTCGGTGACAGGCTCAATCGTACCTGTCGCCGTGATGCTGCTGGTGATGTTCTGCTTGCGGGCGGCTTCTGTGGTGTAGGTCACTTTGGGTGAATTGCTGCAAGCAACAGTGAGGAAGTACAAGGTACAAAGTACAAAGTACAAGGATATATTCTTTTTCATGAGGGTAAATGAATTATGCTGGAGATGGTTTATAAGCGGATGGGCTCGCCCTGATAGAAACGCAGCATGGCGAGATTGTACAGGGCGGTGTACTTCGACTGGAGCAGTTGCTGCTCGGCCTGCAGGAGGTTGTTCTTGCCAGTCGTCAGTTCGACGATGTTCTTCAGTCCCAGTCGGAACTGTTCGCTGACGAGTCCGTAAGTCTCCTGCATACTTTCGACATTGGCTTTGGCAGCCACATACTGCTGCTGGGCATTGCGGGCGTTGAGCCAGTAGGACTCAATCTGGCGGTACAGTTCCTGCTCTGTGTTCTGGAGTGAGAGGTCGGCAGCCTCTTTTGACAGTTTGGCCTTCTGCACATTGGTGCGGTTCTGTCGATTGTCGAAGATGGGCACCGAGACGGTCAGACCTATGCTGTTGCTGAAGTTACGGCGCCATTGTTCCGTCAGGTCGGTGTGAATGCCGCTGCTGTTGTTCGTACCCATGCCCGCTGTCATGCTGACGCTGGGCAGATAGCCGCGACGGGCGATGTTGACATCCAGTTCGCTCTGCTCGATGCCGAGGCGGCTGCTCTTGATTTCGGGACGCACGCCGTAGGCATTGGCATAGACCTCTTCTTTCGAAGGAACAGGACTGAGCACGTTGGCATCGCTCACTGTGGGAATCGCCACGTCGAAGTCGTCCGTGCCCACTAGTTCGAGCAGTTGTTTCAGCCGCAGTTTATAGTTGTCGAGTTGTGTGCGGGTGTTGACCACGGTGTATTCGTCCTGACTCACCTGCGACTCCAGTTGCTTCAAATCCACGCGGGCAAGACTGCCCACGTTGACCATCTCGGCCGCGCGGTCGCGCTGCATTTTCGAGGCTTCGAGCACCTGCTCGGCCACACGGACGGCTTCGGCCTGGTAGAGAATCTGGACGTACAGTTGCGTGATTTGTTCCTGAATCGAGTTAGCCGACTCTTCGGTGGCATACTCAGCCATCTCGGCCGTCAGTTTACTCTTTTCGAGGTTCTTCTGGTTACGGCCTCCGTTCCACACGGTCCAGTTGGCGTTCAGGCCATACGAGCCGTTGTAGTTCACTTCGCTGCTCGTCGAGGTCATCGTGCCGCCCGACAGGTTCACATACGACTGGCTCCAGGGCCTCCACGACGCATTCTGGTTGGTCGAGAACGACAGGCTCGGCAGCAGGGCCGCACGTCGCATGCGCACGTCCTCCGCATCCTGTGCCTCCGTCAGCCGGCTTTGGCGCAACTGGATGTTGTTCGCCAGGGCGTAGTCAAGGCAGTCCTGTAAGGTCCACTTCCGCTGCGCCGGCACCGACGTTGCCATCAGGGCATACAGCAAAAGCAGAGCAGCCATTTTCCATTTCATTTTCATATCATTTTCAATTGCTCAATGTTTCGCATGTTGGAACTGTTATAACTCCTCCTGCACATACTCGATGGCTCGGTTCACATAGTCGAGGAACGGCTTGGTGATGCGGAATCGCTCGGCTACACGCTGAGCAAGGTCGGGAGCCAGCACAAAGTCGTCATCGGCACTGGCGACGAGGCAATAGACCTTGTATTTCAGCAGGTCGGCGTAGGGCCCTTCGGGGTCGAACCCTTTGGGAACACGTTTCAGTTTCCATGTTTCGTCCATGCTATAACCTTCCTTGGCTGCCGCATCGACGATGGCACGGAAGTCACCCTCGCCGTTCTCGATATCCTCACGCAATACACGCAACGTGCGTGGGTCGGCCATGTAGTCACCCGCAGCCAGTAAGTGACCGTTTATGTCGAACTGGTCCTCCCCCGAACTGACGTGGAAGTAATAGCCACTGAACCCTGATTTCTTGCCGCCACGGCACACGTACACACCCATGTGGGTCTTGTAGGGCGACTTGTCTTTCGAGAAACGGACGTCGCGGTAGATGCGGTAGGTGCAGTCCTTCACCGTCAGCCCGCGCACCGTCGGGTCATACTCGCCAATGCGAGCGATGAGTTCCTCGCAAAAGGCATTCCAACGTGCCTGCACCTCGAGATATTCTTCCTTGTGCGCCGCGAACCACTCCTTGTTATTGTTTCGTTGCAAACGGCGTAAAAATGTCAGCACTTTCTTCATATTCGCACTTTAGTTTGCGCAAAATTAAGAAGAATCTGGCAAATTGCCAAATCGCAAAATATAAAAGATGTGAATGCAGAAAAAATACACGGCCAAGTGCTTGGCGTTTTTACCCCAAGTGCTTAGCGTCGTCACGCCAAGTGCTTAGCGTGAAAAATCCAAGTACTTGGAGGTGCATTCGCGAAGCCGTGTTTTGGGCGGCAAAGTTGGTCGTCTTATAAAAAATGCTTATCTTTGCACAATCATTCACCGAACCATGATACAGGAACTACAACTGCGACTTCTGCCCGAACAGGCAGCCAACGAGCAGAGCATTAAGCGTTTTCTGCAAGAAGATAAGGGACTCAACCCACATGAAGTGAACCATGTACGGGTGCTCAAACGAAGCATTGACGCACGTCAGCGCACCATCTACGTAAACCTGACGGTGCGAGTGTATGTGAATGAGGAACCTGAAGATGAGGCCTTTCAGTGTACCGAATACAGCAATGTGGATGGCTGTCCACAGGCCATTGTCGTGGGGGCAGGTCCTGGCGGACTGTTTGCCGCCTTGCGACTCATCGAACGGGGCATCCGCCCCATCGTCATCGAGCGAGGAAAGGATGTGCATGAGCGTCGCAGGGATGTGGCTCGCATCGGCCGTGAACAGATTGTTGACCCTGAATCGAACTACTCCTTTGGTGAGGGTGGCGCAGGGGCTTTCTCCGACGGTAAACTCTACACGCGCAGCAAGAAACGTGGAAGCGTCGAGAAGGTGCTCAACGTATTCTGTCAGCACGGCGCTTCGACCTCCATCCTCAGTGATGCACATCCCCATATCGGCACCGACCGCCTGCCTTCTGTCATCGAGCGGATGCGTCAGACCATCCTCCGCTGTGGCGGCGAGGTGCATTTCGGAACGAAAATGACCGAACTGCTGGTGGAGGATGATAGGGTGGTGGGTGTCAGGACTGGGGGTGGGTCTCTGTCGGGTCCCGTCATCCTGGCCACGGGCCACTCGGCTCGCGACGTCTATCGCTGGCTTTATGCCAATGGTGTTGAAATCGAGGCGAAACCGCTTGCCGTCGGGGTGCGTCTGGAGCATCCTGCCGATGTCATCGACCGCATACAGTACCATAATAAGGAGGGAAAAGGAGCGTATCTCCCGACGGCCGAATACTCGTTTGTCACTCAGGCCGAGGGACGCGGCGTCTATTCCTTCTGTATGTGTCCAGGCGGCACGGTCGTCCCTGCTGCGACAGGTCCTGAGCAGGTAGTCGTCAACGGAATGTCGAACGCACAGCGCAACTCGCCTTGGAGCAACAGCGGTATGGTGGTGGAAACACACGTCGAGGATGTGCAGCAACTAATTGGCGACGGCAGTCCGTTGGTCATGATGAAGTTTCAGGAATGGTTGGAACGCCTGGCTTGGCAACAGGGCGGACGACGGCAGACGGCTCCTGCACAGCGCATGGCTGATTTCGTCAACAACCGTCTGTCGGCCGACCTGCCTCGCTCGTCATACACGCCAGGACTTGTCTCCTCGCCGCTGCATTTCTGGATGCCCGACTTCGTTACGCAACGGCTGCAACAGGCTTTCCTGCATTTCGGAAAGACTTCGCACGGTTTCCTCACCAACGAGGCCTTGATGATTGGTGTGGAGACCCGAACAAGCAGTCCTGTGCGCATTCTCCGCGACCGTGACACCTTGCAGCACGTCCGTCTGCGCGGCCTCTTCCCCTGTGGCGAAGGTGCCGGCTATGCGGGGGGCATCGTCTCTGCAGCCATCGATGGCGAACGCTGTGCCGATATGCTGGCGGAATCTATGAACAATTAAATAATCGATAAAATGAAGAAGCTAATGACGATGTTGCTCCTCTTCCTGATGGTAGGCTCAGCAATGGGGCAGGATGCCAAGGAGACGTACATGAAGGGTGTGCTGGCCCTGAATGCACAAAACTACGAATTGGCGGCGATGTATTTCGAGTCGGCAGCCAATGAAAACGTACCCGATGCGCAACTGAAGCTCGGTGGCCTCTACATGGTGGGCTACGGAGTGGAGAAGAGTCCCCAAAAGGCTGTGGAATGGTACGAACGTGCGGCTCGTCTGGACTATGCACCTGCGCAGTATGCACTTGCCCTTTCATATATCAACGGTGTGGGAGTGGAGAAAGACGATGCGAAGGCTATCGAC